>QHSQ01000551.1 GCA_003221615.1 Candidatus Rokuibacteriota bacterium | reverse complement strand
GGCGACTAGCAGCCTTGCTATAGTGAGCGCCTTGGCGACCGAGGCGCTCGCGCTCGAGGAAGTCGACGCCTTCTACGGCGACAGCCACGTGCTGCACCGCGTGTCCTTCCGGCTGGGCGAGGGGCGCCTGCTCGGCCTCCTCGGACGCAACGGCGCCGGCAAGTCGACCTCAATCAACGTCACGGTCGGCCTGCTTCCACCCCGTCACGGCGCCGTCAGCGTGTACGGGCGCGCCGTCACCGGGCGCACGCCCGAGGCCATCGCGGCCCTCGGCGTGGCGCTGGTACCGCAGGGGCGACGCGTGTTTCGCAGCCTCACCGTGCGCGAGAACCTCGCCGTGGCAGGGCGCAAGCCCCACGGCGAGGTGCCGATGCCGTGGACCCTCGACTCGGTCTCCGATCTGTTCCCGCGGCTCCGGGAGCGCGGTAAGCAGATCGCCGGGTCGCTCTCGGGCGGCGAGCAGCAGATGCTGGCGATCGGGCGCGCCCTGATGTCGAACCCGCGCGTGCTGCTGATGGACGAGCCATCCGAGGGCCTGGCGCCCCAGATCGTTGCCGAGGTCATGGCGACCATTCGGCGTTTGAAAGCTCAGGGGCTCTCGATCGTGCTCGTGGAGCAGAACGCCAAGCTCGTGTTCGACGTGGCCGACGATATCGTCGTCCTGAACAGCGGCCGTGTCGTGGTCGAGGGCTCGGCCTCCGAGCTCGCGCGTGGCGGCCTCGACCTGCGCCAGCACCTGGGGATATATTGATCGGGGCATGAAGCTGACCGTCGAGTTCCCGAGCGTCTCCTATCGCGAAGGCCCGCAGGGTGTCGTGCGCCTCGCCCAGGCCATCGAGCAGATCGGCTACGACCACATCGACATGTTCGACCACGTCGTGATGGGCTACCCGATCGAAGGCCGCCCGCCCGGGCCGTATCCGCCGCAGATGCCGATCCTCGAGGCGTTGATGGCCCTCTCGTACATGGCCGCCGTGACGACGCGCGTGACCCTCGGCACCGAGGTGCTCGTGCTGCCGCAGCGCCACCCGACCCTGGTCGCCAAGCAGGTGAGCACGCTCGACACGCTCTCGGGCGGCCGCGTGCGCCTGGGTGTGGGCGTCGGCTGGCAGGAGTCGGAGTACGAAGCGCTCGGCGAGGACTTTCACACGCGCGGCGCGCGCATGGACGAGATGATCCGTCTCTTGCGGACCTACTGGAACGACGCGCAGGTCGACTTCAAGGGCCGCCACTACCACATCACGTCGATCGGGATGGAGCCGAAGCCCCCGCAGGGAAGCCGGCTGCCGATCTGGATCGGCGGCCGCTCCGAGCGCGCGCTACGCCGAGTCGCCGAGCTCGGCGACGGCTGGCTCGGCAACCAGATTGCCGACGCGGCGAGCGCGCGGGTGGTCATCGACACCATCCGGCGGCACGCCGAGGCGGCCGGGCGCGATCCGGCGTCGATCGGTCTGCAGGCGATGGTCGCCTCGCCGCCGCGTGATGCCGCGGGCAAGAAATTCTACGTCGAGCACGAGCGGGTGGTGGCGCGTGTCGTCGAGCTCAAGGCGATGGGCTTCCAGTGGGTCGCCCTGAACGCCACCGCGATCTTCCAGGCCGGTGCGCGCTCCGTCGCCGCGATGATCGACGTGCTCGGCGCGCTCCACACGAAGATCCGTGGCGAAGTCGGCTAGCCCGCCGGTCCCGAGCTAGGCCGCTCGTCGCCGGTCGACGTCTTCAGCGGCGCGGCGCCGACCGCCGCGGCTCAGCCACATCGCGCCGACCACTACCAGAAAGCCCAAGAACGAGACGGACGCCGCAAGCGGGCCGCCGTGCGTACTCAGCTGCAGATGCGTGTAGGCATGCCAGCTCTCACCGGCCGCTGAGATCAGGGCGCCCGCAAAGGCGATCGGCAGGGCCGCGCCGCGCTCGGACCGCTCGATCTGACGAAGAAGCGCCAGCGCAGTCGTCACGACGACGAAGAACACGCCGATGTAGATCGGCAGATGCACCGTCCTCAGATGCTCGATCATCTCGTTCCCGGTCACGGCATCGAAGTCGGAGTGCTCCGCGTGCCAGAAGGCATCGAGCACCAGCCCGGCCAGCCGGAGAGTAAGCGAAGCCCAGATCAAGCCGCGAAGCGTACGTCGATGTGCCATGCTCCAACCCCCTTACGTGACCCGCCTATCGTACGCCTGTGCTACCTTCCCAGGCACGTGCCAGGGGCCGGTCCCGGGGGATCAGAGGAGACGATATGGACTTCGAGGTCACGTACACAGAAGAGCAGCAGCGGTTCCGGCGTGAAGTCCGCGCGTGGCTCGAGGCGAACGTGCCGGCGTCCGTGGCGCGCACGCCAACGTCGGCCGAGGACAACTATCGCCGCTATCTCGAGCTGCGTGATCTCGGCCGCAAGCTCGGCGCCAAGGGTTGGCTCCATCCGACCGCGCCCGCGAAGTACGGCGGCGGCGGGCTCGACGTCGATCACGCGATCATCCTCGAGGAGGAGGTCGACCGCCTCGACCTCTCGCTGCCGCCCTACTACGACAGCGGCGGTCGCCTCGGCTCCGCGTCGATCCTCGTCTGGGGCACCGAGGAGCAGCGTCAGGCCTTCTTACCGCC
>QHSQ01000550.1 GCA_003221615.1 Candidatus Rokuibacteriota bacterium | reverse complement strand
GCCAGCCGACGCGTCGCCAGAGGTTTTCGCACATGAGATATCGTGTGTACCCGCCGAACAGCTCGTCGCCCCCATCGCCCGAGAGGCTTACCGTCACTCGTTGCCGGGCCAGCCGCGAGACGAGAAACGTCGGGATCTGCGAGGAATCGGCGAAGGGCTCGTCATAGATGTCCGAAAGGAGCGGGATCACCGCAAGGGCCTCTTTAGGCGCGAGATAGAGCTCAGTGTGCTCGGTTCCGAGATGGCGCGCGACCGCGCGCGCGTGGTCGGCCTCGTCGTAGTCGACTTCGTGAAAGCCGATCGAGAACGTGCGTATGGGAGTGGTGCTCTGCGCCTGCATCAGCGCGACGATCGTCGAGGAGTCGACCCCCCCTGAGAGGAACACTCCAAGCGGGACGTCGGCCACCATCCGGCGTTTTACGGCGTTGCCCAGGAGCTTGTCGAGAGCGACGCGCGCGTCGTCTGCAGAGCCTTCGAACGGCTGCCGCACGCCGCGCTCCGCGACCTCGGCCGCCGACCAGTACCCCACTGGTGTAGGAGACGCGTCGCCGTCATCGATCGACACACTGAGTCGGGTGGCGGGTGGCATCTTGAAGACGCCTCGGTAGATCGAGAGCGGCGACGGGACATAGCCGTGCCTCAAGAAGAGCGCCAGCGCGTCGCGGTCGATCTCTGCGGAGAACTCGGGGTGGGCCCGCAGCGCCTTGAGTTCGGATCCAAACGCAAACGTTTGCCCAATGCGAGTGTAGTAGAGAGGCTTCTCTCCGGCCCGATCGCGCACGAGGTGCAGCGCGCGCGCCTCGCGATCCCAGAGCGCGAACGCGAACATCCCGTTGAAGCGATCGAGCGCGCTCTCGAGACCCCATGCGTCGATCGCGGCGAGCATGACCTCCGTATCCGAGCGCCCACGGAAACGGTGGCCCAGCCGGCCGAGATCCTGACGCAGCTCGAGGAAGTTGTAGACCTCGCCGTTGTAGTTGATGACGTAACGCCCGCTCGCCGAGGGCATCGGTTGGCGCCCGTGAGCCGAAAGATCGACGATCGCGAGACGGCGGTGGCCGAGCCCTAGACCATGTTCGACGTCGACCCAGACGTCGTCGTCGTCGGGCCCTCGGTGCGCAATCGGCTCGATCATGCGTGTGACCGTCTTCCGGATCTGCTCGGCGTCCGAGCGCCGGGCCAGGTCAACGAGACCGGCTATCCCGCACATCCGGCCGCGAGCCCCTCGTAGAGGTCTTCGTACTGGGCGACGATATCGGAGAGCGCAAAGCCCGCCTCGATGCGACGCCGGGCCGCGATCCCGAGTCGCGCGCGCTCGTCAGCGTCGAGAGCCAGCAGCGCCGACCACGCGTCGGCCAGCGAAGCTGGGCTGCGAGGGGGCACCACACGCCCCGTCTCGCCGACCATCCGTGCGGCGTCGCCGACGTCCGTCACCACGCACGGCACACCACTGGCCATCGCCTCTCCAACGACGTTTGGCGAGCCCTCGCCGAAGGCCGACGACAGCGAGAAAAGGTCGAGGGCGGCCATGAGCCTCGGAATGTCGGTGCGCTCGCCGAGCAGGAAAACGGCCGATCCAAGGCCGAGCTCGGCGATCGTCTGGACGAGCACCTGATTACGTCGGTCCACGTGACGTCCGACGAGGACGAATCGGGCGCCGGGTTCTCGGCGCCCCAAGAGCGCGGCGGCACGCAAAAACGTCTCGTGGTCCTTCATCGGATCGTAACGCGCGACGAGCCCGATGAGCGGCGCGTCTAGGTCACAGCCGAGCTCCTGGCGCACGCTGACTCGAGCGTCACGATCCGGCCGGTACTGCTTCACGTCGAATCCGTTCGGAATCACGGCCCACCGGCGCGGGTGGTAGCCGAGCGACGCGTGAGATGCTTTGCCGGCCTGCGAATTCACCACCACGACGTCCGGCCAGGCGGCGAGTCGGGCCGCCGTTCTCAAGACGGCGCCCGATAACCACGAGTAGCAGGACATGTCGACGTGCGAGGAGCGCAGGTTCCAGGCGAGGCGGGGTACCGCGCCCAGACGACTCGCCGCGAGCCCCATCAGGTCGGCGTGGTAGAGCCAGGTCTGAAGAATATGGGGCCGCTCACGCCGCAAAAGATGCACGAACCGCAGAAACCCTCGGAGACTCGGCACGCCTCGGCGAAGCGCCAGGGTATACACGGGGACCCGAAGGGATTCGACCGCGCGGACCAGGCTGCCCCCGCCTGTCATCGACACGACGCACCCGTCGAACCGCGCGCGATCGATGCCCGCCAGCAGCTTGACGAGCATCATCTCGGCCCCACCGGAATCCAGGCTCGTGATGAGATGGACGACCCTGGTCATCGCGACGCCCGATTACGCTTCACGCCCGACGCGCACCAGTACGGCGGGCGGTCAGAGAACGTGATCTCCGTGAACCCAGCGTTGGCCAGCATTGCCTTGATTTGGCGTCGGGTAAACCGGTGCTCGAGTGCCGTGCCGAATCGGTCGCGCGCGTCGTTGCGCATCACGTAGAACGATTTGTCGCGGTAGTAGGCGAGCGGCCAATTTGCGGGAAGAGCGTGCGTCCGCTCGAGCCCGCGCGCGAGACGGGCAAGGGGCCA
>QHSQ01000274.1 GCA_003221615.1 Candidatus Rokuibacteriota bacterium | reverse complement strand
GACGACGAGCTTGTTCCCAAAGTCACATGGACGTTTCAGCGGTTTTTGTAGGGCAAACGTCCTGTACTGTCAAGGGTAAATGGCGGGCAGTTTGACACTCTGCGGCCTGGTCGATAGCATGATTCGCGAGTCGCACGAATGAAGCCGCAGCTTACCCAGCGCATCCAATTCTCTCTCGCCTACGTGCTCGTGGCGGCGCTCGTCTTGTCGTTCCTGCAGTCATGGCTCCTCGCTCCCCGCTCCGTTGACCTCCCGATGTCGAAGTTCCTCGACCTGCTGCGCGCCGACAAGATCGAGAAGGTCGCGCTCACCGAGCGCGAGATCCGCGGCCTCGCGAAACCGGGCGCCCTCCCGGCCCCGCCGAGCGCGGCCGGCGACCGTCTGCGCCAGATGCTGGGCTCCGACGACGACGTCCGCGTCTTCAGCGCGACGCGCATTCCGGGCGTCGATGAGCAGTCGCTCGTGCGCGAGCTCGAGCAGCACCGCGTGGAGTTCGCCGGCAAGGTCGAGACGACGTTCTGGAAAGATCTCCTCTTCGGCTGGGTCATCCCGCTCGCGGTCATGATCGGGATCTGGATGTTCCTCATGCGCCGCGTGGGCGGCGGGCCGACGCAGGCGCTCTCGTTCGGCCGCTCCAAGCACAAGATCTTCGACCGCAAGGAGCTGAAGACGACCTTCAGCGACGTCGCCGGCGTCGACGAAGCGAAGGCGGAGCTCATCGAGATCGTGGACTTCCTGAAGAACCCGAAGAAGTACCAGCGCCTCGGCGGCCGCCTCCCGAAGGGCGTCCTGCTCGTCGGCCCGCCGGGAACGGGCAAAACGCTTCTCGCCCGCGCCGTGGCCGGGGAGGCCGACGTGCCGTTCTTCACGCTGTCGGGCTCGGAGTTCGTCGAGATGTTCGTCGGCGTCGGCGCCGCGCGGGTGCGCGACCTCTTCGAGCAGGCGAAGGACAAGGCGCCCTGCATCATCTTCATCGACGAGCTGGACGCCATCGGGAAATCGCGCGCGGGCAGCACGGGCTTCGTCGGTGGCCACGACGAGCGCGAGCAGACGCTGAACCAGCTTCTCGCCGAAATGGACGGCTTCGACTCGTCGAAGGGCGTCATCATCATGGCGGCGACGAACCGTCCGGAGGTGCTCGATCAGGCGCTCCTGCGGCCCGGCCGCTTCGACCGTCAGGTCGTCGTCGACAAGCCGGATCTGCGAGGCCGTGAGGCCATCTTGAGACTGCACGCCCGAGCGGTGGTCCTGGCGCCGGGCGTCGATCTCGGCGTCATCGCGGCCCGCACGCCCGGCTTCGCCGGCGCCGACCTCGCGAACATCGTGAACGAGGCGGCTCTGCTTGCGGCCCGCAAGGAGAAGAACGCGGTCGAGATGGCCGATTTCGAGGAGGCGATCGACCGCGTCGTGGCCGGGCTGGAGAAGAAGAGCCGCGTGCTCTCGGAAAAGGAGCGCGATATCGTCGCGCACCACGAGATGGGTCACGCGCTCGTGGCCACGTCCGTCGCGCACGCCGATCCGGTCCACAAGGTGACGATCATCCCCCGAGGCATCGCCGCGCTCGGGATGACCTATCAGCTGCCGACGGAAGAGCGCTTCCTGATGACGCGCAGCGAGCTGGACGATCGGATCGCGGTGCTCCTGGGCGGCCGTGTCGCCGAAGAGCTCGTGTACGGCGAGGTCTCGACCGGCGCACACAACGACCTCGAGCGCGCCAGCGAGATCGCGCGCCTCATGGTCACCAAGTACGGAATGTCGGAGCGCCTGGGCCTGGCGAGCTACGGCGAGCACACGCCGCTGTTCCTCAAGGGAAGCGGGGTCGGCGGCGACCGCGAGTACAGCGAGGAGACCGCCCGGGCGATCGACGAGGAGGTGCGGGCGATCCTCGAGCGCATCCACGACAGAGTCCGGGGAATCCTGACGACGAAGAAGGCCGTCCTGATCGCGGCAGCTCGGGAGCTGAAGCGGACCGAGACTCTGGAGGGTGAGCGGCTCCGGCGGGCCCTCGCCGGTGAGAGTACGATGGAGGCGACGCGATGATGCAGCTCAAGCGGCGGAACTTTGTCGCGGCGCTGGCGCTCGCCCTGGTGGCGGGTGTCGCCTTGGGCGCGTTTTCGGCGTCCCGAGCGGAGCTGCGCCGTCCCCCGCTGGCGGCGCCGGCGCCCGTCAGCCCGATCCCCGTCGTTCCGGTCCAGATGCCGCCCCAGGGTGGCACCTTCGCGTCGATCGCGGACGCCATCAAGCCCGCCGTGATCAACATCAACACGGTGTCTCGAGGAGCCGGACCCCAGGGCCGGACGCCGTTCGAGGAGTATTTCGGGGAGGAGTTCTTCCGGCGCTTCTTCGGCGAGGTGCCCGAGCGAATCCCACAGCGCAGCCTGGGCTCGGGTGTCATCGTCGATCCGACCGGGATCGCGCTCACCAATGCGCACGTGGTCGACAAGGCCACCGAGATCGAGGTGGTGACCCTCGACGGCGGCAAGCATCGGGCGAAGGTCATCGGCGTGGACAAAAAGACCGACCTCGCGGTGCTCAAGCTCGACGACGGCAAGACCTCGTTCAAGTATGCCCGCCTGGGTGATTCCGATCGGATCCAGGTCGGCGACTGGGTCCTGGCCGTCGGCTCGCCGTTCGGGCTTCAGGCGACCGTGACGGCCGGCATCATCAGCGCCAAGGCGCGGCAGCTCGACCAGGGACCGTTCGACGACTTTCTCCAGACCGACGCCGCGATCAACCCGGGCAACTCCGGCGGGCCGCTCGTGAACATGCAGGGCGAAGTGGTCGGCATCAACACGGCGATCGTCGCGGGTGGCTCGGGCATCGGCTTCGCGATCCCCTCGAACATGGCGCGCAAGATCTATGCGGAGCTCCGCGACAAGGGCCGCGTGACCCGCGGCTGGCTCGGCGTGTCGATCCAGCCGCTCACGCCCGAGCTCGCGCGCTCGTTCGGCTCGAAAGACGCCAAGGGTGTCCTGATTAACGAGGTCATGCCGGACAGCCCGGCCTCGAAGGCCGGCCTGAAGCCGGGCGACATCCTGCTCGAGTTCGAAGGACGTCCGATGGAAGGCACCGGCGACCTGCAACGCGCCGTTGGCTTCTTCGCTCCCGACCGCACGGCCAAGCTGAAGATCCTGCGCGACCAGGCCGAGAAGGTCGTCGAGGTCAAGGTCGGCCAGGCGCCTGACGAGCGTCAGGCCCAGCAGCAGCGCCCCGGCGGCGGCCGCGCGCGCTCGATGCTGGGGCTCGAGGTGCGTCCGGTGACGCCGGAGATCGCCCGCCAGCTCAATCTGAGGTCGACCGACGGGGTCATCGTGTTCCGGGTGGAAGACGGGACCCCGGCGGCGGAAGCCGGCGTGCAGCGCGGCGACATCGTCAAGCAGCTCAACGGCCAGACCGTCCGGACGATGGCCGACTTCGAGCGGCTCACGCGCGATATGAAGGAGGGCGACCCCCTCACGGTCCTCCTCCAGCGTGGGGCAATGTCGCTGTACGTGGCCTTCCGCGTCGGGCGCGGGTAAGTCCAGGGATCTAAATAGCTTCGGCGATGATACAGGCTAGCGTACAGGCCGACCTTAGCGTGAAAGACTAAAATCATCTGCTATACTCTCTATGAGATAGCTTGGACATGGCCGTCGATTTCAAGGACTACTACCGGATTCTAGGAGTCGACCGAAAGGCCGACGACAAGACGATCAAGTCCGCCTATCGGCGGCTCGCGAGGAAGCACCACCCGGACGTCGCGAAGGGCAAGGACTCCCCCGACCGCTTCAAGGAGATCAACGAAGCCTACGAGGTGTTGTCGGATCCCGAGAAGCGGCGCCGTTACGACTCGCTCGGCCCGGATTGGCAGCGTTACACCCAGGCTCCGCCCGGCGGCGGTCCCGGTGGAGGGTTCAGGGTCGAGTACGGCGGCGACATTGGCGGCGCCGGCGACTTCTCCGACTTCTTTCGCACGATCTTCGGCGACATGGGCGGTCGCGGCGGAGGGCCGCGAGGTGAAGGCGTCAGGCTCGAGGACCTCTTCCAGGGCGGCCAGAGCGCGCGCGGCGGCGATGTCCAGGCCGGCATCGAGATCTCGCTCGACGAGGCGTTTCACGGAACCCGCAAGACCTTTGCGATGGACATCGAGGAACCGTGCGCGACCTGCCATGGCTCCGGCCACGTCAAGCGGCAGCCGTGCACGACCTGCGGCGGAGGGGGCTGGCAGCAGGTTCGCCGTCAGGTCGACGTGAAGATCCCAGCGGGCGTGAAGGGCGGCCAGCGCGTACGCGTCTCCGGCGAGGGCGCCGGCGGTGCGGGGACGCGCGGTGACCTCTATCTGAGCGTCACGGTCGCGCCGCATCCGTTCTTCGAGCGCAAGGGCGACGACATCCACTTGACGCTCCCGGTGACGGCGCCCGAGGCCGCGCTGGGCACGAGCATCGAAGTTCCGACCCTGCGCGGCAAGGTGTCGATGAAGATCCCGCCCGCGACGTCGAGCGGGCGCACGTTCAGGCTGCCCGGGTACGGCATGCCGCGTCTCAAAGGAGGCGGCGCCGGCGATCAGCTGGTGGCGGTACGGATCGTGATCCCGAGCGACGTGACGCCGGCCGAACGCGAGCTGTACGAGAAGCTCAAGGCGCTGCGCGCCGACAACCCGCGCGCGTACCTGGGCTGACGAGACGAATCTCAGAACAAGAGGAAGAGCGGAGCAATGAGACTGGACAAGTTGACCGTGAAGGCGCAGGAAGCCCTGCAGGCGGCGCAGTCGAAGGCCGATCAGCACAATCATCAGGCGATCGAGCCCGAGCATCTGCTCTCGGCGCTCCTCGAACAGCGTGAAGGCGTCGTGGGGCCCGTGCTGGCCAAGCTCGGGGCGCGTCCGGAGGCGATCCAGCGTGAGCTCGAGGCGGCGCTCGGCAAGCTGCCGGCGGTGAAGGGCGGCAGCGGCCAGTATCTCGGCGACCGCACGCGGCAAACCCTCGAGCGCGCGCAGAAGGAGGCCGAGCGGCTCAAGGACGAGTACGTCTCGACCGAGCACCTCCTGCTGGCGCTCGCCCAGGACCGCGACGGAGCCGCGGGCCGCACCTTGGCGGGAGCCGGCATCAATGCCGAGGCGATCTACAAGGCGCTCGTGGAGATTCGCGGCAACCAGCGCGTCACCGACCCGAACCCCGAGGAGAAGTACCAGGCGCTCCAGCGCTACTCTCGCGACCTCACCGACCTCGCGCGCCGCGGCAAGCTCGACCCGGTCATCGGCCGCGACGAAGAGATTCGCCGGGTGATCCAGGTGCTCTCGCGCCGCACCAAGAACAACCCCGTGCTCATCGGCGAGCCCGGCGTCGGCAAGACGGCCATCGTCGAGGGGCTCGCCCAGCGGATCGTCGCCGGCGACGTGCCCGAAGGATTGAAGGGCAAGACGCTGGTGGCGCTCGATATCGGCTCGCTGGTGGCGGGCTCGAAATACCGCGGTGAGTTCGA
This sequence comes from Candidatus Rokuibacteriota bacterium, assembly GCA_003221615.1. Taxonomy (GTDB): domain Bacteria; phylum Methylomirabilota; class Methylomirabilia; order Rokubacteriales; family CSP1-6; genus AR31. Next base: position 3,254 of record QHSQ01000274.1, on the reverse strand, counting down.
GGACCGGCTCAAAGCCGTCCTGAAGGAGATCGTCGAGTCCAACGGCCAGATCATCTGCTTCATCGACGAGCTCCACACGCTCGTGGGCGCCGGCGCCGCCGAAGGCGCGGTGGACGCGGCCAACATGCTCAAGCCTGCCCTGGCGCGCGGCGAGCTGCGCTGCGTGGGTGCGACGACCCTCGACGAGTACCGAAAGCACATCGAGAAGGACGCGGCGCTCGAGCGGCGCTTCCAGCCGGTCATGGTCCGCGAGCCTTCGGTCGAGGACACGATCGCGATCCTGCGCGGCCTGAAGGACAAGTACGAGGTGCACCACAAGGTGAAGATCAAGGACGGAGCACTGGTGGCGGCGGCGGTGCTGTCGCATCGCTACATCGGCGACCGGTTCCTGCCCGACAAGGCGATCGACCTGGTCGACGAAGCCGCGGCGCGGATCCGGATGCAGATCGACTCGATGCCGCAGGAGATCGACGAGATCCAGCGTCGCGTGATGCAGCTGCAGATCGAGCGCGTGTCGGTGGCGCGCGAGGAAGACGCCGTCTCGCGCGAGCGCCTGGCCAAGATCGACGCCGAGCTGGCCGAGCTCTCCGAGAAGGGCGACGGCCTCAAGGCGCGGTGGCAGGCCGAGAAGGAAGGCATCACGCAGATCGGCAAGATCAAGGAAGAGATCGAGACGACGCGGCACGCGATGGCCGACGCCGAGCGGCGGGGCGATCTGAACCGCGCCGCCGAGCTCCGCTACAGCACCTTGATGACGCTCGAGAAGCAGCTGAAGGACCTCGACGCGCGACTGGCCGACCAGCACGCGCAGGGTCGTATGCTGCGCGAGGAGGTCGACGAGGAGGACATCGCCGTCACCGTCGCCAAGTGGACGGGCATCCCGGTCACGCGGCTCCTCGAGGGCGAGATCCAGAAGCTCGTCAACATGGAAGATCGGCTCGGCCTTCGCGTCATCGGCCAGGACGACGCGATTCGCGCCGTGGCCAACGCGGTCCGGCGCGCGCGGTCGGGCCTTGCCGATCCCAACCGGCCCATCGGCTCGTTCCTGTTCCTCGGGCCGACCGGCGTGGGCAAGACCGAGCTGGCCCGGGCGCTCGCCGAATTCCTCTTCGACGACGAGCGTGCCATGATCCGCATCGACATGTCCGAGTACATGGAGAAGCACACGGTGGCCCGTCTGATCGGCGCCCCGCCCGGATACGTCGGCTACGACGAGGGCGGCCAGCTCACCGAGGCGGTCCGGCGCCGGCCTTACTCGGTCATTCTCTTCGACGAGATCGAGAAGGCGCATCCGGACGTCTTCAACGTCCTGCTCCAGCTGCTCGACGACGGGCGGCTGACCGACGGTCACGGGCGCACGGTCGACTTCCGGAACACGGTCGTGATCATGACGTCGAATCTCGGGAGCCACATCTTCCGCGAGTACGAGAAGCCCGAGAAGGTTCGCCCGCTCCTGATGCAGGAGCTGCGCAACACGCTCCGGCCGGAGTTTCTCAACCGGATCGACGAGGTGGTGATCTTCTCGCCGCTCGGCCGCGACGAGATCGCCCGGATCGTGGACATCCAGCTCGGACACCTCCGGCGCCGGCTCGCGGCGCGGCGGATCGAGCTCGAGGTGACCGACGCGGCCCGGAGCCTCCTCGGACGCGAGGGCTATGACCCGACGTTCGGGGCGCGGCCGCTCAAGCGGACCATCCAGCGCCTGGTTCAGGACCCGCTCTCGCTCAAGCTGCTGCAGCGCGAGCTGAACGACGGCGACACGGTCACGGTCGACGCGGAGGGCGAGAAGATCGTCCTCCGGCCAAAGGCCGCGGTCGCCCACTAGCGATTGGCCTGGGCGTCTGGCGTCCTCCGCCAGACGCCCAGGTCCGCGTTGGTCTTTCTCGATACGGTGCGAATCCCCACGCGGAGGGCCGGTATCCTAAGGCCCGTGAGCTCGATCCGCCGCGTGCACCCGGCGTGGATCGTGCTGGGTGCCGTGACGGTCTGCATGCTGGCCGCGTCGGGCATCCGGTCGGTCTTCGGCGTCTACATCAAACCCATGGAGGCGGAGTTCGGCTGGGGCCGCGGCGCCCTCTCCGGAGCTGCGGCTATTTCGCTGCTGCTCCTGGGCGCGGCGGGTCCTGTGGTGGGCCGTCTCGCCGATCGCTGGGGGCCACGGCGGATCGTCATCGTCTCGCTCCTCCTGCTGGGCATCGGCTCGATCGGCGCTTCCTACGTGCAAAAACTCTGGCACGTGTACGTCACGACCGGATTCCTCATGGCGCTCGGCGCCGGCGGCGCCTCGATGACGACGGGATCGACCGTGGCCGCCCGATGGTTCGAAGCCCGACGCGGCATGGCCATCGGGATCTCGGCCGGGGGCATGTCAGCGGGACAGCTCGTCATGATTCCGCTCGCCTCGGTGCTCACGCTCTGGTTCGGCTGGCGCACGAGCTATCTCTGGCTCGGCGTCGCGCTGCTCGCCGTCGTGCTCCCGATCGCGCTGTTCTTCATCCGCGACGACCCCGCCGAGCGTGGTGTGCGCCCCTACGGCGCGACCGGAACGGCTCTCGCCGCGGCGCAGTTGGCGGCCGTGGAGAAGTCGCAGCGCGTGCGCCTCCAGGAGGCGATGTACGTGCCGCAGTTCTGGCTCCTGATGGCGACGTTCTTCGTCTGCGGCTACACCTCCAACGGGATGGTGCTCACGCACTTCATGCCGCACGCCCTCGAGCACAACTTCAGCGAGCTCCAGGCCTCGACGGCGCTCGGGGTGATGGGCGCCATGAACGTGGTGGGCACGATCTCGTCGGGCTGGATCTGCGACCGGCTCGGCCGGCGAGGGCCGCTGGCGTTCTACTACTTCTTCCGCGGCGTCTCGCTTCTGTTCCTGCTCTACGTCTGGAACGCGCCGTCACTGCATGTGTGGGCCGCGATCTTCGGGCTCAACTACATCTCGACCGTGCCGCCGACGACGACGCTCACCGCGAACATCTTCGGGCGCTACTCGGTCGGCGAGCTCTCCGGCTGGATCTTCTTCTCGCACCAGGTGGGCTCCGCGCTCGGCGCGGCGCTGGCCGGCTGGATCTACGAGTGGACCGGCGGCTACGAGATCGCGTTCGTGTCCGCGGCCATCATGGGCTTCATCGCCGCCGGCCTGGCGCTCGCCATCCGCGAAGAGCCCGTGGTCTCGCGACCGACCGTCAGCCCCGCGCCCGCGACCACCTAGCTCAACCAGCCAGCGCCGAAGTCGCCAACGTGCAGATGGGCTGTTT
>QHSQ01000273.1 GCA_003221615.1 Candidatus Rokuibacteriota bacterium | reverse complement strand
ACAGAGCCTCGAGCGAGTCTACGCGACGTTTCCAGTCCTGCGCGAGCGCCGGCGCACGCCGGCCGGCTCGCTCTCGGGAGGCCAGCAGCAGATGGTGGCGATCGGGCGCGCGCTGATGGCCATGCCCCGGCTCTTGCTGCTCGACGAGCCGTCGCTCGGCCTGGCGCCCCAGATCGTCGATCAGGTGTTCGAGGTCGTCGCCGGCATCCACGCCGAGGGCGTCGCGGTGTTGCTGGTCGAGCAGAACATCGTCCAGGCGTTCGCGATCGCCGCCCGGGCGTACGTGCTCGAGCAGGGCCGCATCGTCGCCGAGGGCGCGCCGTCGAAGCTCGCACGCGACGCGCGGATCCGCGAGGCCTACCTGGGCCAGCAGTGAATCAGTTCGGCGGGGTCCTGAAGCCACCAGCCTGCGCCCCACTCGCGCTTCTTGCCCTGAGATGGACGGTGGTCTAGCATGGCGAGCGTCGGAAAACAGGAGGACAGGGCGATGGCACTGATCAAGGTGACGGACCTGGCGTACGGGCGGCTCCGCTCGCCGGACCTCGACGTGGCGGAGGAGTTCCTCACCAACTTCGGCATGGTGCGCGCGGCGCGGACGAACACCGCGCTCTACATGCGGGGCACCGACGCGCCCCATCACATCCACGTCACGGAGAAGGGTGATCCGGGCTTTATCGGGCTCGCCTACTACGCGGCGAGCCTGCAAGACCTGAAGAAGGTCGCCAAGGCGCCGGGCGCCTCGGACGTCGAGGACATCGACGAGCCCGGCGGCGGCAAGCGGGTTCGGCTGAAGGAGCCCAACGGCTATCAGGTCGAGGTGGTGTACGGCATCAAGAAGCTCAAGCCGATCACGGTGAAGCGCCAGCCGCTCAACCTCGGCTCCGAGGGCCTCAAGCGCGCCGGTAAGGTGATGCGGATCCACCAGGGTCCGGCGCGGGTCAAGCGGATCGGCCACGGCGTCATGGCCTCGCCGAAGGTCGTGGAGACGGCGCGGTGGTTTCGCGACACGCTCGGCTTCATCTGCTCCGACGACGTGTACGCCGGCAGCAAGGACAACATCATCGGCTCGTTCAATCGGCTCGACCGCGGCGGCACGTACGTCGACCACCACGTGTTCTTCTGCGTCCGCAACGAGCGGGCCGGCCTGAACCATTTCTCGTTCGAGGTGGCCGACATCGACGACGTCTTCACCGGCCACGAGCACCTGCGCAAGCTCGGCAAGTACGAGCACATGTGGGGAATCGGACGGCACCTGCTCGGGAGCCAGATCTACGACTACTGGTCGGATCCGTGGGGTCGGGTACACGAGCACTGGTCGGACACGGACCGGCTGAACGCGAAGAACGGCTCGAACCTGATCTCGGCGGAAGACGGGCTCGTCTCCCAGTGGGGCGAGCGGCCGCCGGAGCGCTTCCTCAACCGGGTGATCGCGTAACCGAGCGTTCCGATCTCGCCGTCCCTGCCCCGCTGGCCTGCAACGGCCGGCGGGGCAATTCTTTTTAACCACGGGCACGCGGCATCTCGCGCATTCCGCCGACCGGAACAACCCCGTAAAGATTGTGGTACGGTCCGACTGATCCAACTCGCTCAAGGAGGACGCGATGATGTTGCAGGAACAGCTTGACAAGCTACGCGAGGCGTCCAAGGCGCGGATCCCGGTCGAGGCGCGGGCGATCATGGAGCGCAGCGTGGAGGATCTCCGGGCCTCAGGGATCATGAGCCGGATCACGAAGGTGGGCCAGCCGGCGCCGGACTTCACGTTGCCCAACGCCGGCGGTCGCCAGGTGAGTCTCGCCGAGCTACGAGCTCGCGGCTCGGTCGTGCTGTCCTTCTACCGCGGCCGCTGGTGACCCTACTGCAACGCGGAGCTGGCAGCTCTGCAGAGGGCGCTGCCCGAGATCACCGAAGCCGGGGCGAGCCTGGCAGTCATCTCTCCCCAGGTGGCCAGGACACCGCGTGAGACCCAGGAACCCGAGGCGTTCGCGTTCGAGATGCTGCGCGACTTCGGCAATCGCGTCGCGGAATCATACGGACTGACCTTCACCTTGCCCGACGATCTTCGCGAGATCTACATGAGGTTCGGCATCGATCTCGCGCGTGGCAACGGTGACGGCACGTGGCGGCTCCCCGTGCCGGCCCGATTCGTGATCGATCGCCAGGGCATCGTCCGCACGGTCGACGCCGATCCTGACTACACGCGCAGGCCGGAGCCGACCGAGACGGTCAAGACCCTCGAGCGACTGCGTCGGTCGTGAGGAGCGACGATGACTTCGATACCTGAAGGATTGAACCCAAAGATCGAGACCCGCGAAATCGTGTTCGAGGCGGACGTCAATCTCGTCACGCCGTTTCTGAAGCTTGCGACCGTCAGCCGGGGTGGCTCGGGCCATATGACGTTCGCGTCCGACGAGGGCCCCAGCCTGGGCGGACTCGGCTCGGCGCCCACGCCTCTCATGTACTTCAGCGCTGCGCTCGCATTTTGACTGATGACCCAGGTGTCCCGGTACGGGCACATGCTGAAGGTCACGGTGAATGGGATGCGCATGCGCGTGACCGCGCGCTATCGGGTGGACGGCTCGGTGTTGAACGACACGATCCAGGGCCGGATGCTGGGCGCCGAGACCGCGCTCGAGATCGATTCGCCCGACCCACCCGACCGGGTCGCTCGGGTCGTGCGCAACGCCGAGCGGGGGTGCTTCGTCATGCAGGCGCTCCAAAGCCCGGTCCCCGTCACCGGACGCACCTTTCTGAACGGCGCTCTCCTCGGTGAAGGCGTTGGCTCCGTGAGCAGGGAATGAGCGTGCGAACCACCGGAATCGAGATCATCGGCATGATCTCGACGACGCTCGCGTCGGAGATCTACGGCAAGTCCATCATCACCGGCGCGGTCGATCCCCGCTTCATCGCCGAGTTCGCCCGCGTTCACGAAGACGGCGGCTTCGACCGCGTCCTGGTGGGCTACGGCTCCACCGGCGCGGACGGCTTCGTGGTCACGGCGCACGCCGCGGCGGCGACGACGCGGCTGGGGTTTCTCATCGCGCATCGCCCCGGGTTCGTGGCGCCGACGCTCGCCGCGCGCAAGGCCGCCTCGCTCGACCACGTGACGGGCGGACGCATCGCGCTCCACATCATCACCGGCGGCAGCGACGTCGAGCAGCAGCGCGACGGAGATTTCCTCGACCACGATGCGCGGTATCGGCGCACCGACGAGTATCTCGAGGTCCTGCGCCGGACGTGGACGAGCGAGCGCCCGTTCGACTTCGACGGCGAGTTCTACCGGGTGCGCGGCGCGTTCTCCGAGGTCAAGCCGCTCCAGCGCCCGGCGATTCCGATCTACTTCGGCGGCGCCTCCGGCCCGGCGCTCGCCGTCGGCGCCCGGCACTGCGATGTGTACGCGCTCTGGGGCGAGCCGGTCGCGGCCATCCGCCAATCGATCGCCGAGGTCCGCGCGGCGGCGCCTCCCGGTCGGACGCCGCGCTTCAGCGTCTCGGTGCGCCCGATCCTCGGCGCGACCGAGGACCAGGCCTGGGACCGCGCGCGCGGCATTCTCGAGCGCATCCTCGAGCTACGCGGCGGCACGAAGACCCCGGCGCGGCCGCAGAGCGTCGGCTCGCAGCGGCTCCTCGATCTCGCCGCGCAGGGCGAGATCCACGACAAGCGTCTGTGGACCGCGATCGCCGCCGCGACCGGCGCGGCCGGCAGCACCACGGCGCTGGTGGGGACGGCGGAGCAGGTCGCCGACGCGCTGCTGGACTACTATGACGCCGGCGCCGGCACCGTGCTGATCCGTGGATTCGACCCGCTGCAGGACGCGATCGAGTTCGGACGCGATCTGGTTCCCCTCGTGCGGGCCGGCGTCGAGCGCCGCAAGCCTCGGGTGGTTGCCGCCGGCTCGCCGGCGCCGTGAGGATCGGGCGCGGATGCGGCGGTTGCGCACCGGGAGCCAAAGCGCGGTAAAGTAGGGCCAATTCGAGGCGACGCGGTTGGCGCCGGGGGCCCGTGGCCCCGGGGAGGACACCATGATCCAGGCAAAGAGACTCGGTCACATCGTGCTGAACGTCCGGAACGCCGAGAAATCGCGGGATTTCTACACGCAGACCTTGGGGCTCAAGGTGGCCCACGAGAATCTCGAGCGCGGCGCCGTGTTCCTCAGCTTCGGCAAGGAGCACCACGATCTGGCGCTGTTCCAGCAGGCGACCGGTGAGCCGCCGGCAAAGACCCAGCCCGGCCTTCATCACGTGGCCTGGCGCCTGGACAACTTCGAGGAGCTGAAGGCCGCCTACAAAGAGCTCAAGCGGATGGGGATTCCGCTCGACAGCACCGCCGAGCACAACGTCACGCGCAGCGTCTATTTCTTCGATCCGGACGGCAACCGCGTCGAGCTCTACTGCGACATGGTCGAGAACGGCTTCGAGACGATGCAGACGGTGGGGCCCAAGCGCGACCCGCTGGATCTCGAGTAGCGCGCCGCCCTCCCGAGCTCCCCGACGCCGGTCAGCGCCGAGACGCGTTGACCGGCGTCGTGTTTCGTTACGCTTTGGACGAGAGCAGCTTCAACAGTCGATAGAGGTCACCGCTTTCTGAGAGGAGAATCCGCATGGCTCGCCTCGCCGCCTCATCCAAGTTGCAGGACAGTTACGTCGATGCCTTGCCCGCCTCGCGCGCCCTGTACGAGCGCGCCCGGCGCCTCTTCCCCGACGCGGTGACTCACGACAATCGGCGGATGCAGCCGTTCCCGCTCTACGTCGCGCGGGCTGATGGCCCCTACAAGTGGGACGTCGACGGCAACCGCTACGTCGACTACTGGATGGGCCACGGAGCCTTGCTCCTCGGGCACAATCCGCGGCAGGTGGCGGACGCCGTACGCGAGCAGGCGCTTCGCGGCACTCACTACGGCGCCTGTCACGAGAAGGAAGTGGAGTGGGGCGAGTGGGTCTGCCGGCTGGTGCCGAGCGCTGAGCGCGTGCGCTTCACCGCGTCGGGTACCGAGGCCACTCACATGGCCGTGCGTCTGGCGCGGGCGTTCACGGGCAAGCGGCACGTCGTCAAGTTCGCGGGCCACTTCCACGGCTGGCACGAGGGGCTCGAGATCGGCGTACGCCCGCCCTACGAGGCCGAGCCCGAGGCCGGTCAGCTGCCGGAAGTCGTCGATCTCGTCTCGGTGCTCCCCCCGAACGACATCGCCGCGGTGCGCGAGCGTCTCGCGAAGGGCGACGTGGCCGCGGTGATCATCGAGCCGACGGGCGGGCACTTCGGCTCGGTGCCGGCGCCGGCATCGTTCGTCGCGGCGCTGCGCGAGGAGACGCGGCGTGCGAACGTGCTGCTGATCTTCGACGAGGTCGTCACCGGCTTCCGCGTGGCGCCCGGCGGCGCCCAGGCGATGCTCGGCATCCGGCCCGACCTGACCACGATGGCCAAGATCCTCTGCGGCGGGCTTCCGGGCGGCGCCTGCGCGGGGCGCGAGGACGTGATGAGCTATCTGGCCACCAAGCCGAGCGCGGAGGAGAACCGCCGCGCCAAGATCGCCCACGCGGGCACGTTCAACGCCAATCCGCTCTCGGCCGCGGCGGGGGTGGCGATGCTGTCCTCGGTGGCCGACGGCCAGGCGATCCGCTTCGCCAACCAGCAGGCCGCCAAGCTGCGCTACGGCATGAACGAGATCCTGGCGCGCGAGAGCGTCCCCTGGAAGATCTACGGCGATCACAGCGACTGGAAGATCTTCTTCGGCGCCGGCGCCCCGCCGCGCGACGGATCGGATCAGTCGGTGCAGGACGTCGACTGGCGGCGGCTCGACGCGAAGAACGCCGAGCAGAGCCGGGCGCTCAGGCAGGCACTCATCCTCAATCACGTGGACTTCAACGGCGGGCGGGCCCTGGTGGGCACCTGCCACACCGACGAGATCCTCGGCGAGACTCTCACCGCCTTCGAGACCGCCGTTCGCGCCATGAAAGAGGAAGGCCTCGCATGATCCCCGAGATCTATCGCAAGCTCGGCGTCCGTCCGGTCATTCACGGCTCGGGAACGACCACGCGTTACGGCGGCTCCATGCTCCGCCTCGAGGCGCTCGAGTCGATGCGCCAGGCCTCGACGGCCCTGGTGAACATCGACGAGCTCAACGAGGCGGCGGGCACCGTCATCGCCCGCATGCTCGGCGCCGAGGCGGCGTTCGTCACCGCCGGCGCCAGCTCCGGACTCATACTCCAAGCCGCGGCGTGCATCGCCGGTGACGATCCGGCCAAGATCACACGCCTTCCCGATACGCGCGGGATGCGCAACGAGATCGTGATTCAGCGCGCGCATCGCTTCGCCTACGATCAGGCGTACCGGGTGGCCGGGGGCGTGCTCGTGGAGATCGGCCTGGCGCGCCGCACACAGCCCTTCGAGCTCGAGGACGCGATCACGGAGCGAACGGCGGCGGTCGCGTACCTGATCTCGCCCTTCACGAGCCCGCCCGGCGTCCTCACGCTCGCAGAGGTCGTCGCGATCGCCCATCGGCGCGGCGTGCCGGTCATCGTCGACGCCGCGTCCATGCTGCCGCCGCGCGAGAATCTCACGAAGTTCCTCCGACTCGGCGCCGACCTCGTGAGCTTCAGCGGCGGCAAGGGCATCCGCGGGCCGCAGTCCACCGGCATCCTCGCCGGGCGTCGCGATCTCGTGCGCGCGGTCTCGCTCAACGCCAGTCCCAACCAGGCGCTGGGCCGCGCCGCGAAGACGTCCAAGGAAGAGATCTGCGGGCTGGTGACCGCGCTCGAGCTCTTCCTCGCCGAGGACGAGGCCGCCGAGATGAAACGCTACATCGACGTCTGCGCGACGATCGTCGAGGCGCTGGCCGACATTCCCGGTCTTCGCTGCGTCGTCGAGCACGATCAGATGAATCGCGTCATTCCTCACGCCGTCGTCTACTTCACCCCCGACTGGACGGGGCCTTCGGGTCACGCCGTCCAGGTCGCGCTCGCCAAGGGCGACCCCCACATCTACGTCCAGCAGGGCGCCCATCAGGGCGGCTACTTCGACGAGATCGCCGTCGATCCCATCAACCTCCAGCCGGGCCAGGAAACGATCGTGGCGGCGCGCCTGCGCGAGGAGCTGACCCGGCGATAAACCACGGAGCAGATCGTGTGTAGGAACATCAAGACCCTGTTCAACTTCGAGCCGCCCGTGACCGACGAGGAGATCCGGGCGGCCTCGTTGCAATTCGTGCGAAAGGTCAGCGGCTTCAACAGGCCGTCGAAGGCGAACGAAGCCGCATTCCACGCGGCCATCGACGAGATCGCGACGATCTCGCGAAGTCTCCTGGAGTCGCTCGAGACGAATGCGCCGCCGAGGAGCCGCGAGGAAGAAGCGGCCAAGGCGCGAGCACGCGCGGCTCAGAGGTTCTCCCGCTAACCAACCGTGAAGATCGGGTTCTTCTTCTGGCCGTACGACGTCGCGCTGGTGCGCGCGATGGCCGAGGCCGCCGACCCGTGCGGCTACGACATGATCGGCATCGCCGACACGCCGGGCATCGCGATGGATCCCTGGGTGGCGACGACGATCCTTGCCGAGAACGTGCGGCGCGCGCGGGTCGCCGTGTGCGTGACCAACCTCGTCACGCGGCATCCTGCCATCGCGGCGGCCTCGATCGCGTCGATCGATCTGCTGGCGCCCGGCCGCGCGGTGCTGGGCATCGGCGTCGGCCACAGCGGCACGCGCAATTTGGGGGCGCCGAGCCTTCCGGCGAGCGAGCTCGCCGAAGGCGTCATGTTCATCAAGGAGCTCGTGCGTGCGCGGCCGGCTCCTTACCGCGGCGGCACCGCTCATCTGCCGTGGGTGAAGCGGCCGAGCCCGGTCTTTCTCGCGGCGTCGCACCCGCGCTCGCTCGAGGCCGGGGGAGCGGGCGCCGACGGCGTCTTCATCAACTACGGTCTCGCGGCTGACAACGTGGTCCAGTCTGAGGGCACGGTCGTGCGGGCGGCACGCACGGCCGGGCGGAACCCCGACGAGGTCGAGATCTGGCAGATCGCATGCCTCGACTGCGGCCTCGACGGTGACGCATCACGTCGCAAGATCGGGGCGATCCTCGCGTTCGTCTCGGCCTACGTCATGGGCGGCGGCGACCTCGCCCGGCGCGGCGTCCCCGCCAAGCACCGCGCGGCGCTTCAGGAGCTGCGTCGCCGCTACAGCACGCGCCCCGGCGAGGCCGACGCCGCGCTGGTCACCGAGCTCGGCCTATTCGACTACCTCAGCCGCCGCCTCTCCGTCTGCAGTACCCCGGACGAGTGCCTGGCGCAGGTGCGGGCGGCCCAGGCCGCCGGCGTGCGTCGCCTCATGTTCTCGGTCAGCCTCGCTGTCGATCCGGTCCGTACCGTGCGCCTCTTCGGCGAGAAAGTATTGCCGGCCGTGCGCTGATGGCCTCAGCGACCGCCGCCGGACAACGCTACGTCGTCGTCGGGCTCCTGTGGTTCCTGGTCGCGCTCGGGCTAGGAGCCACGGGCGGCGTCGCAAGCTGGCGCCCCCCGATGCCGCAGGTTGTGCTCGTCGGATTGACCGTGCTGTTGCTGGTGGCGTTCGTCGCGCTTGCGCGCTTCCGCCGATGGCTCCGAGCGCTCGATCTTCGCTGGCTGGTCGCGCTCCACTTGACGCGCTTCGTCGGCATCTATTTCCTCGTCGTCTACTATCGGGACGGGGCGCTGCCGCGGGCGTTCGCGGTTCCCGGCGGCTGGGGGGACATCATCGTCGCGACCCTGGCCTTCGGTCTGCTCGCGGCGGCCGGAGAGCTCGAGCCCAAGCGCTGGCTGGTCGGCCTGTGGAACACGCTCGGCCTCATCGACATTCTCTTTGTCGTCGCCACGGCATCGCGGCTCGCCCTGGCCGACCCGGACTCCCTGAACGCGCTGCTGCGCCTGCCCCTGAGTCTCTTGCCGACGTTCCTGGTACCGCTCATCATCGCCGATCACGTCGTGGTGTTCTGGCGTATCGCCACGAGGCGAACGAGAACGTAGCCTCTTCCGCGGGTCGTCACGTAGAATCGCGACGATGCGACGTCGTGGCGGCTCTTCGTGCGCCGAGGCCGACCTGTATCCCGCAGTCAAGGCCTTCCTCGAAGCTCAGGGCTACGACGTCAAGGCAGAGGTCCGCGGCTGCGATGTGGTCGCGATTCGCGGCGAGGAGCCGCCCGTGATCGTCGAGCTCAAGCTCACCTTCAGCCTGGCGCTCCTGCTCCAGGGTGTCGATCGACTCGGGCTGACGGACCGCGTCTATCTGGCGGTCGGCCGGCCGCGGGGCCGCCGCGGTCGGCGAGGATCGGTCCTGCGGCGCGACGTGCGCGATCTGTGCCGGCGGCTCGGCCTCGGCTTGATGACAGTCGCGCCGGGACGCTCGGTGGGGTGCATCGAGGTGATCGTGGACCCCGTCCCCTACCGTCCGCGGCGGCGCATGGTCAGCTTGACGCGCTTGCTCGGCGAGCACGCGCGGCGTGTCGGCGACCCGAATCGCGGCGGCATCACGCGGACGCCGATCGTCACCGCCTACCGCCAGGAGGCCCTCCGCTGCGCGATGCTGATCGAGCGCGGCGGTCGGGCGAGCTTGAAGGCGCTGCGCGACACCGGACTGGTCCCCAACGCGTCGCGCATTCTCCAGCGCGACGTCTACGGCTGGTTCCGGCGGCTCGAGCGCGCGACCTACGCCTTGACCGATCGCGCGCGCTTGGACCTCGGCCGCTTCGCCGGATCGAGCGCGTTGCCCGACCTCGCCGGCAGTGCGACGATACGGGACTGAAGGAGCAGCCCATGTGGAAGCCCAGGAAAACCGTCGGTCAGATGGTCGAGGAAGCGAAGACGCGGATCGAGAACCTGTCCGTCGAAGAGGTCGAGGCCGAGATGGCCCGGGGCGACGTCCAGGTGGTGGACATCCGCGACGTGCGCGAGCGGAAGAAGCTCGGCTTCATCCCGGGCTCGACCCACGTACCGCGCGGCATGCTGGAGTTCTGGCTCGACCCGACCTCTCACTACTACACCGGCAAGGTCGATCCGACGAAACGCATCATCGTGTACTGCGCCGGCGGCCAGCGCTCCGCGCTCGCCGCGGACGTGCTCCGCGAGATGGGGTTCCCGAACGTCGCCCATCTCGCGGTCGGCTTCACCGGCTGGGCCGCTGCCGGCCGCGCGGTCGACCGCGAGCCCGAAGGCCGCGCCTGAGCCTCGGGGCCGCCCCATCGTCCCGAATCGGCCACGTTGACGTCTCGCGCCGCCTGACGTAGCGTCCCCTTCATGGCGACGTATCCGGTCCGCACGCGCCGCTGGACCCGCGCCGAGTACGACCGCTTGATCGACATCGGCGTTTTCCTCCCGGGCGAGCCGCTCGAGCTGCTCGGAGGCGAGCTCATCGTGAGCGAGCCCCAGGGGAGCGCTCACTACACCGCGATCGGCCTGGTGGAAGACGCACTCCGGTCGGCGTTGGGGCCGGGCTGGCTCGTACGGTCGCAGGGCCCCATCGAGCTCGACGACGAGTCGGAGCCCGAGCCTGACATTGCGGTCATGCGGGGAGACCGACGGAGCTACAGTCACCGCCACCCGTCGCGGCCCGCGCTCGTCCTCGAGGTCGCGGAGTCGAGCCTGGCCTTCGACAGGGAGCACAAAGGAAGCCTGTACGCTCGCGCGCGTCTGGACGATTACTGGATCGTCAATCTCGTCGATCGCGTCGTGGAAATCTACCGGCGGCCCGTTCCGGACACGTCGGCGCCGTTTGGCTCGCGCTACGCTTCGAAGGAGGTCCTGAGCGCCGAGTCGTCCGTCGAGCTCCTGGAGGTACCAGGAGCCCGCATTCTCGTCAGCGACCTCCTGCCCTAGAAAGGAGCTCTCCATGAAAGCCGCCGTATTCCACGGTCCCAACAAACCCCTCACGATCGAGAACGTCGAGATCGCCAAGCCCATCGGGCGTGAGGTGCTCGTGCGCACGGTCGCCAGCGGTGTGTGCCACAGCGACCTGCACTTCGTCGACGGCTACTACCCGTTCCCGACGCCCGCGATCCTCGGCCACGAGGCCGCCGGCATCGTCGAGGCGGTCGGCCCGCACGTGACCGAGTTCAAGGCCGGCGATCACGTGATCGCCTGTCTGTCGGTCTTCTGTGGACACTGTTCGTACTGCCTGACCGGACGGACGCATCTCTGCCAGTCACGGCCCGTCCGCACACCGCAGGAGCCACCGAAGCTCACCTGGAACGGCGCGCCCGTGAATCAGTTCGCGAACCTCTCCGCCTACGCCGAGAAGATGCTGGTCCACGAGAACGGCCTCGTCAAAGTCCGGGACGACATGCCGCTCGACCGCGGCGCGCTGATCGGCTGCGGCGTGACGACGGGCGTCGGCGCGGTGCTCAACACGGCGCGCGTCGAGGCGGGCGCGACGGTGGCGGTGTACGGCGCCGGCGGCGTCGGCTTGGCCGTCATCCAGGGCGCGCGCATCGCCGGTGCCGGGATGATCATCGCCGTCGACGTGTTCGAGAGTAAGCTCGCGAAGGCCAAGGAGCTCGGCGCGACGCACACGGTGGACTCGTCGAAGGTCGACCCGGTCAAGGCCATCCGTGAGCTGACCAACGGCGGCGTCGAGTACGCCTTCGAGGCGATCGGGCTCAAGAAGGCCGCCGAGCAGGCCTTCGAGTGCATCCGGCCGGGCGGCACCGCGACGGTGATCGGCATGATCCCGGTCGGCCAGAAGCTCGAGCTCGAGGGCAGCGTCTTCCTCCGTGAGAAGCGCATCCAGGGCTGCAGCATGGGCTCGAACCGCTTCAAGGTCGACATGCCGAAGTACGTCGACTTCTACCAGCGCGGCCTGCTGCGCCTGGATGAGATGATCACGCGGCGCGGCCGGCTCGAGGACGTCAACGACGCGTTTCGCGCGATGAAGGCCGGCGAGGTGGCGCGCACCGTCCTGATGTTCGAGTGATCGAGACGTCGCATCTCTTCTTGCGACCCTGGGAAGAGGCAGACCGCGAGGAGCTCGAGCGGCTCTTTGGCGATCCGGCCGTCCGGGGCGGTCGGAGCCTCACTCCAGATCGAATCGCGAGATTCGCCGACAGCAGTCTGCGGCAGTGGCGCATGAATGGATTCGGCCCGTGGGCTGCCACCGACAAGGCCACCGGATCCTGGATCGGCAGGATCGGTCTCGATGAGCTCGAGGATTGGCCGGATACCCCCAGGGTCGAGGTGGGTTTCGAGCTCCACAAGGCGTGGTGGGGTCGCGGCCTCGCCACCGAAGGGGCACTGGCCGCGCTCCGCTTCGGTTTCGAGCAACACAGTCTCGACCGCATCATCAGCGTGACGGCCGCGGCGCACGCCGCCGCGCGCCGCGTGATGGAGAAGGCTGGGCTCACGTATCAGGGCACCCGCTACTGGCTGAGTCCCGAAGTCCCCGTGGTGTGGTATGCGATCGACCGGGACGCATGGAAGGCGCTGCGTCTCTGAATGGTGCAAGGACAGCTAGCGGTCGAGCGGGTCGGTCGCATCGGGGCCGACCCATTCGATCCCCGCGTGCGCACCCTTGACCGCCGCCACTTCGACCTCCACGAGCAGCTCGGGGCGCGCCAGGCCGGCGATGCGACAGCCGAGAGACGCGGGACAGCTCTTCGCGAACCACGCCGGGCCCTGACCGTGGCCTCGATTGGCCGCGGCGCCCTCGACCGTGAACGTGCGACGGCGGACGACGTCGTCCAGTGAGGCGCCGGCCTGCGCGAGCGCCCAGCGGGCGGTCTCGATCGACAGGTCGGTTTGCGCAGCCCAGTCACCCGCCGCCTGCGGCTCCCCTGCCGCGTTCATCGAGGTGCAGCCGCTGACCCAGATCCGGTCGCCCACCTCCACGGCCCGCGCGTAGCCCCGCGGCTTCTCACGCTGCTGCGGTGTGTAGATGTCGCGCCGGGTCTTCGCGGCGCCGATGATCGCCTCGGCCTCGATCTCGATCAGCATCTCCGGGAGCACGAGCGCGGGGATGCCGAGCAAGGTCGACGTGGGCCGCACGTCGCCGAGGGCCTCGAGCCACGCCCGCGTGTAGTCGGCGCTACGGCCGAGGTCGGTGAGAAATGTCTTGGTGTAGACGATATCCTCGCGCGCGGCGCCCGCCTCGCCGAGGGCCGACAAGATCGTGTCCATCGTGTGCCGCGTCTGCCGGTAGAGATCGCCCTTGCCCTCGACGACACCACGGGCGCTGAGCGCCGTTGTTCCGGACACGAACACGCGCTCGCCGACGCGCACCGCCCGCGAGTAGGCGTACTCGTCCTCGATGGCGCGACCGGACGAGATGCGGCGCGCCCCGGCACCGGCGCCGTCCACCAGATCGAGCTCGATCTCGACCAGCTGCTCGGGGCGCGCGAGCCCGTTCACCTGCACGAGCGTGGCGGCCGGCCGCGCGTCGCGAAGATAGCGGGCCAGGGTCCGCGCGGCCCCGTCGCCGACCTGGATGTCGGTGACGTAGATGCGGCTGCGCACGACGTCGACGAGCTTGCCGCCGGCCTTGCCAAGGCTCCACTCGGCGATGGTCATGATGGACTCGACCTGCTTGGCGACGTCGCCGACCCCTCGGACATTGCCCTGCCGGTCGATCGCCGTCGTGCCCGACTGCAGGACCATGTCGCCGACCCGCAGGGCACGCGAGTAGTGCGCCAGCTTCTCGAGCGTCCGTCCTGAGGCGACGTTGATCCGGCGATTCGTTCCCATCGCTTCCTCCTGGATGATGCGGTCGTGGTCCGCTGGCAGATCCTCGTCAGCGCGCGCGGCGCACGATCGGCGGCACGTGCGCGGCCCAGGGCTGGGCCGCCTCGAAGGCCGCTGCTGCCCGCAGCACGGCCGCCTCGCCGCGACGCCGGCCGACGATCTGCAGACCCACCGGCAGGCCCTGGCTCGTGAAGCCGCACGGGATCGAAATGGCCGGCAGGCCGAGCACCGAGAACGCGTACGTGAGATAGGAGCGCTGCAGGATCCGGCCCACCGGTCGCCCGTTGATCTCGAGCGCATGGGCCTGCTCGATCGGAAACGGCGGCGTGGCCGACGTCGGCGTGATCAGGAGATCGCGCGTGGCCAGGAACTCACGGACGCGTTGCCAGAGGCGCGTGCGCAGGAGCTCGCCGCGAGCCACGTCCCGTGACGTGAGCGCCAACCCCTGCTCCGTGTTCTCCACGAGCCCTTCCTGGAGCACGGCGCGGTGCTCGGGAAGCTTGTCCGCGTGGCGCGCGACCATCAGGAGGCCCCGCGTGAGCCGGACGATCTCGGGTACATCGCTCAGGTCCGGGCAGGCGGTCTCGACGCGAGCGCCCGCCGATCGGAAGACGGAGACGGCGCGCTCGAACACGGTTCGCACCTCGTCGTCGATCGTCATCAACCCGCCGAGATCGGACGTCGATGCGACTCGCGAGCCCTTCAGCGATGGAGCCCTGGTGGCCTTCACGAGCTCGCGCGAGTCGACCGCGTAGGAAATCGGCGAGCGGTCGTCGAGCCCCGCCATCACCGAGAGCATCAGCGCCGCGTCCCCGACGGTCCGAGCCATCGGGCCTTCCACCGAATAGGTGTCCCAGGCGAGCACCGAGGGGTAGCGCTCGGGCCGAACGCGAACTCGGGCGTGTTGGTCTTGCCGATCACGATGGCGCCGGCCGCCCGAAGGCGCTCGACCACCAGCGCGTCCTCGTCGGGCACATGGCTCTCGAAAAGCTTGGAGCCGTGCGTCGTGCGGATACCCTTCGTCACCGTGACGTCCTTGATGCCGACGGGCACACCGAAGAGCGGCGGAAGGCTGGCGCCGCGGCGAAGCGTGGCAGTCGCGCGCCGCGCGTCACGCAGCGCGTCCTCGCGCACCAGAGTAACGATCGCGTTCACGTCGGGGTTGACCGCGTCGATTCTGGCCAGGACCGCCTGCATGACCTCGAGCGGCGAAGCGCGGCGAGCGCGATAGAGCTTGAGGAGGTCGACGGCGGGCGTGAAGCAGAGATCGCGTTCGCTCGCCATGGCGCGCACAGTCTACACCGTGCGCGCGGCCGAGCGCCGTCGGCGGTACGCACCGCAGGCCGTAGCGGGGCTGGGGCGCCGGCCCAGGCGCCTCTAGACTGCGGCGCCGCCGCCCGGCCGGGCGTCCGGTCTACCGAGCGCGGGCGCTTCTGGCGATCGAGGTGCCGATGACGCGGCGACCGTCGGGCGAGACCATGCCGATGACGGCGACCCGGTCCCGAACCCCGAGCCCGGCATACTCGTCCTGCGGCACGCTCGTGAGATCCACACCGACGCTGGCCCCGGTGTCCGCCTGCACGATCATCTGACCGCCGCCGATCCACTGCACGAGCCCGTCGACGCGAACGACCTGCTCCTCGGCGACGGCGGGCGAGACGGCGCCCGCGAGAACCAACCCCAGGGCAAAGACCACGAAGCCTGCGGAGATCTTGTGTCGCATCGTGACAATCCTCCACGGTTGCGACGCGCAAAAGGCCTCAAGGGTTTCCGTCTCGGGAATTCGCCTGAGAGCAGCACCGGAGAACCCCGGATGCGAGTCGTTGCGACCCCGGAAATCGTGCTCTAAGCTGTGGCTCATCCGGTTCGCGTCAAGGTGTCAGAGGAGGTGTCCATGCCAACGATCGCGTCAATCGACAAGCTCTTCAGCCAGGCCGTCGAGTCGAAAGCCATGCCCGGCATCGTGGCGGTCGCCGCCACGGACAAGGCGACCGTGTACGAGGGAGCCTTCGGCAAGCGCGAGCTCGGTAAGGCCGCCCCGATGACCGTCGACTCCGTCGTCTGGATCGCGTCGATGACCAAGGCCATCACGGGAACCGCGGCCATGCAGCTGGTCGAACGGGGCAAGCTCAGTCTCGAGCGACCGGCCGGCGACGTGGTCCCCGCTCTATCGTCCGCCAAGGTGCTCGAGGGATTCGATCCCGCGGGCCAGCCGCGGCTCCGGGCGCCCCAGCGGCCGATCACGCTCCGGCACCTCCTGACGCACACCGCGGGCTTCGCCTACGAGATCTGGCGGCCGGAGATCGCGCAGTACCAGAGCGCCACCAACACGCCGGCCATCACCACCTGCACGAACGCGGCGCTGACCACGCCCTTGTTGTTCGATCCGGGTGACCGGTGGGAATACGGGATCAGCATCGACTGGATCGGCAAGATGGTCGAGACCGTGAGCGGCCAGAAGCTCGACCGCTATTTCCAGGACAACATCTTCGGCCCGCTCGGCATGCAGGACACCTCGTTCAAGCTCTCGCCGTCCCAGCGCGCGCGGCTCGCGAGCGTGCACCAGCGCGACGACAAGGGCGCGCTCGCGCCGATCGAGTTCGGCCTGCCGGAGGATCCCGAGTTTCACATGGGCGGCGGCGGCCTCTACGGCACCGCTCGCGATTATCTGACCTTCACGCAGATGATCATGCAGGGCGGCAGCCTCAACGGCGTCCAGCTCTTGCGTCGTGAGACCGTCGACCTCATGTCGCAGAACCACATCGCTCCGCTCGACATTGCCGCGATCACGACGGCGGCGCCCGGGCTGTCCAACGACGTCCACCTGTTCCCGGGCATGCGCAAGGGCTGGGGGCTGAGCTTCCTGATCAACACGCAGGAGGCGCCGACCGGGCGCTCGGCCGGCAGTCTCGCGTGGGCCGGCCTGGCCAACACCTACTTCTGGATCGATCGCACGAAGCGGGTCTCCGGTGTGTTCCTCTCGCAGCTCCTCCCGTTCTACGACCACACGGCGATCGACCTCTTCGGGAAGTTCGAGACCGAGGTGTACCGAGCGCTGCGGTAGTCGACGTCCTCAGGCGTGCGGTGAGCGGGCCCGGAGCGCGCGCCAGACGCGCTCCGGAGTGAGCGGCAGGTCGCGGAGCCGCACGCCGGTGAGCCTCGCGAGGGCGTTGGCCACCGCCGGGCTCACCGGGATGAGACTGCCTTCGCCCGCGCCCTTCGCGCCGAACGGCCCGCTGCCGTCCGCGTTCTCCACGAAGCGGCACTCGAGCTCCGCCGGCACATCGTCGGCGCGCGGCACGCGATACACGAGCAGCGTGCCGTTCAGCAGGTGGCCGTCCGCGTAAAGCATCTCTTCCAGGAGCGTGTGGCCGAGCCCCTGCACGACACCGCCCTCGTCCTGGCCCTCGAGCGTGAGGGGGTTGATCGCGCGGCCGACGTCGGCGACCGAGACGTACCGCTCGACTCGCACCGCGCCGGTCTCCTCGTCCACGCTCACCTCGGCCGCGCCCACGGCCATCTCCCAGAAGGGCGTGCTGCCGCCGAGGGGCGCCGCGGTGCGGCCGGGCGCGATCACCCCGCGGCCGATCAGCTCGCCGCCGGACATTCCGAACCTGAGCGCCAGCGCCTCGGCATAGGTGAGTCGTCGCGACGGAGCCACCACCACGCCCTCCGCAAGCGCGAGGTCTTGTGTGGCGAGACCGAGGCTCTGCGCCACGACCGCGAGCAGCTGCTCACGCACGTCTTCGGCGGCGATCTGCACCGCGCGCCCGGTCATCGCGGTCGAGCGGCTCGAGCTCGTGGTCTGATCGTACGGCGTCACCGCGGTATCGGGCTGGACGACCGTCACCCGGTCGAGCGACACGCTCAGGACCTCGGCGGCGATCTGCGCCAGCACCGTGCGCGTCCCCTGACCCATCTCGACCGCGCTCGCGAGCACGGTCACGCTGCCGTCCGCGTGCAAGCGCACGATTGCCTCCGACACGCTCGGCGCGACCGACGCCTTGAGCATCGCCGCGATGCCCCGCCCTCGATCGGCGGCACCCGTCTGGTTCCAGCCGATCGCCTCGGCGGCGCGGCCCAAGCTCTCCTCGAGCTTGCCGTCGATGGGCGTGTCGCCCGGGGCGAACTCCTCGCCGTGGGCCAGGAAGTTCTGGCGCCTGAGGTCGACCGGATCTCGGCTCAACCGGTCAGCCGCCACGTCGAAGAGCGACTCGAGGGCCCACGCGAGCTGGGGCACGCCGAATCCCCGAAACGCGCCGCCCGGCGTCGTGTTGGTGTAGACGGCGCGCGACTCGAGCCTGACGTGGGGCACGCGATACGGGCCGGTCGCCGTGTACGTGCCCTTCTGAACGACCCGTGGCCCGATGTCCGCGTAGGCGCCGACGTCGTAGTCGGCGTCGCACTCGACCGCGACGAGCGTGCCGTCGCGCCGGAAGCCGACGCGCACGTTGACGCGCGAGGCGCAGCGGCGCACGGTCTGGAACGCTTCCGGGATCGAAGCTGCCAGGCGCACCGGCCGAGCGGCCGCGCGCGCGAGGGTGGCCGCCAGGGGCTCGAGCTTCGCGTAGGTCTTGCTGCCGAAGCCACCGCCGAGATGGGGGACCACGACGCGGATCCGCGCGAGCGGCACGTCGAACATCCTCGCGAGCTCCACGCGCACCGAGTACGGGTTCTGGGTCGACGCCCACAACGTGAGCCCGCCCGTCTCGTCCCAGGCGGCGAGCACCGCGTGAGGCTCGAGCGCCACGTGCTGGACCGACGGAAACCGGTACGCGTCCTCCACCACGACGTCGGCGCCGGACAGTGCGGCGGCCGTGTCGCCGCGCGCGAAGCGGAATTGATGGCAGATGTTCGTGCCCGGTTGTGGCCGTAACGTGGAGAGGTCGGCGAAATGGCCGGCCGGCGGCTGGCCGGCGTGCACGAGCGGCGCGCCCGAGGCGAGCGCTTCCTCGAGCGTCATCGCGGCCGCGAGCGGCTCGTAGTCGACGTCGATGAGCTCGAGCGCGGCCTCGGCCGTCGCCTCGTCGACCGCCGCGACGGCGGCCACCGGCTCGCCCTCGTAGCGGGCGACGTCGATCGCGAGCACCGGCCGATCGCGATACGCCGGCCCGTAGTACGGATCGCACCAGGTGAGATCGGCGCCGGCGATCGCCGCAAAGACGCCCGGCAGCAGGCGAGCGCGCGTGACGTCCACCCGCCTGACGCGAGCGTGCGCATACGGTGAGCGCAGCACCTTCGCGTGAGCCATGCCCGACACGGTGAGGTCAGTCACGTAGCGCGCGCGGCCGGTGACCTTCTCGAGCGCGTCCACACGCGGCACGGGTTGACCGACGACGCGCAGCGGTCGCGCGCTCACTGGGCGTTCTCCGCGGCGGCCAGGACCGCGTCGACGATCTTCCGGTAGCCCGTGCACCGGCAGAGGCTGCCGCGCAGGTAGTGCAGCACGTCGGCGCGGGTGGGTTTCGCGTGCTCGGCAAGCATTGCGCGAGCCGTGAGCAGCATGCCGGAGGTGCAGAAGCCGCACTGCACGGCGCCCGCGTCGACGAAGGCACGCTGAAGCGGATGGAGGGCCTCGCCGTCGGTGAGGCCCTCCACGGTCAGGACCGAGCGGCCGTCGGCCTCCAGCGCCAGATAGGTGCAGGCGCTCACCGCCAGGCCGTCGACCAGCACCGTGCAGGCGCCGCACACCTGCATGTCGCACGAGCGCTTGGCGCCCTTCAGGTCGAGGCCGTCGCGCAGCACGTCGAGCAGCAGCGCGTGGGCGTCGATCTCGAGCTCGCGCGCGCGGCCGTTGACGATCACGCGAATCTTCAC
>QHSQ01000272.1 GCA_003221615.1 Candidatus Rokuibacteriota bacterium | reverse complement strand
CGTGGCGCCGCAGGACCGACTGCATGCAGAGCCACGGCGTGGGTGCGCCGCCGAACGAGATCACGGTTCTTCCGATCAGATCCGACCAGCCGAAGCTCGGCTGCGCCTGGCGGCTCAGCAGGAAAAAGCCGTTTCGATCGTTGACCGCGGCGAAGTGAATGGGCGCCGCATCGCCCCGGTCGGCGAGCTCGAAGCTGCGCATGATACCGGACAGGGAGACGTCGGCGGCGCCGCTCTGGAGCGCGGCGACCGTTCCGGCGGCGAGCGCGGGCGTCTCCGGATCGACGTCGAGGCCTTCGGCGGCGAAGTGGCCGCCATGGATGGCGACCGGGAGCGGTGCGTAGAAGATCGAATGGAACGCCACGACGACTCGGATTCGGGTGGAGGCGCTCACGGCGAGGGAGTATAACCCCGACCTTCCGTGAGCGGCCGCTCGGGCGGCTTTCGGATGATTTCTAGCCGTGCTCTGAGATGTTTCTTTCCATTCCCTCCGCCGAACCGCCACGTATCTATCTGATTTAACTAACCCATATCGATGGCACCCGCCTCGCATCCATAAATAGCGATGGCGACGGAGGCCAGCCGACCGACCTACGCCCGGCCCTCGCTCGAGCGGGCCCACGACGACCCGGCCGAGAGGCAGTTCCGCCGTCGACTGCGGCTCTACCAGGAGCTGACGGTCCGCGGCGGCGTCGCGCTGGTCATCGTCGCCTTCCAGCTCGTCTTTCCCGTGGAACCCGCGGTCATCGCGCGTTGTATCTCGTTGCTCGCGATCTTCGGGCTGTTCCTCAACGGGCCGTATTTCCTCGCGGCGCGGAACGGGCGGGCCTTCCGGGCCCAGGCGTACCTCCGGATGCTGGTCGACGTGCTGCTCCTGAGCGCCGGGCTCTACTTCGCGGGCGGGATTGCCGCGGCGCACTTCCTGGGCGTCTACCTCATCGTGATGATCTACGCGGGCATCACGTTCTCGAGTCGTGCCTGCCTGCTGGCGACGGCGGCGGCGACCGGCAGCTACGTCACGATCGTGTCGCTGCAACAGGCGGGCATCCTGAGCGCGCCGTTCCAGCTGCCGAACGCCACGATGATCGCCGCGTTCAATCTCATCGTGCTGAACATCGCGGGCGGCCTCACCGCGGTCCTGGCGCGTGCGCTGCGTGAGAGCCGCCGTCGCCTCCGCTCGACCTACCAGGAGCTCGAGCGGTTCGTCGAGGCGATCCCCGACGTCATCTACGTCGTCGACCGCACCGGACGCTTGACCCTCTGGAACCAGAAGCTCGAGAGTGTGACCGGGCGCGGCGGCGAGACCCTCAAGGGCGAGCTGCTGATCGATCTGCTCGCCGAGGATGACCGGGCGGCCTTTCGCACGGCGCTGGGCGCGGGTTTCGAGAACCGGTCGTTCGAGATCGAGGGTCGGCTGCGCGGCGCCGACGGCGCCCTGATCGCCTATCAGTGGACGGGCGCCCCGCTCACCGACGAGCACGGCCACGTGAGCGGCGTCACCGGGGTGGGCCGGGACGTCACCGAGCGCAAGCGCGCCGAGGAGATCCTGCGTCAGCGCGAGAACGAGATGCGCCAGCTCCAGAAGATCGAAGCGATCGGGCGGCTCGCGGGCGGCGTCGCGCACGACTTCAACAACGTGCTCACCGTGGTCATCGGACGCTGCCAGCTCCTGCTCTCCCGCTACCAACCCGACGATCCCGCGTACCAGGAGCTCGACCAGATCGAGGCCACGGCCCAGCGCGCCGCCGGCCTGACGCGACAGCTCCTCGCGTTCAGCCGCAACCAGGCATCCGCGCGCCAGCCGCTCGATCTCAACGCCACCGTCACCAGCGTCAGCGACATGCTCGCGCGACTCATCGGCGAAAACATCAAGCTCGCGGTCGAGCTCGATCCCCGACTCGACCTCGTGATGGCCGACCCCGGCCAGATCGAGCAGGTCATCGTCAACTTCGCGGTCAACGCGCGCGACGCCATGCCGGGCGGCGGGCGCCTGACGATCGCGACGCGCAACGTCATGCTGAACGCGGCGTTCGTCTCCGCGCACCCGGCCGCCAGCGCCGGCCCGCACGTGCTGCTCGAGGCGCGCGACACCGGCGCCGGCATGGACGAGGCGACGCTCCAGCGCGCCTTCGAGCCGTTCTTCACGACCAAGGCGCCCGGCAAGGGATGCGGCCTCGGGTTGTCGACGGTGTACGGGATCGTCAAGCAACACGAGGGGTACACCGCGGTCGAGAGCGAGCCGGGACACGGCGCGACGTTCAGGGTGTACCTGCCGAGAATCGAGGTGCCGGTCGAAGCGCCGCGCGGCGCCGACGGGCGCGGACCACTTCCGGGCGGCCAGGAGACGATCCTGCTCGTCGAGGACGAGGAGGCGGTCCGCGGTCTGGTGCGGGAGATCCTGAGTCGGCTCGGCTACCGGGTGCTGGTCGCCAGTGATGGGATCGAGGCGCTCGCGCTGAGCCAGCGCTTCCCGGAGACGATCCATCTTCTGCTGACCGACGTGATCATGCCCGGCATGGATGGCCGCGAGCTGGCCGAGCGGATGATGGTCGCGCGACCGGACACGCGGATCCTCTTCATGTCGGGCTACGCCGAGCCGCCGATTCCCGATGACGTCCTGCTCCAGAAGCCGGTCACTCCCGACGCGCTCGCGCGCAAGGTCGCGGAGGTCCTGCACCAGCCGGCGCTCGCCGGCTGATTCCGCCGCGCACGCCGCTCCGCGGTTGACATCGCGAGCGAGCCGTCCATAATCGGTTGCCGGGGTCTCGCCTCTATGCGCTATCCGTGGCCGAACGGCAAGCAGTCCGCGGTCGTGCTCTCGTTCGACTTTGACGCGGAATCGGGGTTTCTCTTCCGCGAGCCCGAGAAAGCCAAGAAGAGTCTCGCGGACCTGGAGGAGCGCCGCTTCGGGCCGCGCGTCGGGGTGGATCGCATCTTGAGGATGCTCGACCGGCTCCGGCTGCGGGCGAGCTTCTACATCCCCGGCTGGACCGTGATGCACCACCTGCCGCAGTGCAAACGGATCCGTGACGCCGGGCACGAGATCGGCGCTCACGGCAACGTCCACGAGGCGGTCGCCACGCTGGATCAGGCGCAGGAGAAGGCCGTGCTGGCCGAGCAGCTCCGCATCCTCGCGGATGAGCTCGGGGTGCGGCCGGCGGGCTACCGGTCGCCGTCCTGGGACGTGAACGTGTGGACGCCGGGCCTCTTGAAGACCCACGGGTTTCGCTACGACAGCTCGCTGATGGGCAACGACGTGCCCTACGACGTGCCGACCGACGAGGGCCCGCTGACCGAGATCCCGGTTCAGTGGATCATGGACGACGCGCCGTTGTTCCGCCACGTGTACGGCGCGACCAACGCGATCGCCGATCCCGGCCGGGTGTTACAGATGTGGAGCAAGGAGTTCGTCGCGATGCACCGCGAGAACGGATGCTTCGTGCTGACGTGCCATCCCTTCATCAGCGGGCGGGCGTCGCGCGTCGCCTTGATCGAAGAGCTCGTGGGCTCCATGCGGCGGCAGCGCGGCGTGTGGTTCACCACGTGCGAGGACGTCGCGCGCTGGCACGACGAGCACGGCCGGTCGGGCTCGGCGCCGATGCGGCGCCCGAAGCGCGCTCGGCGCTGATCGGCGAACGACTCTCGGAGGAACGAAAGGACAGCTCATATGGCGCGATTCGTGACAGTGGCGAAGGCGGACAGCATCCAGCCGGGCCAGATGCTCAAGGTCGAGATCGACAATTTCCCCGTGGCGGTGGCGAACGTCGGCGGGACCTTCCACGCGTTCGACGACACGTGCAGCCACGAAGATTGCTCGCTCGCCGATGGCGAGCTCGTGAAGACGGCCGTGGTCTGTCCGTGCCACTTCGCGGAGTTCGATGTCCGCAACGGCGCCGTGCTCGCGCCGCCGGCGACGGTCCCCATCAAGGTCTATCCGGTTCGCGTCCAGGGTAACGACCTGCAAGTGGAATTCTGATGCCGACGATCGCCATCGTCGGCGCCAGCCTCGCCGGGTCGTCGGCGGCCGCGACCCTGCGCGAGGAAGGCTTCGACGGACGCACGGTGCTCATCGGAGCCGAGCCCCAACTTCCGTACGATCGGCCGCCGCTCTCCAAGAACTACCTGCGCGGGACGACGTCGTTCGAGAAGACCTTGCTGCGGCCGCCAGAGTTCTACCGAGAGCGCGACATCGAGATGCGCCTGGGCACGACGGTGACCCGCGTCGATGCCGAGAAACGGATGCTCGCCCTCCAGGACGGCGAGCGGCTCGAGTTCGATCAGTTGCTGATCGCCACCGGCGGAAGAAACAAGAGATTCCCGATCCCGGGTATCGACCTGCCCGGCGTTTACGATCTGCGCACGGTGGCCGATGCCGATCGCATCCGCGAAGCCATCGGGCATGGCGGCCGCGCCGTCGTGGTGGGCCTGGGCTTCATCGGGGCCGAGGTCGCGGCCTCGATGCGCCAGTCGGGGCTCGAGGTGGTCGCGGTCGAGCCGTTCAAGACACCGCTCTACCGCGCGCTCGGCGAGGAAATCGGCCGGGTGGTCGAGGGCCTTCACCGTGACAACGGGGTCGAGATGATCCTGGACGACGCCGTGACCGCGTTCGAAGGATCCGGCAAGGTCGAGCGCGTCGTCACGCGAAACGGCCGCCGCATCCAGTGCAGCCTGGCGGTGTTCGGGCTCGGCATCGAGCCCGCGACCGAGCTAGTCGCCGGCACGCCGGTTCGCGTGGACAACGGGATCGTCGTCGACGACCAGTGCCGGACCAACGTGCCCGGCATTTTCGCGGCCGGCGACGTCGCCAACCACCATCACCCCGTGTGTGGACGCCAGATCCGCGTCGAGCACTGGCAGAACGGCGTGAAGCAGGGCGCCGCCGCGGCGCGCAGCATGCTCGGGCGGGGACAGTCCTACGACGAGGTCCACTGGTTCTGGTCCGATCAGTTCGACGCGAACATCCAGTACGCGGGCTTCCATGCTCCCTGGGACCGGATGGTCGTGCGCGGCAGCCTGCCGGAGCGCAAGTTCCTCGCGTTCTATCTGACCGAGGGCCGTGTCGAGTCGGTCGTCGCCATCAATCAGGGACGCGATATGCGGAGAACGCTGCCGATCATCAAGGCGCGGGTGGCCGTCGATCCGGCGCGTCTCGAAGATCCGAACGTCGACCTGAGAACGCTCGCGCCGGCGAGCGCGTAACGAGCGCGAAGGAGCTTCGAATGATCAAGCGCTTCTCGACGCTCTATATCGGACACATCGAGCTGGAGAACTGCGGGCACGCAGGCACTCCGGCCGACGACCGCCGCTACCCCAACGAGCGGGTGATCGAGGCGTTCGACACCACGCTCGAGCTCGCGAAGACGATGGACGAGCTCGGCTACGAGGCGCTGTGGCTGGCCGAGCACCACTTCCAACACGAGGGCTACGAGTGCATCCCGAACATCCCGCTGCTGGCCGTTCACATCGCGAACCACACGCGACGGCTCAAGATCGGCTGCGGGTTCAACATCATCCCGACCTGGCACCCGATCCGCCTGGCCGAGGATTACGCGACCGCCGACATCCTGACGGGCGGCCGGCTGATCTTCGGCGTGGGCCGGGGTTATCACACGCGTGAGGTCGAGAGCTTCGGCAATCCGATGCTCGACGCCGAGGCCAACCGCGCGCTCTTCGAGGAGCAGCTCGAGATCATCCTCAAGGCGTTCAATCAGGCCTCGTTCTCGCATCAGGGCAAGTACTACACGATTCCGCCGCCGGTCCCGTATCGCGGCTATCAGCTGAAGGAGATCACGCTCGTGCCGCGGCCGGTGCACCTGCCGGTCGAGATCTGGCAGCCCATCGTGAGCGGCAGCGCGCGCGGCCTCGAGTTCATGGTCAGGCACGGGATCAAGGGCGTCGTCTCCGCCACCGCCGAGCAGTTCGCCGACCGCTGGTTCCACGACTATCAGGCCGCCGCGCGCGCGCACGGTCGCGAGCTGGCGCTCGGCGAGGATCTCATCCTCGGCTTTCGGATGAGCATCGACGACACCCAGGAGCTCGCCGTCCGCAAGGCGCGCCCGTACTTCGAGGAGCACGCCAAGTTCATGGGACCGCTCGGGATGCTGCGCTACAGCGAGGAGCACGTGAAGGCGGTGGCGGAGCGCCGGGCTCAATCACCCACGGCGGCCACGATCGAGAACGGTGTGCAGAACCGCACGTGGCTCTGCGGCCCCGCCGAGGAGTTCATCGGCTACTTGAAAGAAGTGGAGCGCCGGTATCCCGGCCTCGAGCACGTCATGGTCTCGTGTCCGCTCGGGACGCCCAAGAAGTTGATGAAGGAGAATCTCACGCGCTTCGCGCGCGAGGTAATGCCGGCGTTCAAGTAGGCGGGCGGCTCGACGCGCCGCCCGCCCGGGCCAACCTTACTTCGGTGCGGCCGGCGGGGGCGGCGGTGGAGGCGGCGGCGCACCGGCCGGCGGCGGCGGAGGAGGCGGAGCCCCCGCCGGCGGCGGCACGTTGACCGACGGGCTCTGGCGCGGAGCGGCACTGTAGCTCGTCGGCAGCGCACCCCTGGCGACGGGGATCTGATTGCCCCTCGCGTACATGCACTGCATGTACGTCATGTCGAAGCGCCGCTGCGCGGTGCTCGACGCGTCGCTTCCGGCGGTGGCGCCGGCAACTGTGCCGCCGAGCAGTCCAACTCCGGCGCCCGCGGCCGCGCCGACCGCCGGATTGCCCGCTGCGGCGCCGAGCGCCGCGCCGGCAGCGGCGCCGACGGCCGTTCCGATGGCCGCGCCGCCCACGGTCGATCCAGCCGCCGCGTTGCCCGTCGTCGTCCCGGTCTGCTGCAGCGCCCACTGACGGCAGAGGGAATCGTCGGCCTGGAACTGGTCGAAGCTCTTTCCCTGGCCCGGAAGCACCATCACGCTCGGTCCCGTCGGCACGGTTGCGCACGCCGTCATGAGAAGCCCGGCGGCGACGGCGAGGAAGGGCGTGCTGCGCGTCATGGGCTCACCTGTCCTCTCTACTGGGATCGCGGCGGAACTTTGACCCAGGCCTCGGGGCACGACTGCACGTTGGGGTAGTACGCCTGCGAGCTCGGACAGAAATACCAGTAGCCCTGCGCCGGCTCTTGCTGGACAAAGGCCGGCGGCGACTCGACCACCGGCGGAGGCGTGACGACGACCGGCGCGGGCGCGACGACAAAGTAGCGAGGGCCATACCAGTACGGATACGGGGGACCCCACCAGCCGCGATGCCACCAGGCAAAGCTCGGAACGACAGTGATGAGGAGGAAGCCGACGACCAGGACCGTGACCATCGCTGACTTTTTCATGTGTCCTCGCGACTCGTTAGACGCCGATGCCACCACCCCAATTCGGGGCAGCACCCAATAGACGAAATCTCACCTCCGCCGGTTTACCCGGATTTATCGATTGTTTCCGAGTAGTCGTCGGCCTCGTCCCGTGCGCCCGTCAGCCCATTGACTGGCTCTGAGTCCGGAGCTAAGGTGCGGCGCAACCGGCCTGACCGTGTCCCTCGCGACGGAGGGGAAGATGAGCCTCGCACGGTGCCTCGTGGTGGCCGCCGCCGGCCTCCTGTCGGTCCTGACCGCCTTCGGTCCTTTGCCCTCACCAGCAACCGCGCAGCCGAGAACCGGGTCACCGCCGAAGCCCGAGGCTTTGCCACAGAAGCCCGAAGGGGAGATGCGCTGGGCGATCTACGTGACCCTGGCCCCACAGTGGTTCGATCCCGCGGAGGTCCAGGGGCAGATCACGCCCTTCTGGGTCCTATACGCGATGCACGACGCGCTCGTGAAGCCGATGCCCGGCAACCTCATGACGCCGAGCCTCGCCGAGTCGTGGACGGTGAGCGCGGACCAGCGCGTCTACGAGTTCAAGCTCCGCGAGGGTCTCAAGTTCCACAACGGCGATGCCTTCACCGCCGAGGACGTGAAGTTCAGCTTCCAGCGCACGAAGGGCACCAAGATCCTCAAGGAGAAAGTGCGCGAGATCACGGTGGTCGATCCCGTCCGCGTGCGCTTCCAGCTGCACGAGCCGTTCCCGGATTTCATGGCGTTCTATGGCACCCTGACCACGGGCGCCGGCTGGATCGTGCCGAAGAAGTACATCGAGAGAGTCGGCGACGAAGGCTTCAAGAAGCAGCCGATCGGCCTGGGCCCCTATCGGTTCGTGAGCCACACGGTCGGGGTCGAGCTGATCATGGAGGCCAACGAGGCGTACTGGCGCAAGGTCCCGGCGGTCAAGCGACTCGTGTTCAAGGTCGTCCCCGAGCCCACCACGCGGGCGGCCATGCTGAAGCGGGGCGAGGTCGACGTGGCCTACATGCTCGACGCGCCGCAGGCGCTGGAACTCCAGCGGGATCCGGCGCTGAGGCTCGCGTTTTCCGGCGGCATCGGGATCGCTGCGCTGGACTTCCTCGACATGTGGGATCCGAAGTCGCCGTGGGCCGATCGGCGCGTGCGCCTGGCCGCCAACTACGCGCTCGACCGGCGCGCGATGAGCGAGATGGAAACGCTCGGGGCGTCGAAGCCCACCGGAAGCATCGTGCCCCGCGCCTTCGAGTTCGCGCTGCCCATCGAGCCGTCACCCTACGATCCCGCGCGGGCCAAGCAGCTCCTGGCCGAGGCCGGCTACCCGAACGGCTTCGACGCGGGGGAGCTCCACGTGACGCCTCCGTTCTTTTCGCGGGGCGAAGCCGTCATGAACTATCTCGGCGCCCTC
>QHSQ01000562.1 GCA_003221615.1 Candidatus Rokuibacteriota bacterium | reverse complement strand
TCTCACGGTGGCTGTTCTCGGGTCTTTGTCGTGGCGTCCTCGTCCTCTGTGGCAGCCAAGCCGGCAAGCAACTCCATCGGCCGGCAATAGCAGCGACGGGCTTCCGCAGCAGCTCGACCGCGCCGAGGATCGTGGCGATCACCACGAACACCGCGCCGGCGACGCACACTGCCAGAACGTCATTTAGCATCGCGTTTCCGAGCTAGCCTTCACCGCCGTCCTCCCTGTAGAGCTCGCGCTGGAGCGCCCCCGAGGCGCCGGGCTCCCGAACGACGTCCCGTCGATGAGATTCGTCACAACAACGGTGGCGATAAGAAGACTCTAGCCTTTAGCATGTAGCACCTCTCTCTCGACGGTGGAGCGTCAGTTCAGCCGAGCGCGCACGTGATGAAGCATCTTCGCCGCATCGTGGTCGCGCGGTACCAGCCGCACGGCGCCTTCGAACTCATGAAGGGCCTCCCACCAGCGCCCCTGCCGGAGGTAAATCTGCCCCAAGTTCATGAAGGGGAACTGCCGCGGTTCGTAGCGTTTGGCCTGCTTGGCCTTTTCAAACCATGGGATCGCCTCGTCCAGCTTGTCCTGTTGCATCAGATAGACCCCGATGTCGTTCTGCGGATTGCCGAACTCGGGGTCGATCGCGATCGCCCGGAGACACGCTTCGGTGGCTTCCTCCAAACGGCCCTGAACGCTCAGGGTCCACCCCAAGAAGGTATGCGCCTCGGCTGTGGGATGCGCCTCGATGGAGCGCTGGTAGCGCTCGATCGCGCGGTCCAGCTCGCCCTCCATCTGGTAGCGGTAGGCCTCCTGCCATAGCTTCGTCGCCTGCCTCAGAGTCTGTCGTTCTTCCATTTCGCCGGCCTCCCGTCACCCGCTAGGGCTAAACCGCGACTTGTGCCGCGCCCCGTCCCAGCGGTAGTTCAACCAGGTAAATACGAACCTTCGCTTCTTGCGCCAGCATAGAAAGGAGAAAGGTCATCGCGCCCTCGGGGAGGCCGAGCCGCAGGTCAAGTTCGGCTGGAGCCACTGCCCCGCTGGCCATCTGGCCCTGCTCGCGAGGCTCATGAGGCCGGTCATCGGTTGCCGCTGTTCCGCCAATGCGGTGACGAAACTTGAGCCCAGTTCCAACAGCCTTAGCCTCGCAGACTCGGGGAGCATCACTGAGCTGGACATGCCCAAAGGACGACCCTCCAGGCTCCGAAAGCGACCGGTCACCGCGGGCGCGATTGTCATCCCTATCCATTTCGACATCGTCGTCTCCCTGCCAAGACGCTGATCCTCAGCGTTTCTCGTCACGTCTGTCTCGCGTCGACATCACGATTCCTACGCACCAGATCATCTTATATAATTATTACTTGATATATAACTTATATTGTGTTATGCCTAGGAAGTCAAGTGGATTGGACGGGGGGCAACGCCGAAGCATCCCGTCAAGGAGGTGTCGGCTGTTGACCGGATTCTGCTCGGCAAGTACTCCGGCAACGAAGTCAGAATCGAGAACGACAAGTATCGAACGACTTACTGCCCCGATGGAGGAGCACGATGAACACCATGCTTCGCTGGTCTCCAACCCGGAAATTCCATTTCTACCATGATGTCGATGACATGTTCTTGAGGTTCGTCGACGGCGTCACGGACGAGGCCGTTCAGCGCCCTGCGTTGTGGCTCCCCGCCGCGGAGGGGCGGATCGAGGACGGTACGTACGTCATCCAGCTCGCCCTGCCGGGCGTGGATCCGAAGGACGTCGCGGTGTCCTGGATGGACAACGTCCTCACCGTCAAAGGCGAGCGCAAGGCCGGGCCTGACACTGCGGACAAGGACTACTTCGTCCGCGAGGTCGCGTACGGTGGGTTCGAGCGGAGCTTCGCGCTCCCCGAGGGCGTCGACGGCGCCCAGGTGGAGGCGAAGTACGCGAACGGCATGCTCGAGGTGAGGATCCCCGCGCCGCGAGCTGCGGTGCCCAGGATGATCGAAGTCAAGGCCGCCTGATGCGAGGGCGGCCAGGCCGGGGCCTGTACCGGTGGCGACCGGTACCGGTGCCGACCGGGACGCGGCCCCGGTCCTGGCCGGAGAACGAAGCCGTGAGGGCGCTGAACGGGCAAGGACGTGACTCTTTAGGCAGGAGAGCATGATGTTGATACTCGAGAACAAGACGAGACTCCTCCTCATTCTTTCGCAGGACGTGCTGGATCAGGCTCGCGTCATCGCGGGCAAGGCGACGACAGCGCTCAAGCTGCCGGTGAGCCTCCAGATCGTCCTCCGTGCGCTTATCTGGGTGGGGCTGAAGCGAGAAAGTCACCCAGCGCTTTTCGCCAACATCGAGAGCCAGGCCAGGGCCGTTCGCCAGAAGCGGAGCGGGGCGCGTCGCGCGGGTGAAGGAAGATATCAGCCGTCTGAAAACCTGCAGGGGCTAAACGGCAAACGGGCGACGTCCAAACGCTGAGAATCAGCATCTGGGCCGGGAGAGGACGGTCAACGTGCGTGGCGACAAGCGGCGAGGACGGGGCGCGGCGCCCGCGGT
>QHSQ01000135.1 GCA_003221615.1 Candidatus Rokuibacteriota bacterium | reverse complement strand
TGGAGGACGCGGCCCGCCATCAGCTGGGGCTCGAAGGCTTTACGCCCCAGGAGCAACGGCTGGTCCGCTCGCTGGATTTGCGCTACCAGGGCCAGGCGTTCGAGTTGAACGTGGCGCTCGGCGAGCCGAGCGCGAACGGGCTGGCGCTCGACACCCTCGAGGCCGAGTTCCACCGCCAGCATCTCGCGGCCTACGGCCATTCGAGCCCGGGCGCGCAGATCGAGCTCGTCAACGCGCGGCTGACCACCTATGGTGTCGTCCCCCGGCCCGCCGGCGAGCGCTACCGGAGCGCGAGCGAGTCGATGGACATGGCGCTGGCCGAGCGGCGAGCCGTGTGGTTCCAGGGCGCGCCGCACGACTGCCCGGTGTGGGAGCGCGAGCGCCTTCCCGAGGGAGCCACGCTCCGCGGCCCCGCCATCGTCGAGGAGTTCGGCGCGACGACGATCGTGCCGCCGGGCTGGCGCGGCGAGGTCGACGTGCACGGCAACCTGCGCTGCACGCGGGAGACGCCGGCATGATCGATCCGATCACGCTCGAGGTCCTGCGCGAGGCCCTCGTGTCGATCGTGCGCGAGATGCGCGTGACGCTCGTGCGCACCGCGTACTCGTCGATCCTCTATGAAGGCGAGGACTTCTCGTGTGTCCTGATGGACGGGCACGCCCAGATCGTCGCCATGTCCAAGGGCCAGGATCATCCGCTTCACATCGTGCCGATCGGCTGGTCGATGAAGGCCGTGCGCGAGAAGTTCGGCGACGATATCCATCCCGGCGACATCTTCCTGCACAACGAGCCCTACACCGGCGGCACCCACCTCAACGATGTGGCGATGATCTATCCGCTCTTCGCTGCTGACGGCGAGCTCTTCGTCTTCCCGGTCGTGCGAGCCCACTGGGGCGACGTCGGCGGGATGAGTCCCGGCAGCCTCTCCGGCCGCGCGACCGAGATCTTCCAGGAAGGCGTCCGCATCCCGCCGATCAAGGTCGTGGACCGCGGCCGGCCGAACGACGCGGCGCTCGACCTGATCTTCAGCAACATGCGCGGCCCCCGCGAGCGCCGAGGCGACTACCAGGCGATGCTCGGCACGTGCCGGAAAGCCATCGAGCGAATCGAAGAGCTGGTCGCCCGCTACGGCGTCACGACGATCCGCGAGGCCGTCGCCGAGCTGATGGACCGCGCCGAGGGCCGCATGCGTCGGGCCATCCGCGGGCTCCGCACGGGCGAGTATTTCTACGAGGCGCATCTCGAGGCCGGCACCGAGCGGCTCGAGCCGCTCACGGTGCGCGCGAAGGTCGTCGTCGAAGGCGACACCATCACCGTGGATCTCGCCGGCACCTCGCCGCAGACACTCGGGCCGACCAACGTCGGTCCCGCGATGGCGCCCACCGGTGCCTTCACGATCATCAAGTCGTTCCTCGATCCCGGCTCCGACGTGAACTCGGGCGCTTTCCGGCCGCTGACCGTGCTGACACCGCCGGGCACGATCGTGAACGCCGACCCGCCCGCGCCGTGCGGCGGCATGGTCGAGGTGAAGTACTGCGTCGAGTCGGCCGTGATGGGCGCTCTGGCCCAGGCCCTCGACGGCAAGATCGCCGGCGACCTCAAGGGCGGCGGCAACCACTGCTACGTCGGCGGCCCGCATCCGCGCACGGGCGAGACGTTCATCTTCTACGAGTACCCGGCCGGCGGCACCGGCGGCTTCGACGGCGGCGACGGCAGCAACACCGTCCGCGCGTGGACCGAGAGCGACATGACGACGCTCCAGCCCATCGAAGCGGTCGAGCAGCTCTATCCGGTGCGCATCGAGCGCACCGCGCTACGGGAGGATTCGGGCGGACCCGGGCAGTGGCGCGGCGGCCTCGGTCTCACGCGCGAAGTGCGCATCCAGACTGTGGGAGCTCAGCTGTCCGTACTCGCGGAAAAGGCGGTGCTGCCCCCCTTCGGCGTCTGCGGTGGTGGGGCCGGCGCGACCAATCGCTTCTGGGTGCGGCGAGACGGCCGGCGCGTCGAGACATCGCCGCTGCCCGGCAAGGTGAGCGGATTCCCTCTCGAGCCCGGCGACGTATTACTCATGGAGTCGAGCGGCGGCGGAGGCTTCGGCGATCCGCTCGAGCGTGACCCCGCGCGTGTCGCGGCCGACGTGGGCGAAGGTTATGTCACGGCGGCGGCCGCGGAGGCGATCTACGGCGTCGTGCTGCGCGTGGGCGCGCCCGACGCCACCGCGACCGAGGCGCGGCGCTCGAAGCTGCACGCCACCCGGCTGCGGGTGCGCGTGGTAGCGGCGCCAGGACTCGACAGCGGTCGCGGACGCGAGGTTCGCCTGAGCGCTGACGTCGCGCGGCGGATCAGCGTGGAGCCGGGCTCGGTCGTCGAGCTCGTGAACCCACGCGGGGCGCCGCTACGGGCCTGGGTCGCGAGCCTTACCGCTCGGTCTGCGGGTGTCGATGCTCTCGTGGCCGAGCTCGCGCCGATCGCGCTGCGCATGCTCGCCGTCGCGGACGACGACGAGGTAATCGTGCGCGCTGTTCACACGGGCGTGCTCACAGCGCCCGATTCCAGGAGGACCTGATCGTCAAGGGCCGTTTCCGCCGGGCAACTGCTTGACTCCCCGGCCCGGGTCGGCCTACCCTCTTGAGGCCATGGCGCTGACATTCCGGAAGGTCCATCCGGTCTTCGCAGGCGAATCCAGTCCGATCGAGCTTCGCGCGGTTCACGACGCGGAAACACTGGCCAAGATCCGCGCCGGGATGGACGAATTCGCCGTGCTCATCTTCCGCGACCAGCCGTTTGCCGACGCCGAGCAGCTCGCATTCGCTCAGCGCCTGGACGGGCGCCTGCACGAGGGCACCGGCAGCCGCGTGATCGCGAAGAACCGCTTCGGGAACGAGGCGCTGTCGGACATCTCGAACCTCGATGCCGACGGCGAGATCATGAAGGCCGACGATCGGCGACGCCAGTACACCCTGGGCAATCGCCTCTGGCACACTGACGCGTCGTTCAAGGATCCCGCAGGGCGGTACTCGATGCTGCACGCGCGCGTGGTGCCCCCGGTCGCGGCCGATACGGAGTTCGCCGACATGCGCGCCGCCTACGACACCTTGCCGGTCGAGACGAAGGCGCTGATCGAGGGGCTCCGGACCCACCATTCGATCGCCCACTCGCGTCAGATCCTCGGGTTCGAGTTCTCGCCGAGCGAGCAGGACCAGCTGAAGGGCGCGATCCATCCGCTCGTCCGTACGATCCCGCGCTCGCTGCGCCGGTCGCTCTATCTCGCGTCGCACCAGACGCGGATCATCGACTGGCCGCTGCCGGAGGGGCGTCTTCTGCTGCGGGACCTGACGGAGCACGCGACCCAGCGGGAAAACGTCTACCGTCACGAATGGCGCGTCGGCGACCTGGTGATCTGGGACAACCGCGCCACCATGCATCGTGCACGGCCGTTCGACGACGGGAAGTATCGCCGCGAGCTGCGCCGCGTGACGACCCTCGACATCGAGCAGCCCGCGCTCGCCGCGGTCGGCTCCTAGCTCGCGAGCTCCCGCCCTGGAAGCCGACGGCCGCTCGCCGCTCGACGCCGCACGGAAGCTCGTCCCCCAGATCCGCTCGGCCGCGGACGAGATCCACGCCAACCGCGAGCTGCCGCGCCCGCTGTTCGAGGCGATGGCCGACGCCGGGCTGTTCCACATGGCGATCCCGCGCGCGATCGGCGGCGGC
The DNA here is from genome assembly GCA_003221615.1 of Candidatus Rokuibacteriota bacterium. Lineage (GTDB taxonomy): Bacteria > Methylomirabilota > Methylomirabilia > Rokubacteriales > CSP1-6 > AR31. Next base: position 24,925 of record QHSQ01000135.1, on the reverse strand, counting down.
GAGATCGACCTGCCGACATACGTCCAGGTGATCGAGGAGATCGGCAAGGCCGACGCGAGCACGGGCTGGTGCCTGAACCAGGGCGCGATCTTCGGTACCTACGCCGCGCGGATGCCGCGCGCGGTCGCGCGCACGATCTGGACCGACGTGCCGCGCGCCGTCGTGGCCAACACGCCGGCCCCGACCGCGAAGGCGATCGTGGTCCCCGGCGGCTACCGCGTCACCGGGCGCCAGGGCTTCAGCACCGGCTGCCGGCACGCCGCATGGGTCGCCGCGCACGCGCAGATCATCGAAAACGGCCAGGTCCGCCTCGAGGGCGAGGCGCCGGAGGCGCGCTACATGTTCGTGCCGGTGGCCGAGGCCGAGCTGCTGGACACCTGGCACACGCGCGGCATGCGGGGCACCGGCACGCATCACTTCGCCGTGACCGACGTCTTCGTGCCGACCGATCGCACGGTGCTCTCGCAGACGGCGCCGCTCCTCGAGGACGCGCCGCTCTATCGAATCCCGCGCACGCTCCTGTTCGCCTCGGGCGACGCCGCGGTCGCCTTCGGGATGTCGCGCACGTGCCTGGAGACGTTCGCCGAGCTGGCCGGCGCCAAGACGCCGCGCGCCATGCCCACCTTGCTCCGCGAGCAGCCGATGGTCCAGATGACGGTGGGCCAGGCGGAGGCGGCCCTACGATCCGGGCGGGCGTTTCTCTACGAGGCGGTGCGCGAGGCGTGGGCGGCCAGCGTGAACAACGCACTCACGCTCGAGCATCGCGCAAATCTGCGGCTGGCGACGACGCACGGGATTCGTCTGGCGGCGCAGATCATCGACAGCGTGTACAACGCCGCGGGCGCGACGGCCGCCTACGAGGACCACCTGCTCCAGCGGCACTTCCAGGACATCCACGTGATCACACAGCACCTGCAGGGACGCCTCGCTCACTACGAGCTGATCGGCCGCTACTGGCTCGGCCTGAAGATCGACGAAGCCAGGCTCTAGCTTTTTTCGATCACCGAGCGCCCGGTGGCGCGCAGAAGGCGCCGATCGGCCTCCGCACTCGCCGCTCGTGGAATACGCAGCACGATGTCCTGCGTGAAGGTCCGGATCGGCTTGCGCTCGGGCCAGCGCGTGCTGTCAGGATCGCCGCCGCGCGCGACTGCGCGGATGCCGTCGCGCACGATGCGTCGGAGCATGATCACGCCGCGGTCCGTCGAGGCCAGATGCTCGAGCGCGTGGACCGCGATCGTCCGCTGACTGGACTGCGCGTCGAAGTCGGCCGGAAAGCGCTGCCGCTCGGCGTAGGGACGGTCGCCGGACTGGCCGAAGCCCGCCTGCGCCACCTGCTCGGCGGTGAGGCGCCAGGCCGGATCCACCTGCGCGAGCTCGAAGTTCGTCGTGTGCGTGTCGTCGTTGGGCACGGCCCAGCGAATGACGACGGGCCGGCTCGCCGCTTTCGGCGCGTTGGCTTCTTCGATCTCCCGCGTGAACTGATGGACGTTCGGCGGCATGAAGTCGCAGACGCGCACCCACACGAGGTCGCCCACGCGCCGCGTCGCGAGATAGACCATGCCGGCGTCGGTCAGCTTCCAGTCGAGCTCGGGGACGGCGCCGAACGCCTCGGTGAACTGGTAGCCGCTGCTGAGCGCGTGCAGAAACGCGGTGTGCACCGGGTCCATGCTGTTGTCCTTCACCTGGAGCCAGTTGCACGGCAGCACGAACTTCGCGGCCGGCATCAGCCGATGGCCGGGCACGTCGTAGCTATCGTAGATCGGGAACGCGGGGCGCCGGTCGGGCGGACCGAGATACGCGAACACGAGGCCCGCAAACTCGTGGGTCGCATACGCACCCTGCCGGATGCGCTCCTTGAGCCGGCTGCCCGCGGGCTCTCCCGGTGTTTCCAGGCAGCGGCCGTCGACGTCGTAGACCCAGCCGTGATAGCAGCAGCGGATGCCGCGCTCGAGCGGGATGCCGAACTCGAGCGAGGTTCCGCGATGCGCACAGTGCAGGTGCAGCACGCCGACGCGCCCGCCGCGATCGCGGAAGACGACCAGGTCCTCGCCCAGGATCCGTGTCCTCAGCGGCGTCGCCGTGAGATCGCGCGCGAACGCCACTGGCTGCCAGAACCGGCGCAGGTACTCGCCGCACGGCGTTCCAGGTCCGACTTCGGTCAGCTCGGGATCTGGGGGCGGGACCTCGCGGCGATGGTAGCCGTCGAACGGACCGGGTTTGGGCTTGGCGCGGCGCGATCGAGCTTGCTTCACGGCTCTCTCCTTAGCGCCGACGAGCTAACCGAGTCAAGTCGCGTGGCACATCCGAACGCACGCGCAGCCTCCCGGGACAAACTGGGAGGCTGCGCGTGACGAAGCGCGTGGACAATAGCTATGAGCGACTACCAGCGACCGCGATCGCGATGATGATGTCCGCCTCCCCAACCCACGGGGAACGGCACCAGGAGACATCCCGCGGTGCTGATCGAAACGACGCACGCGAGCAGGAATATCACGCCCAGACGACGAAGCATATACGCCTCCTTGCAGTCTGTATTGTCCTTGCCGTCAGCATTGACTGATGTCGCACGACCTACCCCGCTGCCGGTGGCGGCGGCGGTGGCGAGCCGACCGGCGCCACGTCCGGAGCGGCCGGCACTGCGGGCGGGGGAGGCGCGGCGATGTACGCCTGGGCCGGTACCCAAGCCCAGTAGTAGGGAACGGTAATCCCATCGCCCCGGAGCTCGTAGCGCCCGCTCGGGTAGTTGACGACGGTGGCTGTGGGCGCCGCGAGCATCACCACGCGACCCCCGGTCCACCACCACACGTAGTACGGGGACCAGAAGCCGGGGCGATGCTCGAATCGCCAGCCCCGCTCCCGGTCGAAGTGCCAATCTTCGCGACGCACGACCGCGCGATGGTCGATGTGGGCACGCTCGTCACGCCACACCGGCCCGTGTCGATCGTCTCGCCACTGGGCCTGGGCGCCGGTCGTGAGGGTTAACCCTGACAGCAAGCCCAGCACCGATACCCGAAAGAGCTTACTTTTGCCGAGCCTCATTGACGTACCCTCCTGGCCCGTTAGACGCAGCGGCCGCCGGCCGCATTTCGTAACGCTTGCAAAGTAAGAGCCGCATAAGGATAGTGATTTCCATCATGTCCACCGGGAACCTCTCCCGTCTCGATCCCGAAGAGGTCGCCAAAGCGGTGACGGACTTCATCAACACCACGATCATGGCGCGGAGTCGTCCGGTGCGGCCCGACGACGATCTCGAGCTGGCGGGCCTCGACTCGATGGCGCTGCTGAAGGTCCTCCTCTTCATCGAGGCTCGCTACGGGTTCTGGATGCCCGACGAGGATCTCGTCGCGGAGAACATCAGAACCGCGCGCGCCTTCGCGGCTTACATCTGTCGACGGAGCGCGTGAGCACGACACCGGTCCGGCGACTCCCGCTTCGCGGCGCCGATCTCGTCCTGGTGGCGATGCAGGCGCTCTGGAAGCGCGAGGGCGTCAGCAACAACACGCTCATGATCGTCCAGTGCGATGGGCCGCTCGATCCCGCGCGCATCGCACGGGCTCTCGAACGATTCCTCGGCGTCTGCCCGTGGCCCGCGGCGCGCCTGCGCCGACCGTTCCCGTGGGGGCCGCTTCACTGGGCCCCGCGGGCCCGCGGCCCGCTCGCCGCGCCGCTCGTGCGTCACCGGCATCTTTCCGCGCCGGAGGCGCTTCACGTCGAGCTCGAGGCCGAGCTCAACACGGCGATCGATCCCCGCCGCGAGCCGCCGCTACACTTCTCGATCCTCGACAGCGTGTCGGAGGCGACGGGGCCGCAAAGCGCCCTCGTCGTCACGTGGTTTCACCCCCTCATGGATCCCCGCGGCGGACAGAACTTGCTCGCGCATCTGGCTCACCTGGACGAGACCGACGGGCGCGCGCCGTGGGGCGGCGCGCCGCCGGCGTTCGCGACCGATCCGGATCCGCGCCCGCTGAGGGAACGCGGACGGCTGGGACGCCAGAGTCAACGCTACATGCGCGCCCTCGTGCCGGTGTCGCCGGTCTCGCCTGGAACCGGTTTGATGAAACCGGGACGGGTCCGCTTCATGCAGGCGAGCTTCGTCGGCGACGATCACGGAATCGGGGGCGTTCGCACCACGCGCGAGGTCTGCTGGCGCCTGGCCCTGGTCGGGCGGACCATGGCCGACCTCTGGCGCCGGCGCGGGCTTCCCGACCTGCCCTTTCTCGTGCCGGTGTCGGTCGATCTGCGACCCAAGGGCGAGCTCGGAGCGACGTTCGGCAACGTGCTCGCCTTCCACTTCGCTCGGTTCAAGCCCTCGGAGACGACCGACATGGCGACGCTGACACGGATCTTGCGTGATCAGATGACGGACGCGCTTCGCGACGGGCAGATCGACGCCAGCGCCGTGGCGATGGAGTTTCTGAAGTATCGTCCGCTCTCGCTGATGCTGCGCGATCTACCCGGCACCGCGACGCGGGAGACGTTCTCGTTCAACTTTGCCGATCTCGGGGACGTTCCGCCGGCGCTGGACAAGCTTTTCGGACGGCGGGTCGTCAACGCGTACCACGCGCCATCCGTGCTGCCCCGGCCCGGGGTCGGCGTATTCTTCAACCGTTGCGGGATCAAGAACAACCTGGTCGTATCCTGGGTCGAAGGCGCGATGAACGAAGAGGAGGTCACGCGCATCGTGGAGGGGGTCCGCGAGGGCATGAGATGGCGGCCGGCTCGGTGAGCTACGACGTGGTCGTGGTCGGAGGCGGCGCGGCCGGATTGGCCGCCGCCGTGGCGGCCGCGCGCTCGGGCGCTCGCACCGCGCTCGTCGAGCGCTACGGTTTCCTCGGGGGCATGGCCACCGCGGGCATGGTGAGCACGGTCTGCGGCCTCTATCTGACCTCGTCAGCCGGGCCGCCGGAGCCGCTCAACGAGGGCTTCGCCGACGACGTCGCACGCAAGCTCGCGGCCATGCCCGGCTGCGGCGAGCCGGTCCGCCGAGGCCGGACGTACGTCCTGCCCTACACGCCGTTCGCCTTCGCCTGTCTGGCCGACGAGCTCACCGCGTCGGCGTCGCCGCTCGACGTCTATCTCCACACGTTCGTCACCGGGCTCGAGACTGGCCAGGGTCGCGTCGAAGCGGTGCGTATCGCCACCTGGGAGCGCGCCCTCGAGCTGGCTGTGCGCGTCGTCGTCGACGCGAGCGGCGATGCCGTCGTCTCACATCTCGCCGGCGTGGCCACCGTGACCGTGCCTCTGTCCGAGCGCCAGCTGCCGTCCCTGGTCTTCGTCCTCCAGCACGTCGACACCGAGGCGCTGGGATCGGGGCCGCGCGTGGCGCTTTTACGATCTCTGGTCACCGCCGAACAGGAGGGACGCTTGCCCAAAGGGGCCGCGAACCTGGCGCTGGGCTCGTCACCTCAGCCCGGCGAAATCGTCTGCAAGCTCACCTTGAGTGGAATCGCCGAGGAGCTTCCGGCCAGCCGCGATTTTCTGACGGTCGCCGAGCAGGAAGGCCGAAAACGCGCGCTCGCCGTCACGGAATTCTTGAAGACGCTGCCGGCGTTCTCCCGCGCGTTCGTCTCGCACGCGGCGCCGCAGGTCGGCGTCCGCGAGAGCCGCCGCGTGATCGGGCGCTACCAGCTCACTCGCGACGACGTGCTGAGCGCGCGCAAGTTCGCCGACGGCGTCGCGCGGGCGAGCTGGCCGATCGAGCTCTGGGAAGAAGGACGGCTCGGGGCCACGTACGAGTGGCTCGACGATCGGGCTCACTACGACATCCCGCTTCGCAGCCTGCAGGCGCGCGACGTCGACAACCTGTTCGTCGCCGGCCGCTGCATGAGCGCCACGCACGAGGCGCTCGGCTCGGCCCGCGTGATCGGTACCTGCCTGGCGGCGGGCGAGGCCGTCGGCCGGGCGGCGGCGCGCCGCGCGGAGGCGCGATGAATCTCGCCGACCTTCTCTTCGCGACCGCCGAGCGGCACTCGTCGCGCCGCGCCGTCACCGACGTGCGTTCGGGCCGATCCGTGAGCTACGGCCAGCTCGCCCGGGAGGCCGAGCGGGTGGCTGCGTTCCTCAAGGCCGAGGGCGTCGAGCCCGGCCAGCGGATCGGGCTCCTGGCCCCGAACGACCTCTCCTACATGCCGGCTGCGTTCGGCCTGCTCGCCGCGGGCGCCTGCTTCGTTCCCCTCGCCAGCAACCTCACGCCGACGGAGATCGCGGAGATCGTGCGCGAGGTGCAGCTGAACGGGTGCGTTGCCTGGCCGAAGGCCGCGCCGCTTCCGAGCGCGCCGGGCCACGCCGACGAGTCCGCGCGCCGTGCGGTCGTCAAGGGCGGCGATTGCGACGGCTACACGTTCCAGTGGATCGATCGGGGCGCCGAGCCCCCGGCCGAGTTCCACGAGCTGAACGCCGCGTTCATCCGGTTCACGTCCGGGACCACCGCGCGGAGCAAGGGCGTGGTGCTGTCTCACGAAGCCACGCTTGCGCGCGTCGAGGCCTCCGATCGCGTGCTCAAGTTCAGCGAAGAAGACCGGATCCTCTGGGTCCTGCCGCTCGCCTATCATTTCGCCGTCACGATTACCGCGTACGTCCGCGCCGGCTCCCACATCCTGCTCTGCTCCGATACCTTGCCCAGGGCGATCGTCGACGGCGCGCGGCGGCTCCGGGCGAGCGTGCTCTACGCGGCGCCACTGCACTTCGAGCGCATGGCCAACCTCGGACCGAGCGAGCCGCTCTCGAGCATTCGCGTGACGCTTTCCACCGCGGCGCCGATCTCGCCGACGGTGATGGAACGCTTCGAGTCGGTCTATCGCGTCCCTGTCGGACAGGCCTACGGCATCATCGAGGCCGGTCTGCCGTGCATCAACCTGGGTAACGAGGGGCTTCCGGCGGCCTCGGTGGGCCGGCCCGTTCCCGGCTATGGGGTCGCGGTGCTCTCCGACGAAGGCACGCGGCTACCCGCCGAGGCGCTGGGCGAGATCGCGGTGCGGGGTGACGGACTCTTCTCCGCCTACTACTCGCCGTGGCGACTTCGCGGGCAGATCGCCGTGGACGACTGGTTCCTCACCGGCGACCTCGGCTTTCTGGATCGGACGGGCGCGCTCCACCTCAAGGGCAGGAAGAAAGCCCTCATCATGGTCGCCGGGCTGAAGTTCTTTCCCGAGGAAGTCGAGGACTGCATCAACCAGTTCCCGGGCATCAAGGAATCTCGCGTCTTCAGCCGGTCTCACGCGCACATGGGCGAGGTGCCCTGCGCCGAGGTCGCCGCGCAGCCCGGGTGCGATCTCGATGCCCTGAGAGCGCATTGCGCTCGGGTCCTCTCCTCATATAAGGTGCCGATCGAGTTCACGGTCGTGGACGCCGTCCCCAGGACTCCGAGCGGTAAAATCCGTCGATGAGAGTCGCGATCGTCGGTGCCGGTCCCTCGGGCTCCGCGCTGGCGATCCTGCTGGCGCGCCAGGGCGCTCGCGTCACGCTCTTCGACGATGGGCGGCGTCCCGAGCTGCTGGTCGGCGAATCCCTCGTCCCCGCCGTCATCCCGATCCTCCAGCGGCTCGGCCTCGAGGAAGAAACCGCGAGCTTCAGCCGCGTGAAGCCGGGCGTGTCGTTCATCTGGTCGCCGACCGACCGCTTCAGCTTCTCGTTCGCGCGCTTCGCGCCGGGCGTGTTCCCCTACGCCTACAACATCCCGCGCCCCCGATTCGACGACGCGGTGCTCGCGCGCGCCGTGGCCTGCGGAGTCGAGCGCGTGGTGGCTCACGCGCGCCTGGAGCCGGTGAGCGAAGGCGGTCGCGAGCTCGGCCTCTCGCCCGAGACCCTGGCCGCGGCGCCGACGCTCGAAGGCCGTCAGCCCGATCTCGTCGTCGACGCGACCGGGCGCGCCCGGCTCGGCGCGCGCGCCCTGAACATCGGCGCCGCTCTCGGCCCGCGCAAGGACGTGGCGCACTTCGCCCACTTCGAGAACTTCGCCTGGGACGACGCGCCCGGCCAGGTGCTCATCCGCCGCCTCGACGCCGGCTGGAGCTGGTGCATTCCGCTGCAGGAGCGGCTCTCGATCGGCATCGTGCTGGGCCGCGACGACGCCGCGCGCCTCGGCGCGAGCCCGGCCGAGCGGCTCGAGCGGGCCATCGCGACCGACGCGTGGCTGTCGACGATCGCCGCCGGGAGCAAGCGCGTCACGTCCGTGGCGACGTACGCGAACTACCAGCTGATCTCGCAACGCGGCCTCGGTCCGGGCTGGGTGATGCTCGGCGACGCGTTCGGATTCGTCGATCCGATGCTCTCCCCCGGCGTCTACCTGGCTCTTCGCTCGGCCGAGCTCGTGGCCGACGCGCTGGCGCCGTTCTCGAAGGCGGGCCAGGCGCCGTCGCCGGCGGACCTCGAAGCGGCGCTCCGGCCGTACGCGGCCCGGCAGACCGCGATGCTCACCGCGTGGCTCGATCTGGTGGCGACGTTCTACGACGGACGGATGGCGGCGCTGTTCAGGGCCGGACGCGACTGGATGGCGGTCGGAACCAACGCCTTGAAGAACGCGGCCCAGAACCACATCGAGCGGCACATCGCGCTGCAGGCCTCCGGGATGGGCACGTTGCGGCGTTACAGCCGGGGCCTCCTGCGCTTCATGGGCCGCTACGGGCTGCGCGGGGTCGAGCCCACCGAGATGGCGATCCGGTAGCGCGAGCCGCGGCTACGCCGGCCGCGACTATGCGGGCTTCAGGGCGATGTACTCGCTGAGGAGCCCGCCGCGTACGCGGTGCTCGATCCGGGCGAAGCCGCTCGACTTCAACACACTCAGGATCTTTTCCGGCGCCACGCAATTGGCGATCGTGTCCCAGTAGTACTTCATCAGGAGCTCAGCCTTGGCGCTGCCCGTGCTGATGCGGGTGACGCGGGGCAGGATGCTCTCGAAGTAGACGCGGAAGAAGCGCTGGCCGAGCGGCGAGCGCGGCAAGGTGATCTCGAGGACCAGGACGCGCCCGCCCGGCTTCAGGACCCGCAGGCATTCACGAAACGCCACGCCGAGGTCGGCCACGTGGCGTAGCGCGTAGCCCATGCAGAGGAAGTCGAAGTGGCCGCTCGCGAAGGGCAACTCCTCGACGGTGCCCTGGACGAGGGGGACCGTGAGCGTCCGCTTCGCCTGCTGCAACATCCCGCCGCTCGGATCGAGCCCGACCACGGACCCGGGCTCGCGCAGGATGCGCGTGGCGCCCTGGGCGATCATGCCGGTGCCCGTGGCGACGTCGAGGAACTTCATGCCGACGCGCAGCCCCGACTGCAGCAGCACCCAGCGCCGGTAGTAACGGCCCGAGCCGAGCGAGCCGAGACCGCAGACGAAGTCGTAGTGCTCCGCGGCGTTGTCGAAGAGGGCGCTGACGAAGGGCCGGCGATCGTTCTCGCTCTCGTAATACTTCTTGAGAACGGGATGCGGCACTGCGCGGCCGTCTGCCGTGTCGTACGGGTCTCGCGCCTCGCCGCTCATGTCGCTCTGCGCGCGCCTCCGCGTCGAAACAGTACGCGACCCCGGCGGCCAAGGCAAATGACGATCGCCGGCTTCGAAGCCATCTTGCGAAGCGGCGCACACTCGCGCAGACTATCCGCGAAACTCTCAGCCAAAAGGAAGGGCGCCATGCGTGTAACTGCGGCGGTTCTGTACGACGTGAAGAAGCCGGTCGTGGTGGAGGACGTCGAGCTGCTCGAGCCCGGTCCCCACGAAGTGCAGGTGCGGTGGGCGGCCAACGGCGTCTGCCACAGCGATTTGCACGTGATCACGGGCGACTCGCCCCATCCCCTGCCCGTCGTGCTCGGTCACGAGGCCGCGGGCGTGGTCGAGAAGGTCGGGCCGGGGGTCGAGACCGTGGCGCCCGGCGACCACGTCTGCTCGAGCTACATCCCGTCGTGCGGCAAGTGCTGGTACTGCATCGGCGGCCAGCCGACCATGTGCGCGCTACGGGACAAGCCGCGGTGGTTCATGTTCGACGGCACCCCACGCTTCAAGAAGGACGGGCGCGGCCTTCATCATTATCTCCAGGTTGCAGGCTATGCGACCCACTCGGTGCTCCCGGAGGAGAGCGTTATCCCCATCCGGAAGGACGCGCCGCTCGACGTCGTGTGCCTGGTGAGCTGCGGCGTGCTGGCCGGCGCGGGCCCAGTCTTCAACCGCGCCAAGGTGCCGCCGGGCGCGAGCGTCGCCGTCTTCGGCTGCGGCGGGGTCGGCCTCAATACGATCCAGGCCGCTCGCCTCGTGGGCGCCGGCAAGATCATCGCCGTGGACGTGATGAAGCAGAAGCTCGCGTGGGCCGAGGAGTTCGGCGCCACCCACGTCGTGGACGCTTCGCAGGAGGATCCGGTCGCCCGCGTTCACGCGCTCGCCGGGCGCGGCGGCGTCGATTTCGCGTTCGAGATGGTCGGCACCCAGCGGACCATGGAGCAGGCGCTCCTCTCGACCCACCGCGGCGGCACCTGCGTGGTCGTCGGCGTATCGCCGGCAGGCACGCGGCTCTCTATCGACCCCTCACTGCTCCTGCAGCAGCGCATCCTCACCGGAAGCTCGTTCGGCGGCGGCCATCAGCGCACCGACGTGCCGATGCTGATCGATCTCTACATGAGCGGAAAGTACAAGCTCGACGAGCTGATCAGCCGGCGCCTGCCGCTCGGCGAGCTGAACCGCGCGTTCGACCTGATGCTGCAGGGCGAGGTCAAGCGGAGCGTCATCGTCTACAGTTGAGCGACGACCAACCCGACGGACGTTCAGCTTCACCGGCTGCCGAAGGCCCGCTCGCTCCTCATCTGAGGTAGCTGTCCCAGAACCCAGGCGCCGGGTCGATCTGCTGGATGACGTCGAGCCACGTGCCCGATGGATCGTACAGAGCGAAGCGCCGCTGGCCCCAGGGCTCATCATGCAGTGGATACGGTTCCCCGGCGGCAGCGAGGTAGACAAACCACGACGCTTCGAACACGACCTGGAAGGCGAACCACTTGACGTAGAAGTTCCGACATTCGGCTCGGTTGTCCGTCACGATCACCGAGTAAAGATCCTTGATGTGCACGCTAGGTCTTTCCTCTCTTGCCTGTCGGCTCAGCAGCCCGGTGATGCCTGCGGCGCCTACGCATACGCGCGTGACCAACGTTGCTGAACCTGCCGACCGAGGGCCGGATAAACGATGAGACGGCGAAATGGATCGATCAGGCCCATGTAGAGCGTAGTGAGACGACTCACCGGCTTCACATAGATTGCCAGGTAGAGCGTATAGCCCCCAGGGCTTGGCGTGAGCGCGAGCGCCAGGAAGGCATGCACAGTCGCATTGCGAAGCTCGCTGAGGGCTTCCTCACCCGACACGTAGAGCACTCGAAACCGGCCTTCGCGAGTCCCCGGAGCAACCTGAGACTGCGAGCGATCCGCTTCAGTAAGGCGATTGACGTACGATCCGCTGGACGGATTATGACGCTCGTCATCCCATCCGAACGCTCGGCCCAAGGCAAAGCGCAGAGCGAATAGTCCGCGAACCGCGAGATTAGATGGACGCCGGCCGCCGAAGAAGATCGCACGCGCGTCCTGGATGCTGCGACCGGGGCCGCCGCCATGCAGTGGTATCGCCCAGACATCGTGGAGAGGGACATCGCTGAGAAGCGCGTGGCAGCGCAGGTTGAGTCTTTGGAAGTCGGCCGGCTTCACACGCATGCCCACGATCACTCGCCCTGTCAGCGACCCTCAGGACCGCTTCCAGCCCAGCCTCTGGTACAGGCCTTCAGCGCCGTTCGTGTAGAGACCAAGATCCCGATGCGTCTCCATGTCATGTTCGGTAAGCGCGGCGGTCCCGATTGGGTCTCCTCTTGGGTCGAGGGCGACGACAGTCATCGCGATGTGGTGGGCGTTCATTCGCGTGCGGAGGTGGTCCAGCCAACCGTCGACAGTCCCCCCAGGATAGAGATGTCCCCACTCGCTGAAGTGCCATTGCGCAACGATAGGGAGGAGGTGAGGACAATCGGCGAGAGAGCTGATCTCCATGCTCGTCACCCTGTCCACCGAACTTCTAATTCCGCAGACCTGCATCGCACCGCCTCTGCAGCATATCTCACAGCTTAGCCGCTCGGGAGGGATGGCTCGATCGCGCGGGGCGCATCCGGACTACGGGCCCCTCGCGGGCCTCTCGTCGTGCTCACCGGCACGGATGATGGCGGCCACCAGGGCGGTCTCGTAGAGCTCCTCGCCGAGGAACACGGCCCCGAGGACGATGAGGCCGGTCTGGGCCAGCAGGACACCGCCGGCGAAGGCGACCGCCGCCAGGGCGATGACCAGGCCGCGGATGCCGTGAATGACGTCGAGCGGTCGCGCGTGGCGAAGGCCACGCATGAGCCGCCTCGTGCCGTGCGCGACTGAGAGCACGCTGACGAGGAGCAGAAGCCCGGCAACGATCTCGTTCAAGGGTGAGCAATCGAGACTCGTCATCACAGATCCTCCGGCCGTCGCGGTCCTGCTCGCTGAGGTTGCGCGCGAGAGCGCGCACGCGCAATTACCGGGGAGGTAATGGGAGCCCGGCCTGATAGCATCGAGCCGGATGATGAGGCTCGCCCGCTTCTTCACGGTCAGTCTGCTGCTCGCCGCGGCCGCGGCAAACGCCCAGGATCACCCGTGCGAGAACGACACTGTGCGCACGAGGGGTGGTCACAAAGCCTACCGGAAGGAGTGCTGCCAGCAGCGTCCGTACACCCCGCACGACCTCGCGTGCGGGCATGATCGCGACAAATACCTGTGCGCGATGGGCGACTCGTGGGCATGCAAACATCCTGGAGGTCGTTGAGCACCATGGCCACCGCAGCATTCAAAGCGAAGATCAAGGTGTGCATGTTCGACCAGTACGGGACCGTCGTCGACATGCAGAAGGGCCTGACGGAGGCAGTGACTCCCTACTTGCAGCAGAAGGGATGGAGTGGCCGACCGGACGCGTTCGTGACCTGGTGGCGGCGCACCCACTTCGAGAGCTCCATGATCGATGCGCTGCTTCACAGGGAGCATACGTCCTACCGGGAGATCGGGCAGCGCGCCGTCGCCTACACTCTCGAGCGCGCCGGAATTCCCCACACGACGGACGAGATTCGCGTCCTCGTAGCGCAGATCGAGCGGCTGACGCCGTTTCCAGACGTGCCCGAGGCGCTAGCCCGCTTGCAGACGCGCTACAAAATCGTCGTGCTCTCGAACGGTGACCCCGACATGCTGGAGGCCGCCAAGGCGTTTCACAAGATCCAGTTCGACGCCGTGATCTCGGTGGCCGCCGCCAACTCGTTCAAGCCTCACGTGGCGACCTACACGAAAGCCGCCGAGATCGTGGGCGTCCGAATGGACGAAGTCCTCTTCGTCGCCAACCATGCCTTCGATTGCATCGGGGCCAAGGCGGCGGGCATGCACTCGGCGTTCATCGACCGTCGCCAGCGGCCGTTCGGCGACACGCCGCACCAGCCGGACATCGTGGTGCCGGACATGAAGAGCCTCGCCGACATGATGGTGTGACGTCGTGGACGGCTCCTTCCTGACGTTTCTCGGCGTCTCGACTCTGGTGATCGTCGCGCCCGTCAGGGCGGCCGCGGACGCTCGATGAGCGCGAGGTAAGGAATCCGCGCGCCCACACTCCCGGCTCGCGCGCCACGAGTTCGGCGCGCAGACTCCTCTGCCGACGATCGATCGAGATCCGATCAGGCGCTCTTGGCCAGCGCGGCGGCGCGGCGCTTCATCTCGTCGGGCGGCACATCTTCCTTGTGCGTGCCGACGTGCCAGTGATGGCCGAACGGATCCTCGATGGTGCCCATCCGGTCGCCATAGAACTTGTCCTCGACGGGCTGGAGGAGCTTGGCCCCTTCGGCCACGGCGGTCTTCACGGTCGCGTCCACGTCGTTGACGTAGAGCATAATGCTCACCGCCGCGCCGCCGAACGCGCGAGGCGCGCGAGCGCCCATTTCCAGATGCTCGTCGGCCAGCATGATCAGCGAATCGCCGATCGTGATCTCGGCGTGCCCGATCTTGCCGTCGGGGCCGGGCATCCGCATGCGCTCGGCCGCGCCGAAGACGCGCTTGTAGAACTCCAGGGCGCGCGCGGCGCCGTCGATGATCAGGTAGGGAGTGACGTTGTGATATCCCTCGGGAATCGCCTTCACCTTGCCACCTTTGCTCATTGTTTCACCTCCATCTATCCATGGTCTTCTCGCGTGCGGCCGCTCCGAGACGATCGGGAGCTTGGCCACGCTTCATACTACGCCCTGGTGCGAGCGCTCAGGCGAGCCCTGGCGCGAGTCACCGTCATCGTCGCGTAACAGAAGATGACAAGCCCTGTGACGCGTGGTATCTGGACCCCGTGATCATCCACCTCAACTTCTTGCCGAAGCCCGGTGAGACCGGCGCCGGCGACGTCCTGGCCGCGCTGTTCGCGCTCCTCGATCAGGGGCGACTCGACGCGGAGCTGCTGCCGCACCTTCGCCTGCACCTCGACTGGATCCAGTACAAGGCGAACTTCCGGGAACCGGTCACCGTGCGCCACGCGGCCGATGCCCGGGGCGAGCGAATGGCGCTCGCCGAGCTGGCGGTCGACCTGCGCAGGGCGCCGCGCGACGGGCTGATCGATGGCCTCGGCCGCGCGCTCGCCTCCGTCGGCGCGATCGAGCGCGAGACCAGCGGCCGCGTCGTCGTCGAGGACTGGGTGCCGCTGGGCGAGAGCTCGATCTGGCAGTTCAACCGATTGTTCTGGCAGCGCCTGGCCGACTGGGAGCGTCAGTCCGGCCGCGGCTTCGAGGCGGCGCTGCCGAGCGGTCGATCCGACGCCAACGATCCGGCCGCGGTGGCCGACGCGGTCGGCGACTTCTGGACGCTCCTGGTCGAGCTCGACAAGCGCGGCCAGCTGCCGGCCGAAATCTTCGCGCTCGAGATCGGCGTGGGCTCGGGCACCCGCGCCGGGCTCTGGCTCGACCGCTTCAAAGCGATCGACGAGGCACGCGCGACCGGGTTCTATCCGCGGCTGCGCTTCCTCCTCGCCGACTATTCGCTGCCGACGCTCGATCGCGCGATGAGCGCGGTAGAGGCGCACCGTGACGTGGTCAGCATGATCGCGACCGACGCGCTCAACCCGCTCCGCGCGCTGTCGTTCCTCCGCTACAAGATCCTCTACGTCCACCTGACGAACGTGTACGACAACCTGCCCGTGGATGAGCTTGTCCGGCGCGACGGCCAGCTCTATCTCGTGGAGACGCGCGCGTACCTTCCGGGGCCGGCCGCGCAGGCGATCGCGTCGTCCCACGGCGTCGGCCCGACCGAGCTGCGCCCGACCATCGCCCGCCTGCTCGAGACGGGCCCCGATCTCTTCGGCGATCGCGAGCGCGGCGTGGCGTTCTGGCGGGCCGTCTGGGATGGCCTCTGCCTCGAAGAGCGGCTGCGCCGTCTCGAGGGCACCGCCGACGTGCCGCTGCCGCCCGGGCTCCACGGCGACGATCTCGATGAGCTGCTCGAGACCGCGCCCGCCGACATCCGCTTCCACATCTCGCGCGGCGCTGTGGAGAGCTTCGTCAACACGGTCCCCTTGCTGCACCCCCGGGGCTATCTCCAGGTGCAGGACATCTTCGTCGCTACCATGGACGAGTATCGGCAGGGATTCCGGGGCCCGGGCAAGCTCGACGGGTCCGTCGTGAACTGGGTCAACGGCGCCCTCTTACAGGCGGTCGGCGCGCGGACCGGCTATGACGTCCACTTCGCGCCGTTTCGATATCGCGCGGGCTCGCGCACGAGCATTCTCTACACGACTCTCCGCGAGTGAGGCAGACCATGGCAGCTCAATACCTTTCCACCGCCGTCGTCGGCAGCTACTCGATGCCCGCCTGGCTGGAGCGCGCGAAGAACGACTTCCTCCGGCGGCGGATCACCGCCCACGACCTCGACGAGATGCACGATGCGGCCGTGAAGGCGGCGATCAAGGACCAGGAGGTCGCCGGGCTCGACGTCGTCTCCGACGGCGAGCTCAGGCGCGACAACATGATCGACTACTTCGCCACGCGCCTTCCCGGCGTCGAGATCGATCGCGGCTCCAAGGCCTCGTACTACGACTTCTACGAGAGCGTCGTGCGCAACCGCATGCCGATGGCCCCGCTCGGGCTCGTCGAGCACTTCCGCTTTCTCCGCCGGTTCACCGAGCGACGGACGAAGGTCTCCGTCACCGGGCCGCATTCGCTGGTCAAGCGAATCCGCAACCAGTTCTACCCGACGGAAGAGGTGTTCGCGGTCGAGATCGCGCGCATCATGAACCTCGAGCTGCGCGAGCTGGTGCGCGCCGGCGCCGAGCAGATCCAGATCGATGAGCCCTACTACTCCGGGTTCCCCGAGGATCTGCCGTGGGGGGTGCGTGCCATCAACACGCTCGTCGACGGCGTGGACGCGCGGTTGAGCCTGCACGTGTGCTATGGCAACCGCTACGGCAAGCCTTCGTGGGAGGGCAGCTACCGCTATCTGTTCCCGGCGATCCTCGAGGCACGGATCCATCAGATCACGCTCGAGTTCGCGCGCCGGGGCAGCGAGGACCTGCGGCTCTTCAAGGAATTTGACGCGCCGTTCACGCTCGGCCTCGGCGTCGTCGACGTGAAGACTCACGACGTCGAGACGCCCGCGATCGTGGCCGAGCGGATCCGAGAGGCGCTCGCGATTCTTCCGGTCGATCGGCTCTCGGTGAACCCGGACTGCGGTCTCCTCCATCTTCCCCGCGAGGTCGCCTTCCCCAAGCTCGGCGCCATGGTGGAGGGGGCGCAGCTCGTCCGGCGCGAGCTCCAGGGATGACCAATCCCCTGCGCGAGGCGCTGGCGACGGGGCAATTCTGCTACGTCGTCGAGCTCGTCGCCTCGGCGCTCACGCGCGAGGCGCGGCTGCTCGAAGCCGCCTCGGGGCTCGCGCGCATTTCGGCGGTCGTGGCCGGCAGCGTCACCAGCTACGCGGGCGGCGCGATGGGCCACGATCCCCTGCGGGTCGCGGCGGCGGCGCGAGCGCGCGGCCTGACGCCCAACATCCATCTGACGTGCGTGAGCCAGGATCGCCTTGGGCTCGCCAAGAGCCTGGACGACATGCACGCGCTCTCGCTCGAAAACGTGTTCGCACTGACCGGCGACTACCCGGGCGCCGGCGATCAGCCGCCGGTGTTCGACCTCGACTCCGTCCAGCTCGTCCGCCTCATCGACGAGCGGCGTCGCGGCGGCATTCCCTTTCACGTCGCGGTGGCCGTCTCACCGTTCAAGTACACCGAGGCCGACTGCGTCTATCAGTACGTCAAGCTCGAGAAGAAGATCGCGGCCGGGGCGGACGTGGCCGTCACGCAGGTCGGGTGGGACGCGCGGAAGTTCGCGGAGCTGCGCCGCTACCTCGACGATCGCGGGCTCCGCACGCCGCTGCTCGGCAATGTCTACGTGCTGGGGCCGAAGACGGCGGAGCGCATGGCGACCGGCCGTCCACCGGGCTGCTGGGTCTCGCCCGAGCTTCTCGCCGCGGTGCGTGCCGAGAGCCGGGCGCAGGACGGCGGGCGTCAGGCCCGGCTCGAGCGAGCGGCGCGGACGGTCGCGGTCCTGCGCGGGCTCGGCTACGCGGGCGCCTACATCGGCGGCACCCACGACGCGGCGCAGATCGCGTGGATCATCAGACGAGCCGAGGAGCTTGCCGAGAACTGGGAAAATCTGGCGGCCGAGCTCGGCTATGGCGCCGCCGGCGGTTTCTACCTACCCGTTCGGAAACCATCGATGGGCGCAGGCGCGGCGCCGGAGCAGCGCGGCGCCGAGCTCCTGCCGCGCGTCCTCGAGTGGCTCGGGCGGGCGTTTCCCGTCAACCGCGACACCTGGACCCGCCGCGCCCTCACGCGTGTGTTCGCGTGGATCGATCGTCGAAGGCCGGCCACGGCGCTCCTCGAGCGCCTCGAGCTCGCGATCAAGAAACCGCTCTTCGGCTGCCAGGCGTGCGGCAACTGCGTGCTCGGTCATCTCGAGTACGTCTGCCCGCAGACGTGTCCCAAGCAGCTCCGGAACGGACCGTGCGGCGGGACGGATCAGGGACGCTGCGAGGTCATTCCCGACAAGCCGTGCATCTGGATCGCCGTGTACGATCGCGCGAAGGTCGGGAACGCGCTCGACGGTCTCAAGGTCTACGTGCCGCCGCCCGATCGCCGGCTGCGCGACACCAGCTCGTGGATCAACTACTTCCTCGATCGTGACAGTCGGCCGGCCGCCGAACGCCCCTGATTCCGGGCGTGTTTCCAAGCTCGCCAGGATGAACGTCTTCGTGATCTCCGGGATGTGCTGCTGATGCTCGCCCGTCCGCGCCGGCGGCCGGTGGAGCGTCTCAGAAGATTTCCGGGCACCAGGGCGCCGTGGCGCTCCGGAAGAGAGCGTCAGCGCGAGTGAGCGCACCCGGCCGAAGCTCCGCCACACGCAATGATTTTCCCAGCTGCGCCCAGGTAAGTCCCCCGAGGTAGACCGAGCCGAGCGCGGTCACGTCGCAGGCGAGCTCCGGCGGCTCGCTGGTGCGCGCGACGCCGTCCGCGCCCACGCGCCAGCGCCCGTGGTTCCAGGGACAGAACTCGTCGACGACCTCGATGACGACCGAGCCGGGCACTGCGTACGAGCGTGCCGACAGCGCGGCGCCGACGTCCACGAGCCGAACCCAGAGCCCGTCGCGAACGTTCGCGCGGAGCCGTCGCGGCTCGGCCACCAGCAGCAACAGCGGATGATCGACCGGCAGCAGCGACGCCCTCGTGCGCGCGGTCAAGTCGACGTCGAGCAGGAACCGCCAGATGGCTCGCGTGGCTTCGGGTGCATCTCCCATCGCCTCGACGACGTCGAGCGAGCCGACCTGCACGCCGCGGTCGGCCCCCGCGTTGATGCGGTAGAGCGCGTACGCCGTCGACCGCCCACCGGCTTCGAGGACCGCGCACTGCAGGTCGCCGCCGCCGCGCCGCCGCCAGTCGGGGTCGGCCAGCGCGCGCGCCTGCCACCACGCGGAGGAGCGGGCGAACATGCCGGGCGTGACGGCCGCGACGCGCTCCCACACGGGCGCCACGAGGGGTTCGGCCTCTCCGAGCGGCACGAGCCGCGTGTGGCCCGCGGACGCGGCCGGCGTGTAGTATGCCGACCGCTCGCGGGGAATATCGACTTCTATCGAATACGAGGCGACGCCGTACCCGAAGCGCCCGTAGATCGTGTCCTCGGTGGCCCACAGATACGCGACCGACTCGCCGCGCTCACGGCACGCGTCGAGCTGCGCGCGCATCATCGAGCGCAGGACGCCACGCCGTCGATGGGTCGGGAGAACGCCCACGACCGTCACGCCCGCCGCGCGCACCCGTCCGCCGGGGACCGTCAGCGTGAACGGAAATGCGCCGGCCCCGCCGACCACACGGTCGTCGTCCCAGACGGCGTGCACGCGTTCCGTGGGCAGGACACGCGTGAGCGGCGCAATCTGATTCTCGTTCGGCCCGGTGCGCCCGAAGTAGTGCCAGATCGGGCTCACCGCCGCCCGCACCTCCTCCACCGACGCACAAACCCGAACCTTCCAATCCACCCCAGCCCCCACGCAAAAAGGACGAGCCTCAGACGCTCAAAGCTAACCCACCATCCCCGAGCCCACACGGCCCTACGTCTCACGTCGCGCCACACCGCACCGTTCTACGCGGTGAGCCTGAGATCACGTTCGTCCGACCACGACGGTCGAGTCTCGACGAAGCCCACGCGAAGACGGCCGGGCGGGGCGGGGGGGGCGGGGGTCCCTCCCGGGATCCGTGTAGTCAGCGTTGCCCTCGCGCAAAAGCGAGCGATTTTATCGCAGACGGTCGCAGCAGCCGGATCCCGGGAGGGATCCCCGCACCCCCGCCCCGCCCGGCCGCCTCCACGAGAAGGCTAAGTCAAGCGCTTACCGCGAGTAGCCGGGACGAGCTGCCCGTAGCGAACTCCTTTGACCGCCAGCAGCTCGTTCGCGATCGTGCGGATGCGCCGAGCCGAGCCCCGGAGCGCGATGACCTCGAGGCAAGAGTGCTCATCGAGGTGGACGTGCAGGCTCGCCGTGATCGAGCGATACCCGTGATGCTGGATGTCCGCGAGCTTGTCGGCGAGCGCGCGCGTCTCGTGGTCGTAGACGAGGGTCAGCACACCGACCGTCTCGCCCGGCAAGGTCGCCCATTCCTCCTTCACGAGCTCGCCGCGGAGCAGATCGCGCACGAACTCGCTGCGGTTGCCGTATCGCCGCCCGGCGCGCAGGCGATCCAGCGTCCGCATCAGCCGGGCCGGAAGCGAGACCGTGAACCGGACTGCTCGTTCCTCGTCCATGAACCCGAAATGTACTGGATCAGGCGCCGGTCGTGTGGTATTACCTTTCACTCAGTGTTCATACGTCCTTGTGGGCTCTTCCCTGCTCGACTGCTCGCCGGCTTGGCCTTGCTCGTGGGCCTATCGACGGGGGGCGCCGTAACGGCCCAGGAAGCTCCTCCGAAGACTCAAGAGACGCCGCCGCAGACTCAGGAGCCCTCACCGCGTCCGGAAGAATCGATCTTACCGCCCGTTGTAGTGACGGCCCCGCCGCCGGTCTCGGCGTCGTCCGAGGTCTTCATTCCCGGGCGCGACTTCGAGCTGCGCCCCCAGGGGCGGCCGGCCGACGTTCTGCGTCTCGTTCCCGGCCTCGTGATCAGCCAGCATCAGGGCGGCGGCAAGGCCGAGCAGTACTTCCTGCGCGGATTCGACGCCGATCACGGCACCGACGTCGCGCTCTTCATCGACGGCCTCCCCGTCAACCTCCGCAGCCACGCCCACGGCCAGGGTTACGCCGATCTTCATTTCTTGATTCCCGAGACCGTCCAGCGTCTCGACGGGTTCAAGGGCCCGTACTTCGTCGAGTTCGGCGATTTCGCCACCGCCGGAGCGTTCAACTTCGTCATGCGCGACACCGTCGACGAGAACTACGCCGAAGCCGCGGGCGGATCGTTCGCCACCCAGCGCTACCTGACGCTCTTCTCGCCGACGCGCGACGCGCTGAAGACGCTCGTGGCGATCGAGTACTACCGGAGCGACGGGCCCTTCGAGCACCCCAACGGCTACGAGCGCTTCAACTTCTTCGCCAAGGCGAAGGCGAGCCTGACCGAGACCATGGATCTCTCCCTCTGGGCCTCCCACTACCAGGCCGACTGGCATGGCTCGGGCGAGATCCCGGCGCGGGCCGTCCGTGCGGGCCTCATCTCGCGCTTCGGCGCCATCGACCCCAACGAGGGCGGCACGACCCAGCGAACGAACGTCAATCTCGATTGGCGGTGGCGGCCGACCGAGAACCAGCTCGTCACCGTGCACGCGTACGGGACCTACTACGTGCTCGACCTCTTCAACGACTTCACGTTTTTCCTCAACGACCAGCAGAACGGGGACGGGATCAATCAGCGCGATCGCCGATACATGGCCGGCCTCGACGCGCTCTACCAGCACCAGAGCAAGCCGTTCGACATCAGCCTGACCAGCTCGGCCGGCTTCCAGTACCGCATCGACACCCCGCGCGTCGTGCTCGCGACCTCCGTCCAGCGCCACCAGCTCGCGCGGACCGAGGACGTCTCGATCGTCGAGCAGTCGTATTCGCCGTTCGTGAAGCTCGACATCGTCCCGCTCTCGTGGCTTCGCCTCGTGACCGGCGCGCGAGGCGACATCTTCAGCTACGACGTTCACTCACGGGTGAACACCACCGGGGACGACCTGAACGGCAGGGTCACCAAGGCTCGACCCAACGTGAAGGCCAACCTCGTGCTCGGACCCTGGTATCAGACGGAGCTCTTCGCGAACTTCGGGACCGGGTTCCACAGCAACGACGCCCGCTCGGTGGTGGCCGATCGCACCGAGACGGCGCTGCCGACAGCGCGCGGCTACGAGTTCGGTGTTCGGAGCAAGGTGATTCCGCGGACCGAGGTCTCACTGACCTACTGGGTGCTCGACCTCGCCAGCGAGCTCGTCTTCGTCGGCGACGAGGGCACCACCGAGGCGCGCGGGCCGAGCCACCGCGAGGGCATCGAGTTCGCGACGCGGGTGAAGATCCTCGAGTGGCTCACGTTCTCGGGGGATGTGACGGCGAGCCGAGCCAAGTTCGACACGGGCGCCGCGGTGCCGCTGGCACCGCGCTTGACGGCGCGCGCCGACCTGACGGCGCGCCTGCCGTGGGGTCTCGCCTCGAGCTTCGGTATGCGCTACCTCGGCGACCGGTACGCCGACGAGGATCGGCACCAGACCGCCCGCGGCTATCTGCTCTTCGATGTCACCGCGCGCTATCGTTACAGATGGCTCGAGGCATTCCTCAGCATCGAGAACCTCACGAACACCGAATACCGCGAAGCGCAGTTCTTCTTCACGTCTCGACTGGCCGGTGAGCCCGCGACCGGCGTGCCGGACATCCACTACACGCCGGGCAATCCGCGGTCCGTCCTCGGGGGTCTGGCGGTTCGGTTCTAGACGCTCAGTCCCGGTCGCTGATCCGAAACTCGACCGGAACCAGCGCCCACATCGACACCGGTCCAGCGGAGTTGAGCGCCGGCTCGAAGCGCCAGCGGCGCACGGCGTCGGCGGCCGCCTCGTCGAGGGCCTGGTGTCCGGCAGATCGCTGGACGCTGACATCGCCGACGCGTCCGTCTCTCTCGATGTAGATGCGAAGCAAGGTCGTCCCCTGGATGCCGGCTCGTCGCGCCGACTCGGGGTAGACCGGTCGCACCTGATAGCCCCCGCGGGGGCGAGCCGCTCGGACGATCGGACCGTCGGCGGAACCATCCGGGGGGCGCGACGCGACGGCCGGTCCATTGACGCCGCGCTCTCGTGGCTCGCGCGCGGGCCTGGAGTCGGTCGACGGGCCGGCGCTGGTCGCGGTGCTCGATGACGCTCCGCTTCGATCAGGCTCGAGTGCGTTCGACGGGCCCATGACGATCGAGCTTTGCGGTGGGCTCGGCGCGCTCTGGGCCGGCGGCGTGGGCTCCGGCGCCGTCACCTCACGGGGAGGCGTCGGCGGCGGTTGGGCCGGTGGCGCCACGGGCTCGTCGGGTACCGGCACGTGAAGCGCGCGCGGCTCGACCCGTGGGCGAGGAGCTGAACGGGATCGCCGGGGCACCCCAACCGGCACCGGACCAGGCGGTGGCGCGATTTCCGCGGGCTGCAGGTCGAGCCACGCGACCCGAGCCGCTGGTGGTAGCGCCAGGGCCGCCGAGCCGGCGACGACCAGGATCGTCAGCAGGCCGAGATGAAGCGCCACCGAGCAGGCAAGCGGCCGCGCGACCCGCACGAGGGTTGGCGTCGATTCGTGGGCTTCGACCGATACGGACCACATGGGCTTCAGTTTTCGTGACGCCTCGTGACGTGTGAAGTCTGCGCGCTTCGTCACACCCCGTACGAACGCCGCCTATGATACGGCCTCTTCGAGGGGCGCGCTCGACAAACGACAGGGCGACCGGGAGCGGAGATCGAGGTGACCCGGTGGGGAGAGGTGAGCTGGTGAGCGCGAACTACTTGATCGCGACGGCCTTGACCTGACGGAAGTCGGTCAACCCGCCGAGCGTCTTCATGACGCCGTCCTGCACGAGCGTGGTCATCCCCTCGGCCTTGGCCTGCTCGAGCATCTCGGCGACGCGCGCCTTCGACTGGATGAGGCGCTTCATCTCGTCACTGGCGATGAAGAGCTCGTGGATGCCAAGACGGCCGCGATAGCCGGTCTTGTTGCACGAGGCGCAGCCTTTGCCGCGATAGAGCACGAACGATCCGTCGTACTTCTGGCTGAGACTCGTCCAGGCCTCCTCGCCGAAGGCCTGGACGAGCTCGTCGAACTCGGTGCGCTCGGGATGGTACTCCTGGCGGCAGTCCTGACAGATGCGCTTGACGAGCCGCTGACCGAGGATGCCCAGCAGCGCATCGGCGAAATTGAAAGGGTCGAGCCCCATGTCGAGCAGCCGGATGACGGTCTCCAGCGCGCTGTTCGTGTGCAGGGTGCTCAACACCAGGTGGCCCGTCAGCGACGCCTCGATCCCGGTCGACGCCGTCTCCTCGTCGCGCATCTCGCCGACCATGATCACGTCGGGATCGGCGCGCAGGAACGCGCGCATCGCGGCGGCGAAGTCGAAGCCGATCTTCGGCATCACCTGCACCTGGCGCAGGCCGTATTGCGTGATCTCGACCGGATCCTCGGCGGTCCAGATCTTGCGGTCGGGCTTGTTGATGTGACCCAGAAGCGAGTGCAAGGTGGTCGTCTTGCCCGATCCCGTGGGGCCGACGCACAGGATGAGCCCGTAAGGCTTCTCGACGATCTTCTTGAGCTCACGCACGTTGCGCGGCGTCATGTCGAGCTTGTCGAGGGGGATCAGCTCGCTCGAGGACAGGACGCGCATGACCACGTCCTCGTTCTGGTTGGCGGTCGGGATCGTGGCCACGCGCAGCTCGATCTCGCGGTCGGCCACCTTGAACTTGATTTTCCCGTCCTGCGGCTTGCGCCGTTCCGCGATATCCAGCTGGGCCATGATCTTGATGCGCGCCACGATCGCCCGACGGTAGGCGCCCGGAATCTTCTGGTACTCCGCGCAGCTTCCGTCGATGCGATAGCGGATGACGGTGTCCTTCTGGGCGCCGTAGGGCTCGATGTGGATGTCGGATGCGCGCGACTTGTACGCGTCGACGATGATCTGGTTCGCCAGGCGGATGACCGCGCTGTCGTTTTCGTCGAGCTCCCCCGCGTTCGTGTCCAGTGTGTCGCCGACGTCCTCGGCGCGCAGGTCGCCGAGGATCATGCCGATCGCATCCTTGCCGGTATCGCCGCCGCCTATCTGTCCCAAGGACGACAGGATGTCCTTCCGGAGCCCGACCGCCCACTTGATCTTCCGGTTCTTCAGCGCCTGGCTGACGCTGTCGATTCGCTGCAGATCTTGAGGGTTGTCGATGAGCA
>QHSQ01000561.1 GCA_003221615.1 Candidatus Rokuibacteriota bacterium | reverse complement strand
AACCAGCCAAGCGGCTACTCGTCGCTGACCTGGACGCAGCGCTGGTTTGATCTGAATGGAGAACGCTAATGGCTGCTCATCCGGGCGGCGACGCGGCGAACGTAGTTGCGCAGAGTCTCCGGCAAGCGCAGAATTTTCGCCACGCTTGGATAATCACCAATGGGGGGACCTATGAATCGCTTTGTTGCACCGGCGATCGCGATCGTCATGACGCTCTCCGCAGCGACGACGCACGCGGATGTCGTCACCGACTGGAATCAGACCACGCTCGAGGTCCTCAAGGCCGGCAATGTATTGGGCAATCCCTGGTCGCGAGCGATGGCGATGGTACACGTCGCCATATCCGACGCGATCAATTCCGTCCAAAAACGGCACACGCGGTACGTGTTCGCCGCGCCCGCCGCGCCCAACGCCTCGGCCGAAGCGGCGGCCGTGTCGGCAGCGCGGCAGATTTTGCTCCAGCTCGTGCCGGCGCAAAGAACCAGGATCGATGAAGCCTACGCAGACTCCTTGAGCCGCATTCCCGACGGGTCCCCGAAGAACGACGGCATTACGCTTGGCGAACAAGTCGCCGCGGTCATCCAATCCGATCGAGCCACCGATGCGACGAATGCGCCGGATACGTATCGCCCGATCACCACCCCCGGAGTCTGGGTGCCGACCCAACCGCCGCTGTTTCCACAATACGCGCAGGCCAAACCGTGGGGGATGAAGAGCGCCGACCAGTTCCGTCCCGGCCCCCCGCCGTCATTGACGACCGCGGTCTACGCTCGTGACTACAATGAAACCAAGGAGCTCGGAGGCACCAAGAGTTCAAAGCGGACGCAGCAGCAGACCGACGCGGTGCGCTTCTGGACCCAGACCAACTTCGGTCCTTCCTGGAGCGATGCTGCGCGGCAACTCTCGGCGGCAAAGAAGCTGAGCCTGGCCGAAAACGGACGACTGTTCGCGCTCCTGACTATGGGCGTCGCGAATTCCTTCATCGCCGACTGGGACGCGAAGTTTCATTACAACTTTTGGCGGCCGGTCACCGCGATCCGCAATGGCGACAGGGACAGCAACGACGCCACCGAACGCGATGCCGGCTGGACACCCTTGAATGCGACGCCGATGCATCCCGAGTACCCCTCGCAGGCGGCAATCCAATGCGGCGCGGCATTGGCCGTGCTCGAATCGGTGTTCGGCACCGGACCGGTCGTGGTCGTCACCGCGACCGATACCGTCGACGCGCGCCTGCAACGTCAATTCGCCACGGTCGCGCAAATGGGCGAAGAGCAAACCTTGGTGCGCATCTGGGGTGGCATCCATTTTCGGAACACCCTGGAAGTCAGCGAACGGATGGGCCGAAAGATCAGTGAACACTTGATCAGCAACTACCTGACCGCAGTTCGCTGAGGGGTCGCCATGAGAGTTTCGCTGGCCAATCTCGCCGCAGTGCTCATGCTTCTCGCCGTCTCTGGTGCGAGCACAGCGCAAACCGTGCCCCGCGCAGAAGACGTGCAACGCGTCGAGCGACTCGTGGCCACGCTCACCCAGGAAGCGGCCACGCTATGTCCGCTGTCGGACCCCGGCGATCAACGCGCTCTGGACCGATGCCGCTCGGCGCTCTTCAACAACTCATACTTGAAGCGTAGTCTCGCCCGGATCGTGCTGTGGGGACGGCCGAGTCCGGTACCCGGGGCGAGATTGAAGGACACGACCCTTACCCAGTTTGGCGGGGAAGTGCTATCCGGTCTCTACCTGCCTCTGTTCATGTTCAATGGCCGCTACCGTGTGGAATATGACGCGAGCGAGGCGCGATATCGGGCGCGGCTGGAAGCGGTGTTTCGCAACAACTTGATGCCCGGACAGTACCCTTATCCGTTCTGGCACGATGCGAAGAAGGTGCAGACAACCCGTACCTGGAACAGCTTCAGACGACCTACAAGGATTTGGCGCTGGCGATGCGCAAGGGCACGTGCAACACGTGCCACGTACCCGACAATCCGGAGAAGATGAAGCGGCTCGTCCTGTTGCAAACGCCGGCGCACGCAGCGGCTGAGATCAAGCGCATGATGGCCGCGGTGCGTGACAACCGGATGCCACTCGATGACATCGGTATCGAGAAGGAGCTGGATGCCGAGACCAAAGCGTTACTACTCAGATTTGGCGCCGCTTTCGAATCGACGGTCAATGCGGCGTATGCCTGGGAAAGTGGGGACTAGTGTCCTGAGTGAGAGATTATCGTCCTCGAGCGATGTACGACGTCCTCCTCCTTCTCGGTGAACCGAGGCTAGGTTTCCCGGTACCAGTGGGCGATGTTCCAGCATTCCGAATCCCAGCCGCTGAGGTCGGTGCCGCGCAGCCGGTTCGAGACGGCGGAGGCGCTTCCGCGCCAGAGGAAAGGCACGATCACGACGCCCTGCGTGAGCAGGTCGTTCAGCCGGATGAACTGAGACGCGCGCGTGACCGGGTCCATCTCGGTTGCCGCCGCCCGGAAGAGCCGGTCGTATTCCTCGCTCCGCCATCGCGTCGAGTTGAGCCCGGCCCACTTGTTCGCCTTCTGAGCGACCTCCCAGGAGACGAAGGGCTCCATGAACCGCTGGGGGTCAGGCGACCCGCTGCTGAAGCTGTACATTTGGAGGTCGGCGGAAAAGCGTGACGACGTGTCGGGATTCGCGGGGTCCGTCGAGAAGTACACAGCGGGCACGATCGACTTCAACTCGATCTCGATGCCGACCTTCGCCGCCGCCTGCTTGACGATGGCCTGAGTCTTCTGGCGCGCGGCATTGGTCGAGGTCTGGAACAGCATCCGCAGGCGCGTGCCCTCTTTGGTCCGGATCCCGTCGGGCCCTCGCCTCCACCCTCCGTCGTCCAGGACCTTGGCGGCCTTGTCGACGTTGAACTCCCAGCGTGTGTTCTTGGAACGAAACGGCGCCGGCGCGTTCAGGTAGTTCGCCGTGGTCCGGGCGAGGCGGCCGTAGATTTGCTCCTGGATCGACGCGCGGTCGACCAAGAGGCTCAGCGCCACCCGTACGCTGCGGTCGGTCAGGAACGGATGCGGCGCCTTGAGGCTCGACCGCTCGCCGTCCACCTCGCGCCAGGGGTCCGAGAAGTTACAAAGGATGTGCTCGATGCCGCCGCCCCAGGCGATCTCGATCTTG
>QHSQ01000103.1 GCA_003221615.1 Candidatus Rokuibacteriota bacterium | reverse complement strand
CGACGAGCTCGGAGAGATCGCGGCGCGCGTGAACCAGCTGGGCGAGCGCGTCCACGCGGAGCAATCGCACTGGCAGAGTGACCGCGCGCGGATGGAAGGCATCCTGGACAGCCTCGAGGACGCCGTGGTCGTGCTGAACGCCGAGCGCGAAGTGGTGTTCTGCAACCAGGCGGCGGAAGGGCTGCTCGGCCAATCACCCGACTCGGCCGCCGGCGTCCTCGCTGGGCTTCTTCCGGGCGATCACCCGCTGGCGCCTGTGGTCACCGAGCTGTTCGATGCCGGTATCGAGCGTCGAAACGCCGCCGTGAAGGTGCGATGCCCCGACGGGCAAGCCCGTGAGCTGGCGGTGTCGAGCTATCGAATTCCCGATGGCGAGCGCGCCGGTGGCGGCGTGCTCGCGCTGCGGAACCTCGACCCGGTCCGCGCCGTCCAGTCGTTGGTGACGTATTCCCAGAAGCTCGCGGCCCTCGGCCGGCTGACCTCGGGTGTGGCCCACGAGGTCAAGAACCCGCTGAACGCGATGCGCATCCACCTCGAGCTCTTGAGGGCGCGGCTCGGCGCCAGCCAGCCGGCCGTCCGCGAGAACCTCGACGTGATCGCCCAGGAGATCGTGCGGCTCGACCGCGTCGTGCAGGGCTTCCTCAAGTTCGTGCGGCCGGAAGAGATGCGGCTGGCGCCCGTCGACGTGAAGGCCCTGCTCTCGGAGGTGGCGCGGCTCATGGCGCCCGAGGCGCTGCGCGCCGGAGCCCGCATCAACGAGGACGTGGTGCCCGACCTGCCGCCGGTTTCCGGCGACGCCGAGCTCCTGCAGCAAGCGTTCACCAACCTCGTCACCAACGCGATTCAGGCGATGCCGAAGGGCGGGACGGTGACGCTCGGCGCCCGGCGCGGCCCCGACGGCGCCGTCGAGATGCGCGTCGCCGACGAGGGCGTCGGCATTCAGGCGCAGGATCTGGAGAAAGTCTTTCGGCTGTACTACACGACGAAGCCGCAGGGGTCCGGGATCGGGCTTTCGATGGTCTACCGGATCGTGCAGATGCATGACGGGCGGATCGACGTCGAATCCGAGGTCGACCGCGGCACTGTGATGGTCGTGACCGTTCCGGTGGCGTCCGGAAGCGTGAACGCGTGACGAGACACGTTCTTCCGCCCGCCCTGGCGTTGCTCCTCCTGTCCGGCTGCGGCGGGACCGAGGCGCTCGTCAAAAAACCTGCCGCTGCCCCTACGACCACCGCGACCCCCTCGCCGCTGCCTCCCGCATCCACCGCGCCGAAACCCAGCCCTACGGAGCCGCTCCGGCCGGAGGTGTCGGCCGAGCAAGAGCATCGCCTGCTCGAGAGCACGAAGCAGAGCATCGGCGACGTCGCGCGAGTCCTCGGCGAGCTCGAGAGCCGGCAGATGAAGCCGCCCCAGCAAGAAGCGCTGCGGACCGCGAAGAATTTCCTCGATCAGGCCCGGAGCGCCCTGGATCAGCGGGACTATCAGCGCGCGGCGAATCTCGCCAGCAAGGCTCGGGCGCTGACCGACGACGTCGCCAGCGCGACCAAGTAACGGTAACGCCACCAGGTAAGTCGTACGACGTAGTTTTTGCACGGTGGGCCTCGATCAGGGAATCACCCGCGTCGGCAGGCCCCGCGCTTTCCACTACTTGGCCTTCGTCGTGGCTGTCGGAGCACTCGGGCACGCGGGTTGCTGCTGGACTGACCAGGGGGCTCGACATGTCGCTGAGTATTCTCGTGGTCGAGCGGGAGCGCCACGCCCGGGAAGGGCTCGAGGCGATTCTGTCCGCTGACGGGCACGCCGTGAAGGTGGCCGAGGACATGTGGGCGGGATTCGCGTCGATCTTCTCGAGGCCGTACGATCTGCTCTTGCTCGACGACAACGTGCAGTCCGAGCGCCACGTCACCTTGAACGTGCTGGATCTCCTCCGCTTCGCGCGGCGTTACGAACCCGGCACCTCGGCCATCGTCATCACGAGCTTCGACGAAGGGGCTCATGGCTACCGGATGGAAGAGGGCGTCGTGGCCGTGTTGCGTAAGCCGGTCGAGCTGTCCCAGCTGCGGGTCGAGCTGGAAACGAGGTCGCGGTGATACCGGCCGCGCGCCGCCGTGGACGGGTCGGCGTGCTCGTCGTGTCGCTCGTCTTCGGTGTCACGACCAGCGCGCCGGCTGGGCCAGCGTCGGACCAGCTCAAGGTCGGAATCGACAAGGTCATCCACGTCTTGGCCGATCCGAGTCTCAAGGGCACCGCCAAGGCGAAGCAGCGCCGTGACGCGCTGCACGAGATCGCGGGGCCGCTCTTCGACTGGAGCGAGATGGCGAGCCGCGCGCTCGGGCGGCACTGGCAGCCGCGCACGGAGGCGGAGCGCCAGGAGTTCGTTCGCCTCTTCCACGATCTGCTGGAGCGGTCCTATCTGACCACGCTCGAGCGCTACAACGGCGAGCGGGTCGCCTATGGAACCGAATCGATCGAAGGCGAGCAAGCCACCGTGCGGACCCAGGTCTTCAACAAGGCCGGCCAGCAGTTTCCCGTCGACTATCGGCTGGTCCGGCGCGGCGACCGGTGGCTCGTCTATGACGTCGTGATCGAGGGCGTGAGCCTCGTCGCCAACTACCGCGCCCAGTTCGACCAGATCATCGGGACCAGCTCGTACGAGAAGCTGGTCGACAAGCTGAAGTCACCGAGCTGACGGATCGAGCCCGTTCGGGCTCGCCGTCCCCTTGACTCCCGACTCCCCGCCCGGTTAGGCTCGCGGCGATCGCTCGCGCATCGCCCGCCGACGTCTGACGTAGCTCCCGATCGGCGCGACGCCGGCTGATCCGGCGCGGCTGTCCACGCTACGGAGGAGGTAGATGATCGCCTCGCGAAAAATCCCGGGTTTCACGGGCGCGTTCGCGGCCGGTCTCGTCGTTGCCTTCGTCCTGGGAGCCGCCGCGGCGCCCTCGGGCCCGCCGATCAAGATCGGCGGCACGCTCGCCCTGACCGGACCGCTCGCGGCGACCGCGCTCCTGCACAAGATCACCGCCGAGATCTACGTCGAGGAGCTGAACCGCGGTCAGGGTCTGCTGGGCCGCCCTGTGGAATGGATCCTGCTCGACGACCAGTCCAAGGCGGAGGTGACGCGCAGCCTCTACGAGAAGCTCATCACAGTGGACAAGGTCGATCTGCTCATGGGGCCGTATGCGACCGGCGGGATCATCGCGGCGATGGGCGTGGCGCAGCGCTATCAGAAGATGCTCATCCACCACAGCTTCGGCATGCCGCACCTC
Organism: Candidatus Rokuibacteriota bacterium; assembly: GCA_003221615.1. Classification (GTDB taxonomy): domain Bacteria; phylum Methylomirabilota; class Methylomirabilia; order Rokubacteriales; family CSP1-6; genus AR31. The sequence goes on along the minus strand of QHSQ01000103.1, from coordinate 76,448 downwards.
GCGAAGTACGACATGCACTTCCCGGCCGCGCCGTTCGGGCCCGAGCCCAATCGCACGGTGCCCGGAATCCTGTTCGATGCGCTGGCCGCGACCGCCAATCCCCCGAAGACGGTCGCGATTGTCACCAGCAAGTTCCCGTCGGCGCAGTTCCAGTCCTCGGGAGCGCGTGACGTCGCGGCGCAGCGCGGGCTCAAGGTCGCGCTCTACCTCGAGTACGAGTTCGGGACGCGTGACTTCGGTCCCATTGCCGCCCGCATCAAGGACGCCAACGCGGACCTGCTCTGGGTCGGCGCGCTCGGCCTCGACGGCAACCTCGTCCTGGAGGAGCTCAAGCGGCTCGACTACACGCCACGGCGGCACTACCACCTCTTCCCGGCACCCGGACCCCTGGCGACCGCCCCGGACGCGAAGCGGGCGCTCTCGCACACGTTCTTCGAGGAGCATCCGCCGTTCACGAATAACCCGGCCGCGGCCAAGTTCGCGACGCTCTACCACGGGCGCGCCGCCAAGGCCGGCGTGCCCTACACGAACGTCGACACGCAGGCGGCCGGCTCGTACGCCGCCTGGCAGATGCTCGAGGCGGCGGTGATCGCGACCAAGAGCCTGGACGACAAGGTGCTCGCCCAGTGGCTCCGCAAGAACCAGGTCCAGACGATCGTCGGCCGCTTCCGGTTCGACGGCCCGAACAACTATGGCGACGACCTTTCGAGGGTGAAGCAGGTGCAGGACGGCAAGTGGGTCGTGGTGTGGCCGAAGGAGTTTGCGGCGCCCGGCGCGCGCCTGCTCCCGCAGTGATCAGAGGAGGTGGCGGCTGATGGGCCAGTACGGTATCGGACAGGGTATCAAGCGGGTCGAAGATGTCCGGCTCTTGCGCGGCCGCGGGCGCTACCTCGACGACGTCAACATGCCCGGCCAGACGCACGCGGTCATCGTGCGCTCGGTGCACGCGCACGCTCGGATCCGCGCGATCGAGTCGGCGGCGGCGCTGCGCGCGCCCGGGGTCCTCGCGGTGTTCACGGGCGCCGACGTCGAGGGCCTGGGCACGATGACGATGACCTTGAAGCGCAAGCGCCCGGACGGCTCGCCGATGTTCGCGCGCCCTCACCGCGGGCTCACGCGCGACCGCGCGCGATACGTCGGCGATCCGGTCGCGCTCGTCGTCGCCGAGACGCGCGCACAGGCCGAGGACGCGGCCGATCTCGTCCAGATCGACTACGAGCCCCTCCCCTCGGTGACGGCCACGGCGGAGGCCACACGGCCCGGGGCGCCGCCGGTCTGGGACGAGTGCCCCGACAACATCAGCAACATCTTCGAGTCCGGCGACAAGGCCGCGACCGACGGGGTGTTCGCGAAGGCGCACCGCATCGTCCGCCGCCGCTACGTGATCACCCGGGTCCACGCCCAGTTCATGGAGCCGCGCGGCTCGCTCGGTGTCTATGACCCGAACGAGGATCGCTACACCCTCTACGCCGACGTCCAGTACCCGCATCGTGTCCGCAACGCGCTCGCCAGCAACATCTTCAAGGTTCCCGAGCACAAGATCCGGGTCGTCGCCGGCGACGTCGGCGGCGCCTTCGGTACCAAGGGCTGGCAGTATCCCGAGCACAAGCTGGTCCTGTGGGCGGCGCGCAAGCTCGGACGGCCCGTCAGATGGCAGTGCGAGCGGCGCGAGGCGATCCTGGCCGACGAGCACGCGCGCGACAACGTGAGCGAGGCCGAGCTGGCGCTCGACGCGGAGGGTCGATTCCTCGGAATGCGCGTGCGCACGCTCGCGAACGTCGGCGCCTATGTCTCCTCGGACCGGAACCTGCTCGCGACCTTCAGCAACGTGATCACCCTGGTCGGCGTCTACAAGTTCGAAGCCGCCTACGTGCACGTGACCAGTGTCATGACCAACACGAACTCGACGGCGCCGTACCGCGGCGCCGGCCGACCGGAGGCGACGTACGTCCTCGAGCGGCTGATCGACGACACCGCCCGCGAGCTCGCCGTCGATCCGGTGGAGCTGCGGCGCAGGAACCTGATCCCGACCTCGGCCATGCCGTACAAGAACCCGCTGGGCGCCACCTACGACTGCGGCGATTTCCAGACGAACCTCGAAAAGGGCCTCAAGCTCGGCGACGTCGCCGGCTTCGCGCTTCGCCGCGACGAGTCCCGCCGCCGCGGCAAGCTGCGGGGCCTGGCCGTCGTCAACCCGATCGAGCAGGCGGCCGGGCCTCAGCCGGAGTTCGCCGAGATCCGATTCGCTCCCAGCGGGAGCGCGACCGTCCTGATGGGCTCGAAGAACCAAGGCCAGGGCCACGAGACGACCTTCAAGCAAATCCTCAACGAGCGGCTCGGCCTCGACCCGGCCGACGTGCTCTACGTCGACGGCGACACGGACCGGGTCGCGTTCGGCATGGGCACGATGGGCTCGCGGTCGACCGTGATCGGCGGCACCGCCTTGTGGATGGCCGCCGACAAGGTGATCGTCAAGGGCAAGAAGATCGCGGCGCGCCTCCTGGAAGCGGCCGAGGCGGACGTCACCTTCACCGACGGCCGGTTCGGCGTGGTCGGGACCGATCGCGCCGTCGCGCTCAAAGACGTGGCGCGGGCGGCGTTCCAGCCCAATCAGCTGCCGCCCGGCGTCGAGCCCGGTCTGTACGAGACCGGGACGTTCTCACCCAAGCAGGGCACCTGGCCCAACGGCTGCCACGTGTGCGAGGTGGAAGTCGATCCCGACACGGGCGCGGTCGCGATCGTGAGCTATTCGATCGTCGACGACGTGGGCACCGTCATCAACCCCGTGACTCTCAAGGGCCAGATCCACGGCGGGGTGGCGCAGGGCGTGGGACAGGCCCTCATGGAGCAGGTCGTGTACGACCGCGAGTCCGGCCAGCTCCTGACCGCGTCGTTCATGGACTACGCGATGCCGCGTGGAGACACGTTCCCCGACATGCACATCGAGAGCAATCCGGTGCCCACGAAGCTGAACCCGCTGGGCGTCAAGGGCGCGGGCGAGGCCGGCACGGTCGGTGCCCTGCCCGCGGTGATGAACGCGGTCATCGACGCGCTGGCGTCGGTCGGCGTGCGCCAGCTCGACATGCCGGCGACGCCCGAGCGCGTGTGGCAGGCGATCCAGGACGCGAAGGAGCGGTAAAGAACGAGGAGCAGAAGGAGCGCAACGTGACGCTCGACGACAAGTCCCTCGATCTCTTGTTTCTCAAGGCCCGGACCCAGAACGGCTGGCTCCCGACACCGGTCACCGACGATCAGCTGCGGGCCATCTACCAGATCATGCGGTCCGGCCCGACGAGCGCGAACTCGTGCCCGGCGCGCATTCTCTTCGTCCGCACACCCGAGGCGAAGGCGCGCTTGCTCCCCGCGTTGAGTCCGAGCAACGTCGACAAGACCAGGGCCGCGCCGGTCACCGCGATCATCGGGTACGACACGCGCTTCTACGAGCTGCTCCCGAAGCTCTTCCCCCACCGGCCCGAGATGAAAAACCCGTACGAGGCGAACGCGACGCTGGCCGAGACCGTCGCGTTCCGCAACGGCACGCTCCAGGGCGCCTACTTCATGATCGCCGCGCGCGCGGTCGGGCTCGACGTCGGGGGGATGTCCGGATTCGACAACGCGAAGGTCGACGCCGAGTTCTTCCCGGACGGCCGGGTTAGGTCGAACTTCCTGTGTAACGTCGGTCACGGCGATCCGTCGAAGATCATGGCGAAGCTGCCGCGCCTGGAGTTCGACGAGGCGTGCACGCTCATCTGAGCGTCATCGGGGGCGGCCCCGGCCACTACGCGCAGCTGGTTCCTCCGCAGCACGCCGCTGCCCTGACGACCGACAGGACGCTCGGCAGACGCTGGGGCTCACTCCCCTCGAGATCGTAGTTGAGGTGGTACACCTCCCACTCGACCCCGTCGGGATCTTTCACCCAGAACTTGTCCTGGTTGGCGTGGCAGCAGTTGACGCCCATTTCCTCGACGACCGGCAGCCCGGCGCCCTTGACCCGGGCTAGCTCCGCCATCACCGTCTCGACCGAGTCCACCTGGACGCCCACGTGATCGATCGTACCCGCACCGATCTGGCCGCCCGTCGAAAGGGCGAGGTTCACGGGTGCCCATTCCGGTAGGAACTTCACGTAGCCTTCCTTCACCTTGACCGGGCTGCCACCGAGGAACCTCTCGTAGAACTCCCGGCTCTTGATGAGGTCGGACACATGCAAGTGCAGATGTACCTTCGCGCTCATTGTGGCCTCCTTGCTAGCAACACGCGGTCAGCAGGCGCACCAGCGCGGTGACCCGCTCCCGCTGCACCGAATAGTAGATGTACCGCTCTTCCTTCCGGCTCTCGACCAGCCCGGCCCGCCGCAGGACGTCGAGGTGATGCGACAAGGTGGGCCCGGGGATCTCCACCGCGTCCTGGATCTCTCCGACCGACAGCGCCTTGCCGGCCTTCACGAGGACGAAGAAGACCTGGAGCCGGCTCAGATGCGCGAGGGCCTTGAACGCCTCGACGTGGCTCTCATCGGCCGACAACTCCGCCAGCGGCATCCGCGCGATCGTCTTCATATTTCGAAGTATATGGAAATGTTGAATCGTTGTCAACCCCCGAGATCCTCCTGCCAGGTGAGCACGCGCGCCTGAAGGGCGCGGAGGCCGCGCGTGAGCACGAGGCCGAGCGCGCCGACGAGCGCGAAGGCCGCGTACATCTCCGGCGTGCTCAGCATCTGCCAGTGGCGATAGACCAGATGGCCGAGGCCTGACTTGGCGGCGATGAACTCGACCGCGACGAGCGTGACCAGCGCCAATCCGAGACCGAGCCTGAGACCGGTGAAGATGGCCGGAAGCGCGGCCGGGAGGATCACCTTCCTGAACAGGCGCAGGCCGTGGGCCCCGTAGTTGCGTCCCACGTCCAGGAGACGCGGGTCCATCGTCTGCACGCCGGCGAGCGTGCTGATGACGATCTGGAAGAACGCCGAGCTCGCTCCGGTCAGCACGAACGCGGGCTCGCCGACTCCGAGGATGATCAGCAGGAACGGAAGCAGGGTGATCTTCGGCACGGGAAAGATGAACGCGAGATAGGGCTCGACGACATGACGCACCGGCCGCGCGATTCCCATCAGGAGCCCGAGTGGGACCGCCGGCACGGCGGCGAGCGCGAAGGCGAAGGCCAGGCGCGCGAGGGTCACGAGCAGCGCCGCGCCGAGGTCCCCTGCCGCGACGCGATCGGCCAGCACCCCGCCGACGGTCGTCGGCGCCGGGAAGTAGCGCGGCGAGACGATCGCGAGGCGCGAGCATAGCTCCCAGAGGACGAGCACCGCCGCGGGCACCACCGCGCTCATCGAGGGTCGCCCACGTCCGGAACCCACGGCAAGAGACGGGCGCGCAGCGCGGCGAGCCCATAGGACAGGAGCGCGCCGAGGAGCGCGATCACGAAGAACGTCGCGTACATGTCCTCGACCTTGAGGATCTGCCACGAGAGCCAGAGGAGCGCGCCGAGCCCGCGGCTGGCCGAGACGATCTCGACGGCCACGACGACGATCAGCGAAAAGCCGAGGCCGAGCCGCAGGCCGGTGAAGATGAACGGCAGTGCCCCCGGCAGGAGCACCGTGGCGAAGAGTCGCCAGCCCCGCGCTCCGTAGTGCACGGCCGCCTCGACGACGAGGCGATCGATCTGCCGCACGCCGTGCGTGGTCGTGAACGCGATCAGGAAGAACGAGGTCACCGCGGAGGTCACGACCAGCGCGACCTCGCCGGCGGGGACCATGAAGCTCACGAGCGGCAGGAACAGGACGCTCGGGATCGGATAGATCACCGCGAAGACCGGATCGAGCCCTTCGCGAAGCCGGCGCCAGAGCCCCATCGCGAGCCCGATCGCCACGCCCAGGACGGCGGCCAGCGAGAACGACCAGCCGATGCGCGCGAGCGTCGGCGCGGTGTGGCCCCAGAGCGTGCCGTCGAGCGCGAGATCGCGCAGGTGCGCGAGGATCGTCGAGGGGCGCGGAAAGAAGACCGCGCGCAGAAGCCCGGTGGCGCTCGCCCACTCCCACGCGAGGAGCAGTGCAATCGGCGATCCGACGGTCGTCCCGTGCTCGGTGAGCCAGCGGCCGAGCGCCTTCACGCGCCGATCTCCTCGGACCCGCGGTCATCCGCGATCGCGCGGACGACCTCTTCCCGGAGCCGGGACCAGATCTTCTCGAGGAGCGCGCCATAGGCGGGCGAGGCGCGCACCTCGAGCCCGCGCGGGCGGCCGAGGTCGACGGGATAGACCTCGCTCACCCGCCCGGGGCGCGCCGTGAGGAGCACGACGCGGTCACCCAGCAGCAGCGCTTCCTCGAGCGAATGGGTCACGTAGACGACGGTCTTGCCGAGCGTCGCCCAGATCCGGAGCAGCTCTTCCTGCATGATCGTCCGCGTCTGGGCGTCGAGCGCCGCGAGCGGCTCGTCCATCAGCAGCACCTCCGGGTCGTTGGCCAGCGCGCGGGCGATACCCACGCGCTGCTTCATGCCTCCCGAGAGCTGGTGCGGATAATGCCGCGCGAATCGCGCGAGCCCGACCATGGCCAGCATCTCGCGCGCCCGCGTTTCCTGCGCGGCGCGTCCGATGCCGCGGTTCTCGAGGCCGAAGGTGACGTTGTCGCGGACGGTTCGCCACGGAAGCAGCGCGTGCTCCTGGAATACCATCGCGGTGAGCGGCGTTCCCGGGTGGTCGGCCTGGATGCGGACCTCACCGGCGCTCTGGCGCACGAGCCCGGCCAGGACGCGCAGCAACGTGGACTTGCCGCTTCCGCTCGGCCCCACGATGCAGAGGAACTCGCCGGCTTGGGCCTGGAGCGAGATCCGATCGAGCGCCACGACCGAGCGACCGTGGCTCTCGAAGGTCACGCTGACCTCGCTCACGAGGACTTTGGGATCGCGCGGGGGCATCGGTGCGCCGGGGATTGTATATCCTTCGCGGTAGTGCGCGCTGCAGGCCGTCGCGGGGCTGGGGCCCCGCCGGCCGAGGCGCGCCTGTGGAGAAAGGGGGAACACGGGGTTGGACACGCCGATCCACGTCGTCGCGGTCGTGGCTTCGCAGGCCGGTGGCAATACCGACCGTCTGGTCGGCCGGGTGCTGGAGGCCGCGCGCGACTCGCAGGCGGGAGTGACGGTCGCCGCGATCCACCTCGGCGCGGGCCCGCTCGATCAGGCTCGCGTCGACGGGTACGTCCAGAGCCTGGCGGGCGCCGACGCGGTCGTGCTCGGCACCCCGATGTACCGGTCGACGTATGCGGCGGTACTCAAAGAATTACTCGAACGCGTGCCGCGCGGCGGGCCGTCCGAGCGATTCGAGGGGCCGTTGCGGGCGAAGGCGGTCGCCATCGTGGCGACCGGAGGCTCGCATCACCATTTCCTGGGCGCCGATCCGCTGATCGACCTGCTCGTGCGCTACTTCGGCGCGTACGTCGTACCGCCGGTTCTCTACGGAGTGATCCGCTCATCGGGCGGCGACGCCCCGATGGATCCCGGGCTCGCCGACGACGCGGGACGCTTCGGCCGTGCGCTCGTCGCGCTGGCCAGGGCGATCAAGAGCGACGAGCGTCTCGGCGACGCTCGAGCCCAGATCTGAGCCTGAAGGGCGCGAACGGCGGACCGGGCCGGGCCACCCCGTCACCCCGCTCCAGTCCGCCGCGCGTCCGCCTACTTCAGATTCTCGATTCCCGCCCGGCCGATCTGGGCGTCTTGAGCGGAGGTGACACCCGAGACGCCAACCGCGCCGATCAGCTTGCCATCGTGGATGATCGGGATCCCGCCCTCGAGCGGGCTCGCGCCCGATAGCCTGAGAATACGAAGGTTCGCGCCCCCCTGCGCGAGGGCATCGTCGAACGCCTTCGTGGGTCGGCGGAACGCCACGGCCGAGTAGGCCTTGTCCCTGGCGACATCGATGCTACCGAACTGAGCGCCATCCATCCGCTGGAGCATGACGAGATTGCCGCCCGAGTCCAGGACAACCATGACGACGTTCCAGTTGTTCTTCTTTGCCTCGGCCTCGGCACCCACCATGATCTTCTTCGCCTGCTCGAGCGTGATCGGGGGCCCGTACGGCGGCGGTGGCGGCGGAGCGGCCGCGGGCTGCTGCGCGCTCGCCAGGGACGTGCCCAGGACCAGCACGGTGCCGACCACCAGGGACACCAGACGTTCCGTTCTCATGGGTCTCCTCCTCGTGGATTGAACGCTGAGATCGACCTCGCCTGCACGGCCGACGTCGTCGAGGGACGGGCGAATAACTCGGGAACGACGTCGAGGGTTCCGACCATCTCTGGCGCCCGCCGTGTCGAGGGATATACAGCGACGCGGAAAGCTCGTCAAGGCCGCGCTTGCCTTCCCCGGCGATGTGTTCTACAACCCGATTGTTGAGCATCGAGATCGGGCGCTGCGCGCTCTGAATGGACGTCCAGTCCCTGCGCTGATCAGGTCCACCTGCCCGCGAACGCGACGCCGAACACACGGAGGCATCCATGAGCCTGACGCGTAGACCGGGAGTCTGGTTGACCGTGGTCGTTCTGGCCGGCCTCGCCGCCGCGGCGCCGGTGTCGCCCCAGACGAAGCCCCTGGTGAAGGTCGGCTACATTCCCTCCGACTCGTTCGCGGCGCTCTACATCATGGCCGACCGGCATCTGCCGGCCGCCGACATCGCCGTGGAAACCGTTCGCCTGAGCGGCGGGAGCGAGATCCTGTCGCAGGTCGCGACCGGCCAGCTCAACATGGGTGGCACCGGGATGGGCGCCGCGGGCTTCAACGCGGTGGCGGCGTCCCTGCCCGTCGAGTTCGTGGCGCCGCTGCACTCGGGCTATGTCGAGGACTACTTCACCGTGCGCAAGGCCTCCTGGGAGAAGGAGATCAAGCGCATCGGCGAACTCAAGGGCAAGCCCGTCGCGCTGAACGTACGCGGCGCGGCCGTCGAATGGATGCTCGACCAGGCGCTCAAGCGGGACGGCCTCGGCTTGAAGGACGTGCAGATCAAGATCATGCCGTTCCCCGACATGGTGCCGGCGCTCGAGTCAGGCGCGGTCGAGGCGGCGATCCTCACGGAGCCGTTCCCGACCCTGGCCGAGGAGCGCGGCGTCGCGCTGCGGCCCCTGCCGCGTCCGGCTGGCGCCAAGGCCACGCCGATCACCGCGATCTTCTGGAACAAGGACTGGGCGGCCAAGAACCCCGACCTGGCCCACAAAGTCATGGTCGCCTACGTGAAGGCCGCGCGCGATCTCGCCCTGGACAACGGCTGGAAGCAGGAGCGGAACATCGACCTGATGGTGAAGTACACCGGTGCCAAGGCCGACGTGATCCGGCGGGCGCGCGCTCACGTGCTCGATCCGAACCTCGAGATGGACCCCACGGTGCTCGACTCGATGCAGCGCCTCGCCTCCGAGCTCGGCCACCTGAAGTACAAGGATCTGCTGCCCGTGAATCGCCTGTTCAACTTCGCCTACCGGGACCGAGCGGTCGCTGAGCTCGGCAAGAAGTCGCCGTGAATCCGTAGGGAACTATGAGTCCGGACGGTGGCGCCGATCAGCGCCACCGTCCTGGGACTCGGCTCGTGTAGTTGTTACATGGTCGGTGAACGTTACAGGGAAAGAACTACAGGGCGCCGCCCGTCACCGTATCGATACGTGTCGCCCGCTCGCCAGATGGATGACGAGGAGGACGATGCCAACCAGAAACAGGACCCACGAGATCTGGCCGGCGATCGCGGCGATGCCGAATAATCCAAGCGCACCGGCCACAAGCCCAACGATCAAGAAGACGAGCGCGTAGTAGATCATCACGATCTCCTTCCGTCTGCGATCTGTTCACTCCGCCTGCCCGCGAGCTCACCTCGCCTGCCCGAAAGCCCGCTCCTGCGATCAGAGGCTATTGCATGGGGCGTGCCCGACGGATGCTTCGCGCGCCTGCCTGGCACGGATCTTCCAGAACTGAGCAACTAGGAGGTTCGTGAAGACGATGAAGAAAGATGGCCGAGCCACATATAGCGCCAAATCCTTCGATCACCTTAGAGGGCTCACCGGGATCTCGGACGCGCAGATCACCGAGCACCTCGATCTCTATGCGGGATACGTCAAGCAGGTGAACTCGCTGGTGCAGGAGCTCTCCGAGATGCGCGCCGACCGCAAGGAGGCCGGGAAGGATTTCAGCCTCGCCGAAGGAACTCGTCGGCTCGCGTTCGAGTACGACGGCATGGTCCTGCACGAGCTCTACTTCTCCAACCTGAAAGCGGGGGGCGAAGCCCGGCCCACGGATCGACAGGCGCTCGGGCGCGCGCTCGCCGAGACCTTCGGATCAGTCGAGCAGTGGCTGGAGAACTTTCAGACGATCGCCGGCATGCGCGGCATCGGCTGGGTGATCCTGTTCGAGGATCCCGTCACCGAGCGGCTGACCAACCACTGGGTGAGCCTCCATCAGGACGGCATCCCGGCGCGGTGCACGCCACTGCTGGTCATGGACGTGTGGGAGCACGCGTTCATGCGGGACTACAAAGCGACCGAGCGCACGAAGTACGTCGAGGCGTTCTTCAAGAACGTCGACTGGTCGGTCGTCGACCAGCGACTCCGCGAAGCCAGTACCGTCAAGCCCGCTGCCTAGCCGGCGGCGAAAGGCCCGTCCGCGACGTTGCATCGGAGGGGACCGCGACGGGTCCCCTCCGAGTCTTCCCCTAGACCTGGAGCTCCAGCGTGTAGAGACCGCCGATGAGGCGGTCGACCGCGTAGACGACACGGCGTTCGTCGACGAGGACGTCGTTGATCTGGACGGCTCCGGCCCGCGACCCGCGAGGCGCCTCGGGCACGTAGTAGGCGACCTCCTCGGGCTGGAACGGGTTCGAGACGTCGTGGACGCGGACGCCGCCGTTGAAGTAGGTGCCGAAGATCAGCTTCTCCGACACGAGGTTGCTCGCGACCGGCCGATTCTCGTGCAGGTTGTGAGCGCCGTATCGTCCACCCCGCCCGCCGAAGTCGGCCACGGCCGGGATCGGGAAGGTCGAGATCGGCACCGGGTTGGTCTCGTCGCGGATGTCGACGACCCACACGAGCTTCGGCCAGTCCTTGCCGGCTTCGGCGGTCGCCTCGTCGGAGACGATCACCAGCTGAGGGTCGAAGAGCGGCAGCAAGGTGTGGGTGAACCCCGGATACGGCGGGTGATAGTCCCAGCGGCTCAGCATGCGGGGATGCGCCATGTCCGAGATGTCGAGGACGATCGCGCCGCCGTCGATGTAGCCGATCCACGCCCGATCCGGCCGGCGAGGGTACACGTTGGTGTTGTGGGCGCGAAAGCCCGCGTCGAATTTCGGATGACGGGCCAGCGGCGGCTCCGGATCGCCGTCACGCGTACCGGGTAGCCACCAGCGCCCGACCTCGACCGGACGGGTCGGCTGGCGCACGTCGACGATGCGGTAGAACTGATCGTCCTTGGGGTTGCGCGGCTTGAAGTCGGGCGCGCCGCTCGACAGGTGCAGGTAGGCGCCGTCGACGAACCACAGGTGGTGGACGCCGCGCGAGTGAGGCCCGGAGGCGTCGAAGAACGCGATCGAGCGCGGCTTGCCCGGATCGGCCACGTCGAAGAACTCGACACCGGCCGGCTGCATCCCGACCCGGCTCGTCTGGTAGGGGACCACCAGCAGGTCGCCCACCAGGTCCAGGTTGTTCGAGCGCATGTCGCCGTGGGGCAGATCGGTCTGGACGATGACCGAAGGCTTCCGCGGATCCGTCACGTCCACGGCCGTGAAGTTCTTCGGCGCCGACTCGTGACCGAGCCAGATCACGCGCCGCCCGTCGCGGGCCATCTGGATGGCCATGCCCTCGCCGCAGTTGCCGAAGCCGCCCAGATCGTTGTGGCCCAGGAGCCGCATGTTGTTCGAGAGGGCACCGTTCTGCGTCATAGCAGTTCTCCTCCGGCCCGGGATCGTAGCATCCCCGGCCGGCGGCCATCGTAGCTCATAAGTGAGGGTTACCCTCCCGTGTCTTGACAAGGCTTCGCGCGGCCGTCTAGAGTCCGCCCAGTCCCGGCAAAACCCCGACGCTCTGGAGAAAGCCATGAAACGCTCCATTTGGCTCGGAATTCTCGGCATCCTCGGATGCCTCGTGGGATTCACGGAAACGGTGTCTCCACAAGCGAAGCCGCTCAAGATCCGGCTGGGCGTTCATGCGTCGATCATGGGCGCGCCCGACGTCCTCGCCATCCGGCAGGGGTACTTCAAGCAGGCGGGGCTCGAGGTGGAGCACCGGAAGTTCTTCCTCGGCAAGGAGGGACGCGACGCGATGATCGCCGGGGCGATCGACATCAACGCGACCGCCCCCACGCCGTTCCTGATCGGTCTGGACAAGGGCGTTCCGTACACCTCGGTGGCGGTCAACTCCATGATCTGCGCGGCCACTCACATCGTGGCGCTCAAGAGCTCCGACATCAACAGCGTGAGCCAGCTCCGCGGCAAGCGGATCGGCCTGCCGAAAGGGACGATCACCGAGTACGTCTTCATGGCCCGCGTCGCGCCGAGCTATGGTCTCAAGTCCGGCGACTTCCAGGTCGCGAATATCCCGGACCCGAAGGATATGATGCCCAGTCTGATCGCGAAGGCAATCGACATGGCCTCACTCGGCGAGCCGTACAGCGCCATCGGCGAGCACGACGGGACGCTCCGCATCGTCGAGGACTACTGCAAGTACGATCCGCTTCCGTTCATGCTGACCGCAACCAACAAGGTGATCAAGGAGAACCCCGACGCCGTGGTGGCGTACCTGCGCGGGTGGTTGCGCGCGGTCAAGTTCCTCAAGGAGGAGCCCCAGAAGGCGGCGGCGGTGTACGTCGAGGAGCAGAAGTCCCTGGGCCGCGAGGTCCCGGTCGCCGTGATCGACAAGGCGCTCCAGCGGATGAAATGGGAGCCCGACCTCACGCCGCAGATGGAGAAATACCTCGTCGATCAGGCGAAGGATCTCCTGTCGGGCGCGGGCGAGGGGCGCGTCAACACAATGCCCGACATCGCCAAGGCGCTGAACCGGGATCTCCTGGCCAGGGCCAAGGCGGCGCGCTAGCGGCCCTTGTTCCGCGCGCCGACGACGCTCTACCTGCGAGGAGCGGCGCTCGCGCTGGCGCAGCTCGTGCTGCCGTTCGTCGTCGTCGCGATCCTCTGGGAAGGATTCGCGATCTTCGGCCCGTTTCCCCCGCGCCTCTTCCCGCGGATCGAGACGATCGTCGCCGCATTCGTCCGCCTCATCGTCACGGGCATCCTGCCGCTCCACGCGTTCGAGACGTTGCTGCGTCTGGCGGCGGGCTTCGTCCTGGGCTCGGTCGTGGGTGTGACCGTGGGGATGCTGATGGGACGATATCGGTGGGCCGAGGATCTGCTGGTCCCGGTCGTGAGCGTGGGGAACCCGATCCCCGGTCTGGCCTACGCGCCGCTGTTCGTTCTGTGGTTCGGTCTCGGCAATCTTCCCGCCGTGTTGCTCGTGGGATTCTCTGCGACGTTTCCGGTCGTCGTCAACACGTGGACGGGCGTCAAGGCGGTGAAGAGCATCTGGATTCGTGCGGCCGAGACCATGGGCGCCACCGATGGCCAGCTCTTCCGGAAGGTCGTCCTGCCGGGCGCGCTCCCCTACGTTCTCACCGGACTCCGGCTCGGATTGGCGCGCGCATGGCGCGTGCTGATCGCCGTCGAGATGCTCACCTCGGTCTCGATCGGGCTCGGCTGGCTGATCTTCGGCGCCCGGGAGTTCCTGAACACCGACGTGATGCTGGCCGGGATCGCCGTGATCGGGCTCGTCGGGCTCGGCCTCGAAAAGCTCGTGTTCGAGCGCGTCGAGAAGTTCACGGTCGTGCGATGGGGGATGCTCGAGCGATGAGGCGGTTCGTCTTCGGCACGGTCGCCTCCTTCGGCCTCGCGGCCGTGGTATGGGAAGCGTTCGCGCGGAGCGGTCTCTTCTCCCCGGCGCTCTCTCCGTCGCTGGCGGTGATCGTCCCCGCGCTCGTTCAGATGGTCGTCAGCGGCTCCATCTTCGTTCACATCGCCTACACGCTCTACCGCATCCTGTGGGGGCTCGGCCTCGCCGCGCTGCTGGGTGTCCCGGTCGGCATCCTGATGGGGCGATTCAAGGCCGCCGAGCGATTCGTGCTTCCCCTGGTGAGCGTGCTCTCCCCGATCCCGTCGCTGGCCTGGGTTCCCCTCTTCATCCTCTGGTTCGGCCTGGGAAACGCGGCGAGCGTCGCCCTGGTCTTCTATGCGGCCACGTTCCCGATCATCCTGAACACGTGGACCGGTGTCCGCTCGATCAACCGCATCTGGATTCGCGCGGCCGAGACCATGGGCGCGGGCGGCGGCGAACTCTTCCGGAAGGTCGTGCTTCCCGGGTCACTTCCCTTCGTCATCGCCGGACTCCGCCAGGCGTTCGCCCGCTCGTGGATCGCCGTGGTCGGGGGGGAGATGATCGCCGCGACCAGCTGGGGCCTTGGCTGGGTGATCTTCGATTCAAAGGAGTTCCTCAGGACCGACGTGATGCTGAGCACGCTCGTGGTCATCGGAATCCTCGGGCTCGGGTTCGAGCGGCTCGTTTTCCAGGTCGTCGAGCGACGCACCGTGGGCCGGTGGGGCATGGTCCGCACCGCGGGCACGTGAGCGAGCGCGCATGGATCACATCGAGATCCGACGCGTCGACTACCAGTACGAGGCCAATGAGCGCGCCGTCACTGCGCTGCGCGACGTCAGCTTCGGCGTCGCCGAATCGGAGTTCATCTGCGTCGTGGGACGGAGCGGCTGCGGCAAGACGACGCTGCTCAACATCCTGGCCGGATTCCTCTCGCCGACGAAGGGGGACGTGCTGATCGGTGGTCGCGCGGTCAGTGGGCGCGGGCTCGACCGCGGCGTCGTCTTCCAGGACTTTGCCCAGCTGTTTCCCTGGCGTACGGCCCAGCGCAACGTGGAGTTCGGTCTCGAGATGAAGGGCGTGCCCCGTGAGGAACGCGCCAAGACCGCGCAACGGTTTCTGGGCCTCGTCAACCTCGAGTCTTTCGCCGGCGCCTATCCGCACGAGCTCTCGGGCGGGATGCAGCAGCGCGCGGCGATCGCGCGCGCCCTCGCCTACAATCCGTCCGTCCTCTTGATGGACGAGCCGTTCGCGGCGCTCGACGCGCTGACCCGCGACGAGATGCAGCGCTTGTTGGTCGACGTGTGGCGCGAGACCAGGAAGACCATCGTCTACGTCACCCACAACGTCGCGGAGGCGGTGTACCTGGCGGATCGGATCATCGTGCTCACGCCCCATCCGGGTACGGTGAAAGCGGAAGTGAAGGTGACGCTCCCACGGCCGCGTGATCCGCTGAGCGTTCCGTTCGTCGAGTGCCAGAAGGACGTGGTCGGCCACCTGCGCTGAGCGGCCGCTCAGACGACTCGGGCGCGTCTGGCGGCTACTTGATGGCCTGGGGATTGATCGGCGAGCCCGTCCCGCGGGTGATCACCAGCGGCGGCGCGCAGAAGAAGAACTCGTAGACGCCGTCGGCGGCGCAATCCTCAGCGAGCTCCTTCAAATAGAAGATCTCGCCGTGCACGATCCCGATCGCGGGGATCGTGACCCAGTGCCAGGGCTGGAAGACGTCGGGCCCGGTGTCGTTGGGACGGACCTCGATCCCCCAGGTGTCGCTGCAGATGCCGGCGATCTGCTTGGCGTGGATCCAGTCGACGGTCTCGAACGCCAGGCCGGGGGCGTCGCCGCCCGCGTAGCCGCCCCACTCGCCGCGCGCCAGACGATCTTCCATCTGACCGGTACGGATGATCACGAAGTCGGCGCGCTTCACGGTCACGCCCTGAGCGCGAGCGGTCGCGTCGAGGTCGGCGACCGTGATCCCGTAACCGTCGGCGAGACACGCGACGCCCTTCCACCGGGCGACGTCGAGCAGCACGCCGCGGCCGACCATCTTGTTCGCGAATCTCTCGATGCCGTTCTTGTGGGCGCCGCGCATGTCGACGAGCGTCGCCGGGTAGCCGTTCCACATCTTGTCCACGAGGAATACGTGCGAGAGCGCGTCCCACTGCGTGGCGGCCTGGGTCGGCAAGTTGATCGCATCGTCGGCGTAGCGCAGCCCCGGCGTGACGTCGTGCTTGCCGGCAACGGCGTCGGTGCCGGTCGCGAGCATCTGGTGCATCGGATTCCAGCGCCCGCCGAAGATTCCGCGCTGCGGGCCGTTCTCGTCGAGGTTGAGGCCCAGACGGAACACCGCGCCCTTCTTCACCAGCCGTGCGGCGTTGACGATGTCCTCGGGCATGATGTAGTTGAGGACGCCGAGCTCGTCGTCGGGACCCCACTTGCCCCAGTTCTTGAGCGCCTCGGCCTTCTTCAGCACCTCATCGCGAGTCAGTCGCGCCATGATCGCTCCCTCCCGGCCGGGCTCTCGTGCCCCGCGTTGGCCTTAACTTGCCACAAGCGCTGCGCAAACGAAGGAGAAGGTAAAAACCTCGCGCTCGCGTGTAACAGTGACACGTCGGCCGGGGTAGTCCGGCAGGCATGGTGCCCAAGCATCGGCAATCGCACCACTTCTGTCTGGCACACCGCTTGCCAAAGAATGATCGGGCCGCCGCGTGTGGGGGCGGCGTGATGCCGCACAAAAAACGACGGAAGGAGACTTCGCATGACGAAGTGGCTTTTCAGACTCGTGCCGCTGACAGTGCTGCTCACCACGACCGCGGTCGCCGCGCCGATGTGGGTCAGGAACGGTGACGAGGTGGGGGTCCGCGGGCGCGTGACCGACGTCGATCGAGAGGGTGCCCAGGTGGTGATCGAGGATCGCGACCGGGTCACGATCGCCCCGACGGCGCAAGTCGCGATGGCCGACGTTCGGCCGGGCGAGGTCGTCGAGGCCCGCTACACCGACGTCGGCGGCCAGAAGACCGTCGTCTCGATGTTCGCGGTCTCCCACGAGATTCAAGCGCCCTGACGTCGCCGCGGGAGCTGCCGGCGAGCGCCGGCGGCTCCCGCGCAACCTTACGTTCTGCCCACCGGTTCCTGGCGCGTCGCTCGCTCGCCGCTGATGTCGGCGTCGTACCCGGGTCGCACGCGCGCGTCGATCACGCACACCGCACCGTTCAGCACGGCCTTCACGCCTTCAGCGATCGCGCTCCGAAGCTGGTCGGGATCGGTGACGGGACCGATGCCCTTGGCTCCCTGCGCCGCGGCGAGCGCCGCGAGATCGATGTCAGGCTCGTTGATCCGCTGACCGATCCACTTGTTCTCGACCGGGCGGCCGCGCATGCGCGCGACGCGCTCCTGATGCGCCTCGTCGTTGTAGAACGAGCGGTTGTTGCAGACGATGAAGAGACAGGGGATCTGGTAGTGCGCCGCGGTCCACAGCGCGGTGAGCCCCATCAGGTAGTCACCGTCGCCGATCAGCCCGATCGGGATCCGCCCCGAGCCCTTCAGCGCGAGACCCGCTCCCACCGTGATCCCCGGACCCGCCCCGACCCCGGCGCCGCCGTCACCCCCGAGGTAGTCGAGCGGATGCGAGAAATGCCGCGCCTCTCCCGGCCAGCCGAGCGGCAGCCTGGTCAGGCACACCTCGACACCCTCGGTCGCCTCGTTGAGCGCCGCCGCGACGGCGCGCAGGCTCAGGACGTCGTACGCTCGGCGACTCGGCGCCGGTGCGCTCGCCGGTGCCGCGACGACGGTGCGCGCCTTGCACGCCTCGAGGAGCAGAGGCACGACCACGTCGGGCTCGGCCAGCAGGTTCACGTCGACCGGCGGCAGACCGAAGTAGTCCATGCTGAAGCCGCGATGGACGTGGACGTCGCACGAGGCGGCGATGATCTGGGCGCCGATCGGCCGATCGCCGTAGACCTGCTTGAGCGTCCCCGCCAGGTCGATCCAGTCGAGCGCCAGGATCACATCGGCTTCGCGCACGGCGGCAGCCGCCGCCTCCGAGAGATAGGTGCCGGGGGGCCCAACGTGCAACGGATGCTTGGTCGGGAAGCTCGCGCCGGTCTTGAGGTCGGTCATCACCTTGACGCCGAGCTTCTCGGCGAGCGCCACCCGCGCGCGCCAGCTCTCGAGGGTGCGCTTGCCGCGGCCGACCAGCATGACGGGCGCTGTGGCGCCGGACAGGACCGACGCCGCGCGCGCGATCAGCTCGGGCGCGGGACGCGGTGACTGTGGAGCGCCGAAGCGCGACGGATCGGGCAGCGGCGGCAGGGCGCCGAGCTTCGACTCCTGAAGCGCGGCGTCGAGGTTGACGTACGTGGGACCGCACGGCGCCGTCGTCGACATTTGCGCGGCACGCAGGAGCGCGTCGTACGCCGCGGGCACCGAGGCCGGCTGGTTGTCCCATTTGGTGTAGCCGCGGACCAGGGCGCCCTGATCGGACGCGGTGTGGATCCAGTCGATCCACGGACGGCGCTTTGCCGCGTCCCACGGCCCGGTCGCGCCCAGAATCAGCATCGGGACACGATCGCACCAGGCGTTGAAGATCCCCATGCTGCCGTTCAGCAGTCCGACGTTCGAATGCAGAATCGTCCCCATCATCCGCCCGCTGGCCTTGGCGTAGCCGTGCGCGACCGAGACCGCGGCGCCCTCGTGCAGGCAGAGGATCATCTGCGGACGCTGGTTGCCGATGTGGTTCACGAGGCTGTCGTGAAGCCCGCGAAAGCTCGCGCCGGGTACGAGGGAGACCCAGGGCACCTCGAGGGCCTGGAGCATGCGCGCGATCGCGTCGCTCGACCAGAGCTCCTCGTGCGCGGGTGATGGCTGCGGTGTCTCGGGCAGGATGGTCGGCTTCATCGTCGTGCTCCGCCTGTCTCGCCGCCCGCCTCGGCGCGGGCTCGGCGTGTTGTGCGCGCCGCAGGCCGTCGCGGGGCTGGGGCCCCGCCGGCGAGGCGCGCCTCTGAGCTCTTGACGTTTCAGGGTCGACGCGCGGCCGGGCCGCGAGTCCCGTCAGCCTACTCCGGGCGAACACCGCGCCGCAAGACCGTGGCCCGAGCCCTCCGGCGCTCCCGTTCACCGAAAGCCGCCGCGCCCGAATCCCTGGGCCTCCAACCACGGTCTAAACCTTGGACCGAACGTCACGCGGTCGACTGATGGAAGGGACGAGACATCGATGGTCGTGGGCGAGATCTGGCGCTATCCGGTGAAATCGATGGGCGGCGAGCAGCTCGACGTCGCGATGTTGACGGCCGACGGAGTCCCGGGCGATCGCGTGGTCCACGTGCGGGACGCCGGCGACGTCCTCACGGCGCGCAGTCATCCGGCCCTGCTGGGGTTTCGCGCGAGCCTCGGTCCGGACGGCGAGCCGCTCGTCGACGGCCAGCCCTGGGGCTCGGAGGTGCTCGCGGAGCGGCTTCGTGGGGCCGTCGGGCCAGACGTCCGGCTGGTCCGCTTCGACGGGCCCGAGCGATTCGACGTGCTCCCGCTGCTGGTCGCTACCGACGGCGCCATCGCGGCGCTCGGCCTGGACCGGCGGCGATTCCGCCCCAACATCCTGGTCAGCGGCGCCACCGCCGACGCCGAGCGGTCGTGGCCGGGCAAGCGCTTGCGCATTGGCGGCGCGCTGATCGGTGTCGCGTCGCTGCGCCAGCGATGCGTGATGACGACGTACGATCCCGATACTCAGGTCCAGGACGTCTCGATCTTGCGGCGCATCGTTCGTGAGCGCGGCGGCCGTCTGGCGCTCGACTGCCGGGTGATCGAGCCGGGGCGCGTCGCCGTCGGCGATCCGGTCGAGGTTCTCGAGGGCTGAGTCGTCAGCTACCGCGATACGTCACGTAGCCGTAGGGCGAGACGAGCAGCGGCACGTGGTAGTGAGCGGTAGGCTCCGCGATCGCGAATCGCACGGGCACCTGGTCGAGGAACGGCGGATCGCTGAGCGCCGAGCCGGTCGAGCGGAAGTAGGCGCCGACGTGGAACAGGAGCTCGTACCGCCCGGCTTCCATCTCGCCCGGGCCGAGGAGCGGCGCGTCGACTCGGCCGTCGGCGTTGGTCGTCACGGTCCTGATCAAGCGCGGCTGTCCGTCGGCGTCGACGCGCGAGAAATCGATCCGTAGCCCGGCCGCCGGACGGCCGCGCGAGGTGTCGAGGACGTGGGTCGTGAGCCCGGCCGAGCGCTCCGGGCTCATCGCTCCGGGATCAAGCCGATCAGCCGAATCCCTGCGATCTCGAACACCTGCGCGAGCGCGGTCTCCAATTCCTCGGCCGCGGTGTTACCGAGGCGTGTCTCGAACGCGGCGAGGATCGACGTCTTGTCGTGCCGGCGGACGGCGATGATGAACGGAAAGCCGAACTTCTCGCGATACGAAGCGTTGAGCCGGCCGAAGCGCTCGTATTCCTCGTCGTCGAGCCGATCCAGGCCCACGCTCGACTGCTCGGCCGACGACTCGTTCGTCAGCGCTCCCGCGCGGGCGGCTCGGCCGGCCAGATCGGGATGAGCGCGTAGCAGCGCCAGCTGCTCCTCGCGCGAAGCCCCGCGCACCACGGCGACCATCGCCGCGTGGAGCGCCGCGACGCCGGCGAACGGGCGCGCCTCGATCGCACGAGCGGCGACCCACGGCGAGCGCTCGAAGATGCCGCCGAGCGCGCCTTCGAACTCGTCGCGGCTCGCTCGGTTCAGGAGGTTCACCGTCAGGACTCCGGCCGGCATGCCTCAGCGGCTTCCGGCCCCGCCGTCGATCGGCGCGCCCTGATCGAGCCAGCGCGCGATCAGATCGCGCTCGGCTTCCGTCATGCCGGTCTTGTTGGCGAGCGGCATGTTGCGCAGCACGACCACGCGCGCGCGGATCGTCTCGGCGCGGGCGCGGATGCTTTCGGCCGTCTCGAAGGTGACGCCGTTCGGCGCGATCCGAAAGACGTCGTCGCTCGGCTTGTCGGAATGGCAGGAGACGCAGCGGCGGTCGATCACCTCTTTCGCCGCGACGAAGCCGACGCGCGCACCGCCGTGTCGGGCGCCGCCGAGCCAGGCCGGTGACGTCAGATAGACGACGCCGGCGAGCGCCGCGGATACGGGGACGAGCCACCAGTCCGCCGGACGCCCGCGCTCGCGGGCGATCATCACGTGACGGACTCCCACGCCGACCGCGATGAGTAGCCAGAGGATCAGCCAGTTCAGCGGATGCCCGTAGGTGGCCGGGTAGTGATTGCTCAGCATCATGAAGATCACGGGGAACGTGACGTAGCTGTTGTGCGTGGAGCGCTGCTTGGCCCGTCGAGAGAGCGTCGCGTCGGGAATCCGCCCGGCCGTCGCCGCCGCGATGAGCTCGCGCTGCGCCGGCACGATCCGCATCCACACGTTCGCCACCATGATCGTTCCGAGCATCGCGCCGGTGTGGATGTAGGCGGCTCGTCCGCTCAGCACGTGCGTCAGCGCGTAGACGACCGCCAGCAGGAGCACCCAGGACACGATGACGGCCGCGCGCCCGGAGCCGCGAGCGAGCGGCGAGCTCCACAGGAGATCGTAGACCGCCCAACCGACGATCAGGACGCCGATCCCGACGGCGACCGCCTGGCCCGGCGTGATCGCCGACACCGCGGGATCGACGAGGTAGACGCCGCGGGTCAGGTAGTAGACGAGCACGAGGAGCGGAAAGCCCGTCAGCCACGTCATCGCGGCTTCCCACTTGAACCAGTGGATCGGCGACGGAAGCTGGCCCGGCGGAAGCTTGCGTCGCTCGACCAGATAGAAGCCGCCGCTGTGGAGGAGCCACGTGTGGCCCTCGACGTCGCCTCGCGGCGGGTCGGCGCGGATCAACGCGGCGTCGAGCCACATGAAATAGAGCGAGGTGCCGATCCACCCGATCCCGGCGATCAGGTGCACCCAGCGAAGGCCGACGTTCAGCCAGTCGAGGATCAGGAGGTCGATGGTCGGTCTCCCCGGAGCACTACAATTTACGAGTGCGCCTCGGCCGGCGGGGCCCCAGCCCCGCGACGGCCTGCAGCGCACACTACCCTACTCGGCATAGGCCCAGCCAGTCACCCGGCGCTCGATGGCCGCGAAGACCCCGTAGAGGGCCACGCCCATCGCGGCCAGGACGAACAGACCGCCGAAGGCGAGTCGCGTATTGAAGTCGGACGCCGCCACCGCCATCAGATAGCCGATCCCGGCGTTCGACGCGACGGTCTCGGAGATGACCGAGCCCACGAACGCCGAGGAGACCGCGACCTTCAGCGACGCGAAGAACAGCGGCATGGTTCGCGGCACGCCGACCTTACGAAAGATCTGCCAGCGAGAGGCGCCGAGGACCCGCAGCACGTCGCGCAGCTCGGCCTCGAGCGTCGCGAGCCCGAGGGCGACGTTGACCGCGACCGGGAAGAACGCGAGCAGGAACGCCGTGAGCACTGCCGGCACCGCGCCGATGCCGAACCACATCACGAGCATCGGCACCACCGCCGCCTTCGGAACGCTGTTGAAGCCGACCAGCAAGGGATAGAGCGCGTCGCGCGCGGTGACCGAAGCCCCGATGAGGAAGCCGAGCAGCAGGCCGAGGCCGACCGCCGCGCCGAAGCCGATCAACGTCGTCACGAGCGTGTGCCGGGCGTGAAAGGCGATCGGCCCGGCCATCTGCACCATCGTTCGCACGATCCCGCTCGGCGCCGGCAGCACGATCTGCTGGATCCGGAATGCGGGCACCGCGAGCTCCCAGACGAGGACCAGCCCCGCGAAGACCCCGAGCGGCAGGACGAGCCGTCGCAGGCGAGCCGTCACGCCACGGCCTGTCGGCTCGGCCGGATCTGCTCCCGCATCGTCTGCATGAGCGCCGTCGCCTCGGGGCTGTAGAGCTGCTCCAGGGTTCTCGGGACGCCGAGCCTCACCTGATGGACGTGGGCGATGCGCCCGGGGTTCGCCGACATCACGAAGATGGTCTGGGCGAGGAACATCGCCTCCCGCAGGTCGTGGGTCACCAGCACCCCGGTGAACTCGCGCTCGAGCCGGAGCTTTTGGTGGAGCTCCCACATCTCTTCGCGCGTGAAGGCATCCAGCGCCGCGAACGGCTCGTCGAGCAGCAAGAGCGCCGGCTCGTGGATGAGCGCCCGGCAGAGACTCACCCGCTGGCGCATGCCGCCGGACAGCTCGCGCGGCTGACGATGCTCGGCGCCCGCGAGCCCGACGGTGCCCAGCAGCGCGATCGCCTTGTCGCGCCAGAGCACGCGGTCGGGCGCGCGCGGGTCCCCGTTCTCGCGGAGGATCTCGAGCGGCAGCAAGAGATTGTCGAGGACGCTGCGCCAGGGCAGGAGCACGGGGTTCTGAAACGCCATGCCGACGTTCTTCAGCGGCCCCACGACCGAGCGGCCGTCGACTGCGATGACGCCGTCCGTCGATTTCAGCAGGCCCGCGATCAGCTTGAGCAAGGTCGACTTGCCGCAGCCGCTCGGCCCCACGAACGCGACCGTCGACCCGCGCGGCACGTCGAGCGTCACATCGGCGAGCGCGCGAGTGACGCGGCCGCCGGTCACGTAGTCGTAGGAGACGCCGCGAATCGCGACCGCCTGGGGGTTCAGAAGTACATGGGGGGGAGCGTTGCGCCGCTCCTCCCCCAAGCCCCCCCACCGCTTCCGCACGGGTTGAAGGCAGCTTCCACCCTTTGGGCGCCCGGGCTCACGAAGCTGGCCTCCTGCTCCGGTTGCGTGCTAGTCCAGCTTCCGTTCCGACGCGGGGGGCAGGTAGGCGCCCGTGAACACCTGCGCGACGGTGGGCTTCGCCCCGAGCTCGAACGCTGCGACGACCTGCTCGATCGCGCGGCTCATCCGGGCCGGGTCGATGGCCAGGAGACCGTTCTTCCGCACCTCGTCGTTGATCATGTTCGCGCTGATCGCGAGCTGCAGGCGCTTGAGCTCGGTGCTCTCGTTCGTCAGCGGCTCGGCCGCGCGGATGTGCGCGATCGCGGCCTTGGGATCCTTGAGGGCCGCCTTGAAGCCGGTGTTGAGCGCGGCGAGGAAGCGGCGCACGGTCTCCTCGTTGCCCTTGAGCCAGTCGACCCGCGCCACCACGGCGTTGCCGTAGAGGTCGATGCCGTGCTCGCTGTACTTGAACGCGACCACGTCGGCCTCGGGCACTTTCAGGTTTTCGGTCAGGTTGAGAAACCCGGTGAAGTAGAAGCCGGAGATGGCCTTGACGTCGCCCTTCACCAGCGCCGGCTCCCGGAGCGGCGGCGCCATGTTGGTCCAGGTCACGCTGTCGGCGGGCAGCCCGACGTTCTTGGCGAAGATCGGCCAGAGCCGCCGCGGCGCGTCGCCGGCCGGCGCGCCGATGCTGGCGCCCTTGAGGTCCTTCGGCTCGCGGATCCCGTACCGCTTGAGCGAGAGCAACGCGAAGGGTGGCGAGTTCAGCACCATGCCGACGGCGATGAGCGGCGTCTGTGGATTTTTGACGTTGTACTCGATCATCGAATTGATGTCGCCGTAGCCGAGGTCGTAGGTCCCCGTCGCCACCTGCTCGATCGTCTTCTGCGAGCCGGTGCCACGATCGATCGTGACGTCGAGACCGTGGGTGGCGAACGCGCCGAGCGCCTTGGCGGTGATGAACGGAGCCTGCGGGCCCTGGATCTGCCAGTCGAGCGCGAACCGGACCTTCGTTTGGGCCTCGGCGCTCGAGAGCCACGGCGGCAGCGCGAGCAGCAGCAGGGCGACGAGCCACACGGTCCTGGTCTTCATGAGCCCCCCTTGAGCCGCGGTGGTCCGCGAGATCATCGTTCAGCAACCTAAGACCGACTGCCAGCCGGCGTCAAGACCGGCGAATCAGTCTGAGCACGTCCTCGGCCCGGATCGGTGTGCCCACGATGCGGGCACCGAAGGGTCGCAGCGCGTCCTCGACGGCGGCGGTGATCGCCGCCGGCGGCGCCAGCGTCCCGCCCTCGCCGACTCCCTTCACGCCGAGGGGATTGAGCGGGCTCGGCGTGACGAGGTTGACGATCTTGATCGCGGGAATCTGGCCGGCGCTCGGCATCGTGTACTCCATCAGGGATTGGGCTCGCGGCTGCCCATGCTCGTCGTAGGCGAGCTCCTCGTAGAGCGCGCCACCGACGCCCTGGGCGACGCCGCCGTGGATCTGGCCCTCGACGATGAGCGGGTTGATCAGCCGCCCCGCGTCGCTGGCGGCGATGTAGTCGACGATCTCGACCCGCCCGGTCTCGCGCTCGACGTCGACGACGGCCACGTGCACCCCGCTCGCGAAGGTCGGCCGCGGCGCCAGGAAATAGTGCGTGGCCTCGAGGCCGGGGCTCATGCCTTCCGGCAGCGGCGAGCCGGGCGCGCACGCGAGCGCGAGCTCGCCGAGCGAGAGCCGGCGGTGCGGAGCTCCGACGACGCGGACGACTCCGTCGGCGAGCTCGAGATCGCCCTCGGCGACCTCGAGCCGATGCGAGGCCAGGCGGCGCGCCTTCTCCGCAACGGCCCGAGCCGCGACGAGCGCGGCGCTGCCGGCCACGACGGCGTTGCGGCTCGCGTAGGTCCCGACGCCGAACGGGATCATCGCGGTGTCGCCGTGCCGCACGGTCACCTCGCGGGGCTCGATCCCGAGCTCGTCCGCCACCACCTGCGCCAGCGCCGTCGCCGTTCCCTGGCCGTGAGGCGAGGCGCCCGTGACGAGCAGCGCGTGTCCGGTCGGATCCACACGCAGTACCGCGCCCTCGTGAGGCCCGAGTCCGGTGAGGAGCACGTAGGCGGCGACGCCGATGCCCAGCAGGCGGCCCCGCTCGCCCTTCGCGCGCTCGGAGGCTTGCTCGGCGCGGCGGTCGGCATAGCGGGCCAGGGTCAGCGCGGCGTCGAGGGCCGCCTCGTAGTCGCCGCTGTCGTAGACCACCGGGACCTGGGCCGACGAGATCCCGAGCTCCCACGGGAACTCGTCGCGACGGATGAAATTCTTTCTGCGGACCTCGGCCGGATCCATCTCGAGCTCGTGCGCGAGCCGGTCGAGGGCTCGCTCGATGGCGAACACGGCCTCGGGCTGGCCGGCGCCGCGGTAGGCCGCCGCCGGCGCCTTGCACGTGAGCGCCGCGCGAACCCGGCACGTGTAGTCGCGGATCCGGTAAGGCCCGGGCAAGCTGGCGGCGGTGATCGACGGGCAGAGCACTCCGAGGCTTCGCGTGTAGGCGCCGGCATCCGCCAGCAGCTCGGCGCGCATCCCGACGATCGTCCCGTCGCGGCGCGCCGCGAGCTCGATGTCGTGCCATTGCTCGCGCGCGTGCGCGGCGTTGGTCAGGTGCTCGTGACGCGTCTCGATCCACTTCACCGGAGAGGAGAGGCGCATCGCCAGGAGCGCGAGCAGGATCTCCTCCGGGTAGATCTCCTGCTTCACGCCGAATCCGCCGCCCACGTCGGGCGCGATCACGCGAACCTGGTGCTCGGCCAGCCCGAGCACGTCGCGGAGCGCGTCGCGCACGGTGTGGGGCCACTGGGTGGACGACCGCACGGTGAGACAGCCCGTGCCGCGCTCGTAGTCGGCCAGGACCCCGCGCGTCTCCAGCGGCATCCCGGTGTAGCGATGGACGTAGTAGCGTCCGCGCGTCACGATCTCGGCCGAGCGAAACGCACGGTCCGCGTCGCCGGCCTTCACGACGAAATCGGCGGCGACGTTGCCCGGAACCCCGTCGTGCAAGAGTGCCGCGCCCGGAGCGACGGCGGCGTGCGCGTCGGGCACGGCGTCGAGCGGCTCGTAGGCGATCTGCAGGGCCTCGACGCCATCCTGGGCCGCATAACGGCTCGTGGCCACCACCGCGACGGTCGGCTCGCCGACGTAGCGCACCTTCTCGCGCGCCAGCGGAAGCTGCCGGCACGGTCGGAGCGCCGGATGGTCGATGACGCCGGGGATCTCGCGGAAGCCGCGCTCCGCCGACAGGTCGGCCGCCGTGAACACGCCCACGACGTCTGCGACCGCGCGCGCGGCGCTCGCGTCGACCTGGAAGCCCGCGTGCGGGTAGATGCTGCGCGCGAACGCCACGTGGAGGGTCCCCGGCAAGCGCAGGTCATCGACATAGAGGGCCTGGCCGCGCAGCAGCCGCGGATCCTCGAGGCGCCTCATGGGCCGGCCGGTGAATTTGTCGGGCACGTGGTCCGCCGCGGGGCTCAATTATAATTCCCGGCGGCATGTCCTTCGGCGATCTCCTTCCCAGTCCGCGCGTCCTCCTGGGCCCCGGGCCGGCCATGGCGGACCCGCGCGTCCTGCGCGCGATGTCGACACCGCTCCTGGGTCAGTTCGACCCGGAGTTCACGCAGATCATGAACGAGGTCATGGAGCTCACGCGGTTCGCGTTCCAGACCACCAACGCGCGCGCGTTTCCCGTGCCCGGTACCGGCCGAGCCGGCCTCGAGGCGGCGCTCGCCTCGCTGATCGAGCCCGGCGACCGGGTGGTCGTCGCCGAGTTCGGTCGCTTCGGCCTGTTGCTGATCGAGATCGCGGAGCGCTGCGGCGCCGAAGTGGTCGCGGTGCGCGGCGAATGGGGGCGGCTGATCGACCCCGCCGCCGTCGAGGGCGCGCTCAGGGCCGGGCGGACCAAGCTGGTCGCGATCGTCCACGGCGAGACCTCGACCGGCACCCTCCAGCCGCTCGCCGAGATCGCGCGTCTGGCTCACGATCACGGAGCGCTCCTGGTCGCCGACTGCGTCGTGACGCTCGGCGGGTGCGAGGTCGCCGTCGATCGGTGGGACATCGATGTTGCGATCGCCGGGGCCCAGAAGTGTCTGAGCTGCCCGTCGGGGCTGGCGCCGATCACCTACAACGCGCGGGCCGAGGCCGTCATCAGGGGCCGGCGGACCAGGGTGCAGAGCAACTACCTCGACCTCGGTCAGCTCGCCGACTACTGGAGCCCGGCGCGTTTCAACCATCACACGGCACCCACGGCAATGGTGTACGGCTTACGCGAAGCACTCCGCGCCGTGCACGACGAGGGCCTCGAGGCGCGCTTCGCGCGACACCGCCTGCACGGCGACGCGCTGCGCGCCGGGCTCGACGCCTCGGGGCTGTCGCTCTTCGGCAAGGAACCGCGCGAGCATCGGCTCCCTTTCTTGACGCCCGTCGTCGTGCCGGAGGGCGTCGACGAGCTGCGCGTGCGGCGCCGGCTCGTGGAGGACTTCGGCGTCGAGATCGGCGCCGCCTTCGGCCAGCTACAGGGAAAGATCTGGCGCATCGGCACCATGGGCTACTCGGCCCAGCGCCAGCTCGTGCTCCTGTGCCTGGCCGCGCTCGA
Source organism: Candidatus Rokuibacteriota bacterium (assembly GCA_003221615.1). GTDB lineage: Bacteria > Methylomirabilota > Methylomirabilia > Rokubacteriales > CSP1-6 > AR31. Next base: position 48,296 of record QHSQ01000103.1, on the reverse strand, counting down.
GGACGTGCTCCGCCGCGAAGGCCACCGCGCCGCCGCCGGCGCCGGCCTCGACGCCGCCCTGGCCCACTACACCGCCGCCGGCGCCCCCGGCTCTCCCGACACCACCGACAACCTCGGCGCCACGGGCATCGGCCGCGTATGAGCCCTCACCGGCGAAAGAGACCGCGTTCGAGCGCCGGCTCCGCCGGCGCAAGTCGATCTGGGGGAGGCATCGGAGGGGGCCGTCGAGGCCCCCTCCGAGGAGAGTACCCGCGCGACCTCGTCGGGTACGGCAAGATGCCGCCCGATCCCAAGTGGCCCGGCGGCGCTCGCCTGGCGCTGCAGATCGTCATGAACTACGAGGAAGGCGGCGAGCGCTCCACCCTGCACGGGGACGCCGAGGCCGAGTCGTATCTGCAAGAGGTCGTCGGTCTGCCGTCGCTCCAGGGCGTGCGAAATCTTCAGGTCGAGTCGATGTACGAGTACGGCAGCCGCGTCGGGTTCTGGCGCCTCATGCGGACGTTCGCCCGCTACGGGATCAAGATCAGCGTCTTCGCCGTGGCGATGGCGCTCGAGCGCCATCCCGAGGCCGCCGCCGCCATTGTGGAAGCGGGGCACGAGGTCGTGAGCCACGGCTGGCGCTGGATCGACTACCAGTTCGTGAGCGAGAAGGTCGAGCGCGAGCACATCCGACGCGCCGTCGAGAGCCTCACGCGCGTGACAGGGAGCCGACCGCTCGGCTGGTACACCGGCCGGCTCAGTCCCAACACGCGCCGCCTGGTCGTCGAGGAAGGCGGATTTCTCTACGACGCCGACGCCTACAACGACGATCTGCCATACTGGACCCTCGTGTCGGGCAAGCCGCATCTCGTCGTTCCCTACACCCTCGACAACAACGACATGAAGTTCGGGCTGCCCGGCGGCTTCGCCACCGGCGACGAGTGGCTTGCCCACGTTCGGGACGCCTTCGACGTCCTCTATGCGGAGGGCGCCGACCGACCGAAGATGATGTCGCTCGGCCTGCACATGCGGCTCATGGGCCGGCCCGGGCGCGCCGCGGCGCTCACGCGCTTCCTCGACTACGTCGAGCGCCACGAGCACGTGTGGATCTGCCGCCGGATCGACATCGCGCGGCACTGGATCGACCGGCACCCTTACCGGCCCGGAAAGACTTCATGAGGGCATGAGACATGGCCTACAAGGATCTCCGCGAGTATCTCGCCGCCCTTGAAGTTCGCGGCAAGCTCCACCACGTGAAGAAGGAAGTTGATCCGAACTGGGAGGTCGCGGCCGTCATCCGCCGGGTTTTCCAGAGAATTCCCCCGGCGCGGCGGCCCGCGGTCATGTTCGAGCACGTCAAGGGCCATCGGATGCCGCTGGTTGCCGGAGTCCTCGGCGCTTCGCCGGAGGTCTACGCTCTCGCCCTGGAGACCACTGTCGACCAGATCGCCGACAAGTGGTCCCGGGCTCAGAGCCATCCGATTCCTCCGGTCCGCGTGAAGACGGGCCCGGTCAAGGACGTGATCCAGACCGGTGACCGGATCGACGCGACGGCGCTTCCGCTCTGCCTATGGACGCGCGACCAGGACCCGGCCCCGTACGTCACTGGACCGTGCGTGATCTCCCACGACCCGGAGACCGGCGAGCGCAACATGGGCACCTACCGCCTGATGCTGAAGGGGCCCCGCAAGTTCGGCCTCTTCCTGAGCACCACCTGGCGCGACATGTACGCGCACATCATGAAGAACGAGCGTAAGGGCAACCCGACGCCGTGCGCCGTCGTGATCGGCTGCGATCCGCCGGTGCCGCTCACCTCGGTCGCGCGGATCCGCGGCGACGAGCTGGGGGTCGCCGGCGCCCTGCGCGGCGAGCCGCTCGAGGTCGTGAAGTGTGAGACGAACGACCTCGAGGTCCCGGCGCACGCCGAGATCGTGATCGAGGGCTTCGTGCCGCCCGGCGTACGCGAGCACGAGGGGCCGTTCGGCGAGTACACGGGCTACATGGGCTCGTCGGGGCCGAGCTTCGTGATCGAGGTCACCGCGATCACCCATCGCGCCGATCCGATCTACCAGGCCTTCTTCAGCCAGATGCCGCCGAGCGAGTCGAGCTGCATCCGCGGCACCGGGCGCGACGTCGCGCTGCTCCAGCATCTGCGCCGGGAGCTGCGGCTTCCCGTGCGGGACGTCCACCTGCTCGAAGCCGGCGGCGGGGCCGCGTTTCTGGCGATTTCACTTCGCCGCGAGCATCCCGCCCTGCCCCAGCGCGCGATGTGGGCGGTCTGGGCGTACGATCCGTCGTTTTCCAAGTGGGTGGTCGTCGTCGACGAGGACATCGACATCCGCGACTACTTCCAGGTCCTCTGGGCGATGTCCTGGCACGTCCAGCCCGAGCACGACCTCTACGTGAATCGCGCCACGGCCGGTGTCGCGCTCGATCCGTCGACCGCCGAGGAGGACGTGGACCAGCTCGAGCGCAAGACGGTGCTCTCGTCCAAGGTCGGCGTCGACGCGACCCGGAAGCATCGGTTCCCGGCGCGCTCGGTGCCGCCGAAGGAAGACCTGGACCGCGTCGACGCCCACTGGGCGGAGTACGGCCTGGAGTAAGACTATGATCCGCGTGCTCCGGCAGAGCTCCCCGTTGGAGTGGCGGTCGCAAACGAATCGGATCCGTTGGAGGCAACGGCCCATGAAATGCGCCCGGCGTCTCTCCTGCGTCTTCTCGGTGGTGCTCGTCGCGACGCTCGTGTTCGGGCCCACCGCCCCCGTCCCGGGGGCTCTCGCGCAAGCTCCGTCGCGCTCCGAAGCGCCGTCGGGACAGATGACCTGGGCGGTCCACTTCTCCCTCGCGCCGACCTTCTTCGACCCTGCGGAGACCCCGGGGCTCATCACGCCGTTCCTGGTCCTGTACGCGCTCCACGACGCGCTCGTGAAGCCCATGCCGGGCAAGCCGCAAGCCGGGAGCCTGGCCGAGTCCTGGAGCGTCTCGCCGGATGGCCTCGTCTACGAGTTCGTGCTGCGTCAGGGCGTGAAGTTTCACAACGGCGACCCGGTCACCGCGGAGGACGTGAAGTTCTCGTTCGACCGGTACCGCGGCGCCGCGGCGACGATGATGAAGGCGCGCATGGCGGCCGTCGAGGTCGTGGACCCCTACCGTGTTCGCTTCCGGCTCAAGCAGCCGTGGGCCGACTTCATGACCTTCTTCGGGACGCCGGCCACCGGGGCAGCCTGGATCGTGCCCAAGAAGTACGTGGAGAAGGTCGGCGACGAGGCGTTCAAGAAAGCGCCCGTGGGGGCCGGCCCCTACAAGTTCGTCTCGTTCAACCCCGGCGTCGAGCTCGTCCTCGAGGCCTACGAGCAGTACTGGCGCAAAGCCCCGAGCGTGAAGCGCCTCGTCTTCAAGTCGGTGCCGGACGAGTCCACCCGCCTGGCGATGCTCAAGCGCGGCGAGGCCGACGTGGCCTACTCGATCCGCGGCGCGCTGGCCGAGGAAATTCGGAGAACCCCGGGGCTCACGCTGAAGGCGACCGGCGGCGCGTTCACCGAGTGGATCGTCATCATCGATCAGTGGGACCCGAAATCACCGTGGGCGGACCGTCGCGTCCGCCAGGCCGCCAATCTCGCCATCGATCGTCAGACCATCAATCAGGCCGAATATCTTGGTCTTGCCCGGGCCACCGGCAGCATCATCCCGAGCGGGTTCGACTTCGCTTGGGCCGCGCCCCTCTATCCCTACGACCCCCAACGAGCGAAGCAGCTTCTGGCTTCGGCGGGCTACCCGAACGGCTTCGACGCCGGACTGATCTCGGCGGACTTCGTGTACGTGTCGATCGCCGAAGTGGTGGCGAACTACCTGCAAGCCGTCGGCATCCGCATCAAGGTGCAGCCGCTCGAGCGCGCCGCCATGATCAAGGCGAACCAGGAGAAGAAGCTCAAGAATCTCTACCGCGGGGGCAGCGCCGCGTTCGGCAACGCCGCGACGCGCATCGAAGCGTTCGTGCTATCGGACGGCATGTACGCCTACGGCGGCTATCCCGACATCGACGGACTCTTCCGCGAGCAGGCCTCGGAGCCCGATCGAAAGAAGCGCGAGGCGATCTTGCACAAGATCCAGCAGCTCATGCACGACAAGGCGATCTTCGCGCCGCTCTTCGAGCCCGCGTTCCTCAACGGCTATGGACCGCGGGTGGCGGAATCCGGGCTCGGGCTCATCCACTATCACGGGTACTCGGCGCCCTACGAGGACGTGAAGCTGAAGGCCCGCTGAGGCCTGGCGCCGCGCGCTACCGCCTGTCGCCCGAGCCGACCCAGAGGTTTCGGAAGCGCATGGCGACCGTGTCCTCGTAGGCGACCGGCCCCGTGAGGAGCCCGATCGAGCGGGCGAAGCCGTTCATCACGGCGACCGCCTCTTCCTCGATCGCCGGGTCGTAGAACGGCAGGTCGCGCTCCACGACCGCCGCGATGATCTCCGCGGCCGCGGCCGGGAAACGTCGCCGCCCGACCTCGGTCGCGCGCGCGGGGTTCTCCCGGAGCATGCCCTGAGCGCGCACGATCGCGCGCACCGCCGCGGCGACGCGCTCCGGCTCGCGAGCGATCAGCGCCTCGGTCGTCGAGAGTGCCGCGAACGTGTACCGGCCGGCGTCGCGCGGCCCATCCCCTCGCCGGACGTCCACGATGATCCTTCCGACACCGCGGCGCACGGCGGTCTCGCTGCCCAGCGCGTTCGCCCAGAATCCATCGACGGTCCCGCGCTCGAGCGCCTCGGCGGCGGTGACGCCGAAGGACGCGCCCGGATCGATCCCTCCGGGCACCGGAGCGATCTTGACGCCGTCGCGCACCGGATCGACGCCGACCTCGCGCAGGAGCTGGAGCAGCGCACGGTCGGGTCCTGGAGCGGCGCCGATGCGAAGTCCCTTGACGGCCGAGACGTCGCCCCGGCGGGCTGGAAGATCAGCGCGCAGGACCAGGAGCCAGGGCGTGCCCTGCGAGAGGGCGACCACGAGCTTCGAGCCCTTCCAGCCCGGGAACGCCAGCAAGGTCGTGTGGGCGCCGCCCGCCACGAAGTCCACCGCGCCGTCGCGCAGCGCGTTCACGGCGTCGAGCGAGGGCAACAGCTCGACGTGAGCGTCGAGACCTTCCTCGCGATAGAGACCGAGCTCCTCGGCCGCCAGAGCCGGAAAGTACGAGTTCGTCACCAGGTCGGGCGTCGCGATCTTCATCTCGTTCCCGGGGCGCTACCGTTCGGCGACGACGTAGTTGCGGAGCACGCCGATGCCGCTGATCTCGATCTCGATGACGTCGCCCGGCACCATGTCGCCGTCGGCGCCCTGGGTGCCCATCCATAGCACGTCGCCGGGATGCAAGGTAGCCGTCTTGCTCATCTCGTGGAGCCAGGTGGCCGTGTCCCAGATCTGGTCGGCCGAGGAGAAGTCTTCCCACACCGTTTTGTTGTGACGGACGATGATGCGGAGCTTGGCGGGGTCGAGCCCGGTCACGACGAACGGGCCGAACGGCTTGAAGGTGTCGCAGTTCTTGGCGCGGAACAAGGTGCGATCCGTCTTCTGCCATTCGCGTTGGCTGACGTCGTTCCCGATGCTGTAGCCGAGCACGCAGTCCAGCGCTTCGTCGCGGGAGACGTTGCGTGCCTTCTTGCCGATGACGACCGCGAGCTGGCCCTCGGGCTGCACCGCTCCCGTCGACTCTTTCGGCACGACGATCTCGTCCTCGGTCCCGATGATCGCGTTCACGGAGCGCAGCTTCGGCTCGGGCCGCGCCGGGTAGCGCGGCGGCTCCCCTCGCCGCTTCGCCATGCCTTCGAGATGACCGCGATAGTTCGGGCCCGCGGCGTAGAGCACACGGGGCATGATCGGAGGCAGAAGCTTGACCCGCTGGAGCGGATGGCGGGCCCGGCCCACGCGGTGGTCCGCGAACGGATCGCCGTCGACCTCGACGATTTCGTCGTCCTCCACGAGGCCGTAGCTGATGCGCTCGCCGATCTGGACGCGACACCACTTCATCGTTCGCGCCCGGCCTCGGCCTCGACGAACCCGGGGATCTGGACCCAGCGCAGCCCCTTGGGATTGTGCGTGACCTCGACCTTTCGGCCCTGGGAGTCCTGCAGTCCCAGCGGATGGTTCACGAGCTCGATCAGGTTGCCGTCCGGGTCCTTGATGTACGTGTAGTGCTCGCTGCTGTCCTCGCGGCGCCCCTGCTGCGGGTCGGTGCCGCCGATGTCGGTGCCGGTGCTGGCGGCCGACGTCCTGACGTGCGGGATGCCGAGCTCATCGAGATGGGCCAGGGTGGCTTCCCAGTCGTCGACCTCGATCGCGAAGTGGCTCGACGCCACGATGATCGGGCGCGGCGTCACGGTGAAGTGGATCTCGCCGCAGCCGAGTCTCAGCTGGAGCTGCCGGCGATTCAGCGCGGGGCCCCGGTCGAGGAACTCGGCGCCGAGCACCTTCTCGTACCACGCCCGGGTCCGCTCCCGATCGCTGATCTGGACGTTCACGTGGTGGATCAGCTTGATGGCCATGGATGACCTCCCGTCCGCCGCTCACACGCCCTGGTAGGGAGTGCCCCAGCGGTCTTGGAAGACGATCTCTTTGAGCGGCCCGCGGCCGACTGGTCCGAATTTCCCCATCGGGTAGCCGATGGGCAGGATCGCGTACGAGTGAGCCCCCGGCGGGAGGCCGAGCGCGGCTTCGGCCTCCTTCTCGTACAGGAGATGCCGGGTCGTCAGGGTGGCGCCCAGCCCGAGGGCGCGGGCCGCGAGCAGCATGTTCTGCACCGCCGGATAGATCGACGCGCCGGAGCTGCGCGTAGGAGCCGTCGTTCCTTCCTCGAGGCACGCCACGATCCACACGGGAGCCTCGTGGAAGTGGTCGGTCAGATATTCCACCGCCGCGTGCTGCCGGTTGTACTGCTCGCGGCTGACGCCGGGCGGCGGCGCGCTCTTCAGATAGCGCGGCCCGACGACCTCGTCGAAGGCGCGCTTGTACCAGACCTGCACGCCCTGCTTGATCTTCGTGTCCTTGATCACGAGGAACCGCCAGCGCTGCGTGTTGCCCCCGTTGGGCGCGCAGGCGCCGGCCTGGAGGATCTTCTTGATCAGCTCGTCGGGCACCGGGTCGGGCTTCAGTCGGCGCATCGCGCGCATCGTCTGCATGATCTCGAACAGGTCCGTGTTGCCTGGCATAGGGCCCCTTCCTTTCTTCGTTCGGTCCGCGGTGGCCGAATCATACCTCCGAGCGGGTGTGTTGCGCGTGACGGCCGAAAGGCGCAGGATCGGCGCAACCGTCACGCGACATGGAGGCCCTCATGACGACCGTCGGCAGCGGCAGCTATCAATACGAGGTGGTGGAATCGTGGGCGAAGCTGCCCGCCGGCTGGACGTGGGGTCCGGTGAGCGCGGTGGCGACCGACTCGCAAGACCGCGTCTACGCGTTTCAGCGCAAGGATCCGCCGATCGTCGTGTTCGATCGCGACGGCAGCTACCTCACTTCTTGGGGCAGCAGCGCCATCAAGGATCCTCACGGGATCGCGATCATCGACGACGTGATCTATCTCACCGACCGGGACGACCACGTGGCGCTGAAGTTCACCCTGGACGGCAAGCCCCTGATGGTCCTGGGTACGCGCGGCCAGCCGTCCGACACGGGGGCCACGAAGGACATCGAGCTGCCGCCGCGCTCGGCCGGGCCGTTCAACAAGCCCACCGAGATGGTCGTGGCTCCGTCGGGCGATCTCTACGTGTCCGATGGCTACCGCAACAGCCGGGTCCATCGCTTCTCGGCCCAGGGTGCCTTGCTCTCCTCGTGGGGCACACCGGGTAAGCACGAGCCGGGAGAGTTCCACCTGCCGCACAGCCTGTGGGTCGATCCGGAGGGGTTCGTCTACGTCTGCGATCGGGAGAATAGCCGCATCCAGGTGTTCAACGGGAGCGGTAAGTTCGTCTCCCAGTGGCGCGACATCCATCGTCCGACCGACATCTACTTCAACGCGCGGCAAGTCGCCTACGTCAGCGAGCTCAGGCCGTCCGTCAGCATCCTCGATCGAAACGGCAAGGTGCTGGCGCGCTTCGACTCGCCTTCGGGCCACGGGCTCTGGGTGGACTCGGTCGGCGACATCTACCTCGCGGAGGCGGGAGGCAAGCGACTGACGAAGTACGTGCACAAGCGTTGAGGCTGCCGCGGGACGTACATGAGGCTTCCCTGTCGCGCCTGCCGCTGCTCGAGCGGCACGAGCTCGACGCGGAGGGCCGGCAGCACTACGACACGGTGGTGAGCCCTCAGAGTCGGACCCTGGTCGGGCTGCGCGGCCCGAGCGGCATCTGGCTCCATTCGCCGAAGCTCGCAGGCTACCTGAGAGCGGCCAATCAGTACCTGCGCTTCGAGACCGCGCTGGATCGACGCCTGACCGAGCTGGCGATCCTCGTGACGGCGCGCGAGCTCGACAACCAGTTCGAGTGGACCGCGCACGAGCCGGCCGCCCTGGCCGAAGGCCTCGATGCGCGGATCATCGAGGTCGTGAAGCGCCGGCAGCCCATCGGGCGACCGGGCAAGCGACTGGGCAAGCGCGAGGCGATCATCATCGCGTTCGGGCGCGAGCTGTTCCGCAAACGGAAGCTCAGCTCTGCGACGTTTGCCCGCGCGGTCGACCTCTTCGGGCGCCGCGGCGTCCTCGAGCTGGCCGCGCTCATGGGCAACTACGCGATGACGGCGATCATCCTCGACGCAGTCGACCAGCAGCTGCATCCCGGTCAGAAGCCGCTGTTGCCGGCCCGCCGGCCGAGGCGCGCTTTCGGATGAAGAGAGACTCCTGACGAAGCCCGCGTTTCTGTGGGACAATCGCCCACAAATCGAGCAGCTCCCGCTCAGCCTGGGAGGGTACTGATGTCTTACGACCTGGTCATCAAGAACGGCATGGTCGTCGACGGTTCCGGCTTCTCCCGCTATCGCGCCGACGTCGCGGTCAAGGACGGTGCGATCGTCGAGATCGGTAAGATCCGGGGTGCGGCGACCTCGACGATCGACGCCGAGGGGCACTTCGTGGCGCCCGGCATCATCGATACCCACACACACTACGATGCCCAACCGTTCTGGGACAAGCTCTGCACCTCCTCGATCTGGCACGGGGTGACGACGGTCCTCATGGGCAACTGCGGCCTGACCCTGGCCCCGCTGCGGCCCGAGCATCGCGACGCGATGCTCGCGACGTTCTGCTGCGTCGAGGACATCCCGGTGCGCTCGCTCGCGTCCGTCGTTCCGTGGAACTGGGAGAACTTCGACGAATACCTGAACGCGATCGACATCGGGCTCGGGCTCAACCTGATGCCGCTGGTCGGCCACAATCCCTTGCGCCTCTCGGCGATGGACCAGGCCGCCTGGGACCGCGCCGCGACGCCGGACGAGATCGCTCACATGCAGCGGCTACTGCGCGAGTCGCTCGAGGCCGGGGCGTGGGGATGGAGCACGACGGACTCTCCGACCCACGCGGGTCCGCAGGGCCAGCCGGTGCCGACTCGGCTCGCCGCGGACGAGGAGCGCGTGGCCCTCGGCCGCACGCTCGGCGAGTTCAACCGCGGGATCATCGAGATCCTGCCCAAGGGCGCCGGCAAGCCAAGCCCAGCCGATCTCGACCACCTGCGCGACGTGGCCGTGACGAGCGGCCGCCCGGTGTTCTTCCTGAGCTTCGACACGAATGCCTGGCCGTACGTGGAGAAGGCCTCGCGCGAAGGTGCCCAGCTCTACAACCTGCTGCGGGCCATCCCCTTCAATCCGCGGTTCACGCTGAAGAAGACGACCTTCTTCCACAACCTCGACGTGTGGGACGTCGTCATGCAGCTGCGCCCCGCCGATCGGCTGGCCGCGCTCGCCGACTCCGAGCGGCGCGCGAAGATGCGCGACCAAGCGCTGAAGCCCCAGCGGCGGCGGCCGGGCGTGCCGGGCCGGCTCGTGCCCTGGAGCTCGATCTTCGTCCGCAAGGTGAAGCTCGCCAAGAATCAGGGGCTCGTCGACCAGAGCCTCACGGCGCTCGCCGAGAAGCAGAACAAGCACGTCGCCGACGTCATGCTCGACCTGGCGCTCGAGGAAGGGCTCGACACCGAGTTCCAGCTGATGACGCGCTCGAACGAGGAAGAGACCCAGATCGCCGACATGGTGAAGAGCGGCCACGCGCTGCCGACGCAGTCGGACGCCGGCGCTCACCTGAACACCAACTTCTGCACGGCCGGTGAGTCGAGCTACGTGCTGGGCCAGTGGGTGCGCGATCGCGCGCTGCTCACGCTCGAGGACGCGATCCGCCGGTACACCTTCCAGCCCGCCCGCATCATGGGCCTGCGTGACCGCGGCATGATTCGCGAAGGACTGGCGGCCGACCTGATGGTGTTCGACCTCGCGTCGATCGGCATCAAGGAGGACGAAGTCACCCACGACGGACCGTCCGGCACGCCGCGTCGCGTGCAGGGCGCCGACGGCGTGTCGCACGTCGTCGTGGGCGGCCAGGTGGTCCTGGAGCACGGCAAGCACACGGGCGTGCTACCCGGGCGCGTCCTTCGCGCCGGCCGGCACTAGGGCAAGCCGGGTCGCGACTCCCTCGGTCGCAGTATCGGCGGCGCGCGCCGGGTGAGCTTGGGCCGCGGGTATGCCCGCCGCGAGTACGCCACCAGCTCCTCGACGAATTGCTCGGCGCGTACGGCGCCAGGAGCCTGCGTGGATCCCAGGAGAAACGGCACCAGTGAAGCAAGGAGGCTGTATGAAGACGGCGCTGGCTTCGATCGCGGTTGTCCTCGTCCTCGCGGCGCTCACGGTCCCCGGGCTTGCCCAGGACAAGCTCGGCAAGGTCTCGTTCCCGACCTCCTGCGACGCCAAGGTGCAGGCGCAGTTCGAGCGCGGCGTGGCGATGCTGCACTCGTACTGGTTCACGGAGGCGCGCACGGTGTTCGACGGCGTCATCCAGCAGGACCCGAAGTGCGCGATGGCGTACTGGGGGCTGGCCGTGAACTACCTCGGAAACTCGCTGGCGGGGGCGCCTTCGCCGAAAGACGCCGTGGCGGCGTCCGAGGCGCTCGACAAGGCTCGGGCGATCGGGCCGAAGACCCAGCGTGAGCGTGACTGGATCGAGGCGATCGGCGCCTACTACCGCGATCACGACAAGGTGCCGCTGAACACGAGGATGGCTGCTTACACGAAGGCGATGGAGCAGCTGGCGCAGCGCTACCCCGATGATTTCGAGGCGTCCGTCTACTACGCGCTGACCCTGCAGGCCTCGGCACCCAAGAACGACAAGACCTACGCCAACCAGCTCAAGTCGGCGGAGATCCTGGAGCGCCTGTTCAAGCAGAACCCCGACCATCCGGGCGTGGCGCACTACCTGGTCCACGCCTATGACTATCCACCGCTCGCCGACAAGGGCATCAAGATCGCGGCCGCGTACGGCCGCATCGCGCCGGCGGCGCCCCACGCCCGTCACATGCCGTCGCACATCTACTCGATGGTTGGGATGTGGGAGGACTCGATCGCCTCGAACCGCTCGGCGCTGGAGATCCAGCCCGACTACTACCACGCGACCGACTTCATGGTGTACGCGCATCTGCAGCTCGCGCAGGACGCGAGGACGAAGGCGCTGGTCGATCAGATCGCCGCAGTGCCGAAGCAGGAATACCCGAACATCGCCGGCTTCACGGCGGTCGCGGTCGTTCCCGCGCGCTACGTGCTCGAGCGCGGCGATTGGGTGGGCGCCGCCGCGCTGCCGGTCGTGAGCACCGGACGGCAACAGGCCGACTCGCTCGTGCGCTTCACCCGCGGGCTCGGCATGGCCCGGAGCGGCAACCTGGCCGGGGCCAAGCAAGAGATCCAGGCGATGCAGGAGCTGCGCACCGCGCTCGAGAAATCGAATCAATCTTACTGGGCCGACCGGACCGAGGAGCAGATGCTCGCGGTCTCGGCCTGGGTCGCCCTGGCCGAGGGTCCATCCGACCAGGCGCTGAAGCTCATGCGCGCCGCGGCCGACGGCGAGGACAGCAGCGTCAAGCACGTGGCGATGGAGAACCGGCTTTACCCGATGCGCGAGCTGCTCGGCGAGCTTCTCCTGCAACAGGGCCAGGCCTCCGCGGCGCTCCGCGAGTTCGAGGCCTCGCTGAAGGAGAATCCGAACCGCTACCGCAGTCTCTACGGCGCCGCGCGAGCGGCCGAGGTGGCCGGCGATCGGCCGAAGGCCGCCGGCTATTACGAAAAGCTCGTCGCGCTGACCGGCAAGGCCGACACCGCGCGTCCGGAGATCGCGCGAGCCAAGACATTCCTCGGCTCGCGCTGAGGCGTCAGGAACCGAGGACGAGCGCGGCCCGGCCGACCAGCGAATTCTTTCGAAGGAGCTCGTGCGCCTCCTCGGCGCCTTCGAGCGGGAACGTCCGGCTGACGATCGCTCGGATGCGCTTCTGTCGCAGGAGCTCGAGCGTCTGCGCGATCTCGGTCAGCGTGACGTAGCGCGAGCCGTGGATCTCGAGCATCGAGCCGAGCACGTGGCGCGGATCCACGGTGAAGCTCGAGTCCACGCCAAAGGCGGCGGTGGGCCGGCTGCCGATGATCACGAGCCTTCCCGCACGCGCCAGTGATTTGAGCGAGCCGTCGAGCGTCTCCCGCGAGGCCACGAAGTCGATGGCCGCATCCACGCCGCGGCCGCCCGTGAGCTTCATCACCTGTCCGGCCAGCTCGCCGCGGCGGACGTCGATCAGCGCGTCGGCGCCGCTGTCCTTCGCGGCCGCGAGCTTGTCGTCGGTGATGTCGGCGGCCAGCACCCACCCGCCCGCGAGCTTGGCCATCTGCACGGCGTGGATGCCGACTCCACCGCCCGCGCCCACGATCAGCACGAGATCGCCGGGGCCAACGCGCGCTTCTTCCCTGCACGCGTGATAAGGAGTCGCGATCGCGTCGGCGGCGATCGCGGCGTCGACGTCGCTGACGCTCTGTGGAATCGCCACGATGTTCCGGGCCGGGAGCGCCATGTATTCCGCGTAGGCGCCGTCGCACGCCATGCCCACGTTGCCGGGCGAAGCCGGACACAAGGTCTCGCGCCCGCTCCGGCAGAAGTGACAGACGCCACAGGTCAGATAGAAGTGACAGGTGACACGATCGCCGACCTTGACGTGGGCAACCTCGGAGCCCAGCTCGACGACCTCCCCGGCCACCTCGTGGCCGGGGATCCGCGGAAACGACGTCACACGGCCGGGAACTCGGGTCATGATCACGACGGTCAGCCCGACGCCCGTCGCGCGGACGCGGAGCAGTACGTCGTTGGGCCCGATCTTCGGCACGGGCACCGTCGCAAGCCGGAGCGGAGCTCCGAACTCCGGCAGGATCATCGCCTTCATCGTATCGGGGCGCGGCATGGCGCTCTCCTGGGATCCCGTCACGGTTCGCGCCGCTACGCTACCACAGTGCTAGGATGGCGCGATGATCGGTGAGGCTCACCCTCGTCTGGGCGGCGATCGGTTCGTCGCGGGCACGGGCCGCTTCGTCGAAGACGTCCGCGTGACGGGCTTGCTCCACGCCGCGGTGCTGCGCTCCCCCCACGCCCACGCGAGGCTGGTGTCGATCGACGCAAAGCGCGCGCGGGACTTGCCCGGCGTGCATGTCGTGCTGACGGCGGCCGATGTGCCGGCCGCCGCGATCATCCCCAACCGCGTCCCCGCGCCGAAAGGGACTGACCGGTACCTGCAACCGGCCATCGCCCGCGACGTCGTCCGCTACGTGGGCGAGCCGGTGGCGCTCGTCGTCGCCGACGATCCCTACATCGCCCGCGACGCGCTCGACCGGATCGACGTCGTCTACCAGCCGCTGGCCGCGTGCGCCTCGACCGGCGAGGCGCTCGGGGCCGGAGCCGCGCGGCTGTTCGCGGGCACCGACTCGAACAACGTCGCGACGATCACGATGCGCGTGGGCGACGCCGATGCGGCGCTCGCCGGCGCCCAGCTCACGCTGCGCGAGCGGTTCACCTACCCGCGGCAGACCGCGGCGGCGCTGGAGACGCGCGGGCTCGTCGCGGTGCCGCCCGACCCGCGCGGCGGCGAGCTGCACCTGATCGGCTCGACCAAGTGCATCCACATCAACCGGACGATCCTGGCGCCGATCTTCGGCATCCCGGTGGGTGCTCTGCGCCTCACCGAGGTGGACGTGGGCGGCGGCTTCGGCGTCCGGGGGGAGCTCTATCCCGAGGACATCCTGGTGCCGCTCGCCTCGCTGAAGCTCGGCCGCCCGGTGAAGTGGATCGAGAGCCGGCGTGAGAACCTCATGGCCGCCAACCACGCGCGCGAGGTTGCGTACGAGATCGAGATGGGTTTCGATCGCGACGGGCGCATTCTGGCCATGCGCGCGGTGATCCATGCGGACATCGGCGCCTACGTCCGCACCGCGGCGCTGGTGCCCGCCGAGTTCGGCGCGGCGCTACTGCCCGGTCCGTACCGGGTGCCGAACTATGGCTGCGATCTCTGGTCGGTCGTGACCAACAAGACGCCGGCCGGCACCTTGCGCTCGCCCGGGCGCCCGGAGTGCAACTTCGTCCGCGAGCGCCTGCTGGATCAGGCGGCCGCGCGCCTGGGGATCGATCCGGCCGAGATCCGCCGTCGCAATCTGATCCGCGCTGACGAGATGCCCTACGACTGCGGCACCAAGTCATTCGGAGTCAGCACCGTCTACGACTCCGGTGATTTTCCCGCGCTCTTCGACGAGCTGCTGCGCCGCCTGGATTACGCGGGCACGCGCGCCGAGCAGGCCGCGATGAACGCGCGGCCGTCGGGGCCGCGCCGCGGGATCGGGCTCGCGATCTACGTCGAGAAGACTGGTCTCGGGCCCTTCGAGACCACCCAGGTGGAGGCGCGTCCCGACGGCAGGCTCATCGTCGACACGGGCGCCTCATCGATGGGCCCCGGGCTCGAGACCGTGCTCGCCCAGATTCTCGGCGACGCGCTGGGTCTGCCGGCCTCGCGCTTCGACGTGCGACACGCCGATACCGCGGCCGTCGAGAGCGGCGTCGGCACCTACGGCTCGCGCGGGACCGTCACCGCCGGCAACGCCGCGCATCTCGCGGCGGCGAAGCTGATCGCCGAGGCTCGCCAGCGCGCGGCCGAGGCGTGGGGCGTGCCGGAGAGCGAGGTGACCTACGCGAGCGGTGTCGTCGAGGCGCGCGGGCGACGCCTCACGCTCGCCGACCTGGCACGCGAGCGGCGTCTGGCGGCCGGAGCCTCGTTCGAGGTGCCGAAGGTGACCTACGCCGGGTGCGCGGCGGCCGTGGTCGCCGACGTCGATCCCGAGACCGGCGTCGTCACCTTGCGACGCGTCGTCGTGGGCGCCGACGTCGGCCGCGCCGTCAATCCCGCGCTGGTCGACGGCCAACTGATCGGCGGCGTCGCCTTCGGGATCGGCAACACGATGCACGAGAGCCTCGCCTACGACGCGGAGGGCCAGCTCCTGTCGTCGACCCTGATGGACTACGCGCTGCCCGCGGCGGCCGACATCCCTCCGGTCGACGGCTTCTACCAGGAAGTTCGCGCAACGACCAACCCGCTCGGCCTGCGCGGCCTCGGCGAGTGCGGCAACCCCGGTCTCGGCGCCGCTACGGCCAACGCCGTGTGCGACGCGCTGTCGCCGCGTGATGTCTCGATCACCGCGCTCCCGCTGACACCGGCGCGCGTGTTCTCGAGCGGGCGGGCGCGTCGAGATCCATCCGGGCGCTAGTGCCGTTGGCCGCTACCTCTTCGGTATCTGATCCTGCGCTAGAATCTCGCCCAGACATGCCATACGCGGTCGATTCGCCTCGCGTCGTCAACATCTCCGATCTCCGCCGCCTGGCCGAGCGCCGGTTGCCTCGCGCGGTGTTCGACTACATCGACGGCGGCGCCGACGCGGAGCTCACGCTGCGGGAGAACTGCCGGGTCTACGACGACGTGATCCTCCGACCTCGGAACGCGGTCGCGATTCCCGAGTGCGATCTCCACGTGACCGTGCTGGGGCGACGCCTGGAGCTTCCGTTTCTCCTGGCGCCGGTCGGGAGCAGCCGCATGTTCTACCCGCGCGGCGAGGAGGCGGCCGCCCGGGCCGCCGGCGCCGCGGGAACCGCCTACATTCTCTCGACCCTGTCGGGCTGCAGGCTCGAAGACGTCAAGGCGGCGTCGATCGGACCCGTCTGGTACCAGCTCTATCTGGTCGGCGGTCGCGAGGTCGCCGGCGCCACGATCGAGCGGGCTCGGCTCGCGGGCTTCTCGGCGCTCGCGGTGACGATCGACACCGCGGTCTCGGGGCTGCGCGAGCGTGACGTGCGCAATGGTACGAAGGAGCTCCTGGGTCCGAGCACCTGGGCGAGGCTTCCCTTCCTGCCACAGTTCCTGGCGCGGCCCCGCTGGCTCGCCGGCTTTCTGTCCGACGGCGGGTTGATGTCGTTCCCCAATGTGGTGATCCCCGGGCAAGGCCCGATGCCGTATGCCGACGTCGCCGCCGCGCTCGAGCAGTCGACGGTCTCCTGGGCCGATCTTCGCTGGATCCGCGACGTCTGGAGGGGGCCGATCGTCATCAAGGGTGTGCTGACGGGCGACGATGCGCGCCGGGCCATCGACGAGGGTGCCGAGGCGCTCGTGGTGTCCAACCACGGCGGCCGCCAGCTCGACGGGGTCTCCGCGACGTTGCGAGCGCTACCGGAGGTCGTCGGCGCCGCGAATGGCCGCGCCGAGGTCTTGCTGGACGGCGGCATCCGTCGGGGCAGCGACGTCGCCAAGGCGCTGTGTCTCGGGGCCCGCGCGGTGCTCTGCGGCCGCGCCTACGCCTACGGGCTGGGCGCGGGCGGCGGGCCGGGAGTCGCGCGGGCCATTCAGATTCTTCGTGCCGACCTGGTCCGCACCCTCAAGCTCGTGGGCTGCGCATCGGCCGGCGAGCTGGATCGCTCCTACGTCGAGGTTCCCGCAGCCTGGCTTCAGTACAAGTGACAGGCCACCGGGTGGCCGCTCGCCTGCTCGCGTAGCGGCGGCTCCACCTCACCGCAGATCGGCATCGCCTGGGGGCACCGCGGATGGAAGCGGCATCCCGACGGCGGATTGAAGGCGCTCGGCACCTCGCCCTTGAGGATGACCTCGTCGCGCACATCGTCGGGATGCGCGGGGAGCGCGTCGCTGAGCAGCACCTGCGTATACGGGTGGAGCGGGTTCGCGTAGAGCTCGTCCGCGGGCGCAGTCTCGACGAGCTTGCCCAGGTACATCACCCCGATCCGCGCGCTCACGTACTTCACGACCGCAAGGTCGTGGGCGATGAAGAGATAGCTCACGCCCGAGCGATCCTGGATCTCGCGCAGGAGGTTCATCACCTGGGCGCGGATCGAGACGTCGAGCGCCGACACGGCCTCGTCCAGCAGGATGCACTCCGGGTTCGTGGTCAGCGCGCGGGCGATCGCGACCCGCTGGCGCTGTCCGCCCGAGAGCTCGTGGGGATAGTCGTCGGCGATGCGCGGCTGGAGCCCGACGCGCGTGAGCGACGCGGCCACCCGCTCGGCGAGCTCGGCGCGCGTGAGATCGGGCTCGGTCTGGGCCAAGGGCTCGCTCACGGTGGTGCGGATCGTCAGCCGCGGATTGAGCGAGCTGAACGGATCCTGGAAGACGGCCTGTACGGCCCGGCGGTAGCCGCCCCGCTCGTGGCGGCCCAGCGAGTGAATATCGCGGCCGCGGAAGAACACGCCGCCAGTGGTCGGCCGCTCGAGCGACAGCACGAGCCTGGCCGTGGTGGTCTTTCCGCAGCCGCTCTCGCCCACCAGGCCGAGCGTCTCGCCGCGCCGGAGCACGAAGTCGACCCCGTCGACCGCCTTCACCGTCCCGAATCGCCGGCCGAAGATCGTGCCGCGGGCGAGCGGAAAGTGCTTGGTGAGCTGACGCGCCTCGAGGACGACGTCGCCGCTGCCCACGGGCTCGGCGACGGGAGCGGCGGACGCCCGTGACACGGTGGCCGCTCGGCGGCCCAGGGTCGCGGTCTCGCCGGCGCGAATGCACGCGACAAGATGCTCGCTGTCGACCGACTCCAGCGGCGGGCGCTTCTGGCTGCATCGTGGCTCGGCCATCGGGCAGCGTGGCGTGAAGCTGCAGCCCTCCGGCACGTTGGCGAGGTCCGGGGGCTGTCCCTCGATCGCCGTCAGCGGCTCGCGTCCGCGGCGAAGCGTCGGCAGGCAATCGAGGAGGCCGATCGCGTACGGATGGCGCGGGCGGTTGAAGATGTCGCGGGTCCGTCCGAGCTCGACGATGCGCCCGGCGTACATCACGGCCACTCGATCGCAGAGCTTGGCGACGATCCCGAGATCGTGCGTGACGAAGACGAGTGCCAAGCTCGTCTCCCGCTGGATCTCCTTCAGGAGGCGCAGATACTGCGACTGGATCGTGACGTCGAGCGAGGTCGTGGGCTCGTCGGCGATCAGCAGGCTCGGCTGGCAGGAGATCGCGATCGCGCCGGCGACCCGCTGGCGGATGCCACCGCTCATCTGGTGCGGATAGGCGTGCACCCTCCGCTCCGGATCGCTGATCTTCACCTGGCGCAGGAGCTCGACGACCCGGTCGTCGAGGGCGCGGCCGCGCAACCCGCGATGGAGCGCGAGGGTCTCGGCGATCTGCTCCCCCACGGTCATCGCGGGATTCAGCGAGGCCATGGGATCTTGCAGGATCATCGCGATCCGGGGTCCCCGCAGGCGGCGCATCTCTTCCGGGCTCTTGTCGAGGAGGTTCTCGCCGTCGAAGAGGATCTGGCCCCCGACGATCCGCCCGCCCGGCTCGGGCACGAGCCGCAGGATCGAGAGACACGTCATCGACTTGCCCGAGCCCGACTCGCCGACGATGCCGAGGGTCTCGCCGCGGCGGACCGAGAAGCTCGCGCCGTCGACGGCCTTCACGACCCCGCGGCGCGTGTAGATGTAGGTGCGGAGGTCCCGCACCTCCAGGAGCGTGTCGGCCATGGCCGGCTCAGACCTGCCGGAGCTTCGGATCGAGCCGGTCGCGGACCCAGTCGCCGAGGATGTTCAGCGAGAGCACCGTGATCAGGATCGCGATGCCCGGCAGGATCGAGACCCACCAGGCCTGCTCGATCAGCCCGCGACCGTCGGCCACCATCACGCCCCACGACGGCGTCGGCGGCGGGATGCCGACGCCCAGGAACGAGAGCGCGGCCTCGAGCACGATGACGTAGCCGACGTGCAAGGTGGCCAGCACGAGGATCGACGGCGCCAGGTTCGGCAAGATGTGGCGGAACATGATCCTCGCGTTCGAGCAGCCGGCGATGCGCGCCAGCGACACGAACTCCTGCTGCTTGATGCCGAGCGTCTCGCCGCGCGTGAGCCGCGCGTAGCTCGGCCACAAGAGAAAGACCACGACGATGATCACGTTCGTGAACGAGGGCTCGAAGACCACCGAGAGCAGCACGGCGATCAGGATGCCCGGGAGCGAGAGCGAGATGTCGGCCAGGCGCATCAGCACCGTGTCGACCCAGCCGCCGAAGAACCCGGCGAGGAGGCCGATGAGGCTGCCCGCCGCGCCCGTCAAGGTGATGCCGACGACCGAGACCGCCAGCGAGATCCTCGCGCCGTGGAGCAGGCGGCTCAAGGTGTCGCGGCCGTGGCGATCCGTGCCGAGGAGATGGCCGGGCTTGGCGCCCTCGAGCCCGATCGGCGGCGCCAGACGATCGCCGAGCGAGCCCTCGACCGGCGAGTGCGGCGCCAGCACGGGCGCCAGCAGCGCGCACAGCACGAGCGTGACGACGACCGCAAGCGGGACCACGGGCGGCCAGCGGCGCTCTCGGGCGCGTCGCTGGAGGACCGCGGTCTCGGTCGCGGCGGCGCCGCTCATCGCGAGTACCGGATCTTCGGGTTGAGGTACGCATAGAGGATATCGACCAGCAGATTCACGCCGATGTACATCGCCGATAGGAACAGGACGACCGTCTGTACGATCGGGTAGTCGCGCGAGTCGACCGCCTCGATCACGAGCAGGCCGAGCCCGGGCCAGCCGAACACGGTCTCGACGATGATCGAGCCGTTCAGGAGCGCCACGAACAGGAGGGCCGCGAACGTCACCACCGGCAGCGCGGCGTTCTTGAAGGCGTGGCGCCAGATCACCCGGCGCTCCGGCAGCCCCTTGATGCGCGCGAGCTTGACGTATTCGCTACCGAGGACGTCGAGCATCGACGAGCGGGTGAGCCGCATGAGCCCGGCGACCGCGAACCAGCCGAGCGTGATCCCCGGCAAGAGCACGTGCAGCGGCGTGCCGCGGCCGGACGTCGGCAGCAGATGGAGCATCACGCCGAAGATCAGCACGAGGACCAACCCGAGCCAGAACGGCGGCACCGCCTGGCCGAGCGCGGCGAAGGCCCGGGCGGCGTAGTCGAGCGGGCTGCCGCGGCGCACGGCGGAGTACACGCCGACCGGCAGCGCCACCGCGATCACGATCAGCACGGCGAGGCCACCGAGCTCGAGCGTGGCCCCGTAGCGCTCGGCCACCAAGTCGAGGGCCGGACGGCGGAAGCGAACGGAGCGGCCGAAATCTCCCTGAAGCGCCTGGGTCAGGAAGCGCCAGTACTGGACGGTCCACGGGCGATCCAGGCCGAGGTGGGCGCGCACGAGCTCGATGTCCGCCTTCGACGCTTCCGCCGGCATCATGATCTGGATCGGGTCGCCGGAGAGCCGCACGAGCGCGAAGACCACCACCGACACCACGAACATCGAGACGATCGACTGGATCACGCGTCCGATGATGAAACGCTGCATGCGCCTCAGCGCTCGACGAACTCGACGGGCTTGGGCAAGGTCACGAGGAAAACGCAGCCGCCCTCGCTCGACGCCGCGTGTTTGACATCGGGGGGTGTGTACAGATAGTCGCCCGCCTTCAAGTGCTCGCGCCCGACCTGCAGATCGCCCTCGACGACGAAGATCTCCTCGCCGGCCGGATGGTTGTGGACGGGAAAGCGCGTGCCGGCCTCGAATCGGACGAGCGACGTGGAGCCGCCGGTTTCCTTGTCGTGGCGGAGCACCTTGACCGACGCGCCGCGCGTCGCGAGCGCGCGCCAGCCGATGTCGTCGCTGCGAAGCGCCGCCGGCGGACGACCGGGCTCGGCCATCTCAGCCGCGCCCCCAGAGCTCTCTGGTGGCGATCCGCGCGCCCTCGACCAGCGCCTCGAACTTGGCCCAGACCACGCTCGGATGGATCTCGGTCGAGCCGGCGAACGTCGCGAATCCGCAATCGGCGCCGGCGATGACGTGCTCTCGCCCGACGGCGCGGGCGAACCGGCCGATGCGCTCGGCGATCAGCTCGGGGTGCTCGACGAGCACAGTCGACTGCGTGATCGTCCCGGGGATCAGCACGGCCCCTTCGGGGAGCTTCACGTGCTCCCACACCCGCCACTCGTGCTCGTGCCGCGGGTTCGCGGCCTCGAACGAGTAGGCGCCGGCGCGGATCTTCAGCATGACGTCGACGAAGTGCTTGAGCTCGAGGTCGTGGACGCGCGGGCCGATGTTGATGCCATAGCAGGTGTGCCAGCGGACGCGCTCGAGCGGGAGCCCACGCAGCGCGTGGTTGAGCGCCTCCACGCGCACCTCCGCCCAGCGACGGACCTGATCGACGCTCAGCTCGGGCCGCGACACGTAGTGGGTCGCCAGATGCGGATCGTCGATCTGCACGAGGAACCCCGCGTCGACGATCGCCTTGTACTCCTCGTGCATCGCGTCGGCGATCGCGAAGAGATAGTCCTCGTCGGTCTTATAGTAGGCGTTGCGCTGCCAGTCCTCGACGCTCGTCGGGGAGATCGCGGGGATGAAGGCCTCCGCGGCGCCGGTCGCCGCGAGCGCGGTCTTGAGGTTCTCGATGTCCGCCTGAACGTGCTGGTGACCCTTGTAGGTCACCGGGCCGGTGCACAGCATGTGCAGCGAGCGCACGGCGGGGCTCGGCATCGCGCGCGAGAACCACTCGTAAAACTCGGGAAACGCGCGGACCTCGCGCGAGCCGCTCCACGGACTCCCCCGGCCTTCCGGATCGGGCTCGAAGCCGGTGAGGCGCTCGTTGACGTAGGGAATGAAGCCGGGCTTGCCCATCTCGCCGTCGTCCACGACGTCGACGCCGAGCTCGGTCTGCTTGCGGACGATCTCGCCCACCGCGCGCTTGACCCGCGAGGCGAAGGCCTCCTGGTCGTAGGGTCGGCCGGTGGCCTTGGCCTGGATCAGCTCGAGCAAGTCGCCCGGGCGCGGCAGGCTTCCCGCGTGAGTCGTCAGGATCCGGTCGGTGCTGCGCTGCATCGCCGCCCTAGCTCGCGGGGCTCACGTACTCGTAATTGTTCTCGAGCGGCACGTACGCGAGCGACTGCCAGCCGCCGACCTTCCTGGTCATCGCCCAGGTGATCGACTTCATGCCGAGCATCACGCCGTAGTAGCCGTCGTAGAGCTTCTGCCCGAGCGCGCTCGTGAGCGTCGCCCGCTTGGCGACGTCGAACTCCTTCATGATCGTGTCGATGTCCTCGTCGAACGGGCCCTCGGCGACGAGGTTGAATGCGCCCTTCGAGTGGATGATGCGGTTCCAGGCCAGGACGGGTTCGTCGAACGGCGGCGAGCCGTACACCCAGTGGGTCTTGTTCGTCTTGCGGTTGCGGCTCTTGGGCCCGAACGTGCTGGTCATCTCCGGGAAGCGCTTGGGCTTGATCCCCACCTTCTCCCAGTCGAGCGCGACTGCTTCCATGATGTCCGGCCCGTCGAGGGCGTAGACCATCACCATCGGGTTCACCCGCACCTCGAAGCCGCCCGCGTAGCCGGCCTCGGCGAGGAGCTTCTTCGCGCGCTCGGGATCGTAGGGCGGGATCTTCCAGTCGGCACGGTAGCCCTTGTGGAACGGATAGTAGTAGTACGAGAACGGCGTCTCGGACCCCTTGCCCTTCCACAAGGCACTGATGATCGCCTTCTTGTTGACGGCGAGGTTCATCGCCAGCCGAACCTTGCGCGCGTTCTCGCGGCTCTTCGGATCGTTGTTGTCGCCGGCCCAGGGACACGCCGGACAATAGTCTTCCTTGTCGGACGTCGTCTGGCCGCTCAGGATCACCCAGTAGCAAGCGGCATTCGTCGCGTCGTGCAGACGAAGGCCCGACTTCGCGGCCTGGTCCAGGTAGTCGCCGAAGACGATGCCGATGTCGATCTCGCCGGCGCGCAGGCCCGTGAGCCGCGTGGCCGGATCGGGGATCCTGCGAATCACCAGCTCCTTGAAATCGGGCGTCTTGCGCCAGTGGTTCGCGACCGCCTCGAACCGGTGGAAGTCGCCTTGCCGGCCCTCGAGGTGGCGATACGGCCCGGTGCCGATCGGGTGGAGCGCCGCCTTCTCCTCGCCGGCCGTTTCCAGATATTTTTTTGGGACGATGTTCTGGTAGCCGACGAACTGCGTGAAGAGTGAGGGCACCTCCCACACGCGATTCTTGAAGTGCATGACGACCGTGAGCTTGTCGGGCGTCTCGATGCGGTCGAGCTGCATGCGGAAGAACGGCGACGAGCCGCCGCCGGCGTCCGGCTTGAGATTCTGCTCGACCGTGAACTTCACGTCCTCGGCGGTGAGCTCGCCCCAGCCCTCGTGAAACTTCACGCCGGAGCGCAGCTTGAAGGTCCAGGTCTTGAGCTCGTTCGACGGCTTCCATTCGGTCGCGAGCCCCGGCCGGTACTCGAACGTCTTCGGGTCTCGCTGGATGAGCGGATCGTAGATGCAATCCCACAGGGGCTTTTCGGCTTGAACCGTTCGCCAGGCGAACGGAGTCTCGGTGCCCCACTGGCCGACGGCCACGACCAGGCGGTGACCGGCGGCGGCGCGGGCGGGTCGAGTCGACGAGATCAACGGAGCGCCCACGACAGCGGCCGACGCGACTCCGGCGCGCTTCAAGAACGCTCGGCGATTGAGAGATCGGGCCATGGCTTGGCGTCCCCCGGCAAGCGAGTGTGGCCGGATGGTAACGAGCGCTCCTCGGGCGTGTCAACGGCGACAACCGACCCGACGTCCTAGTATCCTGCTGGCCGCCCATGGACAACGTGAAGCCGATCTGGCGCCGGTCGCTGAGGCTGGGGCTGTTCGCGGTGCTCGCCGCGGCGGCGGCGCTCCGGCTCTGGCGCCTGAGCCAGAACGGCTTCGGAAATGAGTACTACACGGCCGGGGTCCGGAGCATGAGCCTCAGCTGGCATAACTTCTTCTACAACGCCTTCGACCCGGCCGGGTTCATCTCCGTGGACAAGCCGCCGGTTGCGCTCTGGATCCAGGTGGCGAGCGTCAAGCTCTTCGGCTTTCACGCGCTCAGCGTGCTGATCCCCCAGGCTCTGGAGGGCGTCGCCGCGGTCGCCCTTCTCTACCACCTGGTCGAGCGCCGCTTCGGGCCCGTCGCCGGCTTGCTGGCCGCTCTCTTCCTCGCGCTCACGCCGGTCAGCGTCGCGATCGATCGCTCGAGCAACACCGACAGCTGTCTGGTGCTGGTCCTTCTCCTGGCGGCCTGGGCGCTGACCCACGCGGTCGAAAAGGGCAGCTGGCCGCTGCTCGTGCTCGCCATGGCGCTGATCGGTCTCGCATTCAACGTGAAGATGCTGGCCGCCTTCGTCGTCCTCCCGACCTTCGCGCTGGTCTACTTCGTGGGCGCGCCGCTCGGCTGGTGGCGCCGGATCGGCCACCTCGCGGTGGCGGGAGTCGTCCTGGCTGCGGTGTCGCTGAGCTGGGTGCTCGCGTACGACCTGACGCCGCCGGAGCGGCGGCCGTACGCCGGCACCAGCGACAAGAACTCGATGCTCGAGCTCGTGGTCGGTCCCTACGGCATGGGGCGATTCGTTCGGGCACCCGAGTTCAGGAGCGCCGCGACCGCCTCGGTGACTCCGCCACCCCTGCGCTCCACGATGGAGGCGGCGAGCGACGCGAGTCGTACGCTCGAGACGGGACCCCGCCGCGGCCTGTCGCGACTCTTCGTACGCGCGCCGGCGGGAGCCCTGAGGCTCGCCGACGGTCAGCTGGCCGGTCAGGTCGGTTGGCTCCTCCCGCTCGCCATCGCGGGGCTCGCGTCCGGCGCGGGATGTGGGAGAATCGGCGGGCCGCTGTTCCGGACGCACCTCGCGGTGCTCCTGTGGCTCGGCTGGCTCGTCACCTATGCCGTGATCTACAGCTACGCCGGTGGCTTCTCTCACTTCTATTACCTGGCCACGATGGCGCCACCGCTCGCGGCTCTCGCCGGGATCGGACTCGTACGCTCATGCGAATTCTATCTGCGTGGAGGCTGGCGCGCCCTCTTGCTGCCCGGGTGTCTTCTGCTGACGGCCGCGTGGCAGCTCTACATCGAGGCGAGCGCAATGGGCTGGCGGCTCGGCGAGTACCATCCGTTGCACCTGGCTCTCATGGGCGGCACGCTCCTTTCAGCGGGCGTGCTGCTGGTGATTCTCGCGTCACGACCGCTGGGCCCGCTTGGGCAGGCGGGCCCCTCGGCGCGTGCCCTCGCCGCCGGCGCGGTCACGATCGGGCTCGCCGCGCTGCTCGTGGTCCCATCGGCGTGGGCGCTGAGCAGCGTGCTGGTGCCCGGCGCCGGCGCGATTCCGTCGGCGGATCTCGGTCGACTCGTTCCCGTCGCGGGCGAGACGCCCCAGCGGATTCGACCGGTCGAGCCGTACGACCCCTCGGGGCTCGTCGCGTTCCTCGAGGCGAATCACGCGGGCGAACGCTATCTGCTCGCCACCACCACGACCCGGCTCGCGGCGCCGATCATCATCAGCTTCGGGCACCCGGTGATGGCGATGGGCGGCTTCCACGGGCTCGATCCGATCCTGACGCCCGCCACGCTCGCCCGGATGGTCGAAGCCAAGCAGATCCGCTTCGTGATGGTCGGCGACGCGCCGTTCATCAGCCGCCGCCTCGGCGCCGACGTGGCGGCGCGGCCCATCACCGACTGGGTTCAGGAGAGAGGGCAGCTCGTGGACCCGGCTCTCTGGCGCTCGAGCGCGCTCGGCGGCCGCCGCGGCGGCATGCGCCTCTACGATCTGCGACCGGGTCCGCTGACCGCCGCTAGTCCTTGATCTTCATGTCCTCGTAGGACGGGAACGGCGAGTTGTGGATCCAGGTGATCGTGTGCTCGGTCACGCGCGGCCCGATCCCCATCAGCGCGCGGAAGTCCATGATCGGCGCGAACATGACCTTGTCGATGGTGATCTGCTGGATCTTGTGAAGAAGCGTCTCGCGCTTGCGAGGGTCCCGCTCGCGCGCTTGCTGCTCGAACAGATCGTCGATCTCCGGGTAGCCGCCGTAGGCGTAGGTCCCCTTGGAGAAGATGAACTCCTGCACGCGGCTGGCGGCGTTGCCCGAATTGCCCACGCCGGTGATGAAGAGCGGGCGCAGCTTCTTCTCGCGCCAGGCGGTATAGAAGGTGGCGCGCTCCATCTGGCGCATCTTCACGCGGATCCCGACGGCGTTCAGGTAGTTCACCATCGCCTCGCCCATCGTGAAGAACGGCGGGATCGGGACGAGGTCCCCGGCGTCGATGCCGTTCGGGTAGCCGGCCTCCGCGAGGAGCTGTCTGGCCTTCGCGGGCTCGTACGGCGGCGGCTCGACCTGGAGCGCGAAGTCCATGACGCGGGGCACGATGACGCCCGCCGGCGGGCAGAAGCCCAGACAGGCGGCGTCGTTGATCGCCTTGCGGTTGATCGCGAGGTTGACCGCCAGCCGCAGGCGTCGGTCGGCCCACGGTGACTTCGGATCCCACTGGTCCGCGAACTCGAGCCAGTTGATCGAGGCGTGGCGTGAGGCCACGATCTGGGTCCGCGGGTCACGCCTCACGGTGTCGGCATCGGGTCCATCGAGCGCGTACGAGATGTCCGCCTCGCCGGTCTTGAGCATCGCCGCGCGGGTGGTGCCGTCGGTGACGCTGCGCATGACCAGCCGCTTGACGTACGGGGCGTGCCGCCAGTAGCCCGGATACGCGTCCAGCACGACCTCGACGCCCGGCGTGTGGCTCACGAACTTGTACGGGCCGGCGCCGATCGGATTCTTGCGAAAGGCCTCGTCGCCGACTCGTTCCAGGTATTTCTTGGGCACGACGATGCCGGCGGCGGTGGCCGTCGTGCCGTAGAAGGTCATGAAGTCGGGCCACGGCTCCTTCAGCTGGAAGCGGATCGTGAGCGCGTCGACGATGTCGACCTGGCGGACGCGCGTCTGCAGCTCCTTGGCGCCGGCACCCCGATAACGCTCGTAGCTGAACTTCACGTCCTCGGCCGTGACGGGATCGCCGTTGTGGAACTTGAGACCGGGGCGGAGCTTGAACTCGTACGTGAGCCCGTCCGGGCTCTCCCGCCACGATTCCGCGAGGCTCGCCCCCATCTTGGCCCCGGGCAGCGGGCGCACCATCGCGTCGTGGATGGCGTAGAGCATGCCGAAGGGCGTGATCTGCGGCGGCGCCGTCGAGGGATCGAACCACGTCGGCGCGAGCGTGACGTGCCACGCCATCACCGCTTCCCCGGGCTGGGCGGCGCCCGCCGGGTTCGCGGCCAGAGCCAGCAGCACGGCCGTGAGGAGCGAAGCGACCCGACCGTTCATGGGGGCCTCCCCTGGATCAGCCCACGTATTCGTAGTTGTTCTCGAGCGGCACGTAGACGAGCGTCTGCCAGCTGTTGACCTTCTTGCTCACCGCCCACGTCAGCGAGCGCATCCCGAGCATCACGCCGCGGTAGTCGTCGTAGAGCCGCTGGCCCAGCGCCTGCGTCATCCTCGCCCGCTTGTCCGTGTCGAGCTCGCGCGAGATCGTGTCGACGTCCTCGTCGTACGCCCCGTCGCACAGGATGTTGAAGGCACCCTTCGAGTAGATGGCGCGCTGCCAGCCGAGCACGGGCTCGTCGAAGGGCGGCGAGCCGTAGACCCAGTGCGTCTTGTTCGTCTTGCGAGCGCGGTTCTTCGGCAGGAAGTTGCTGAACGCTTCGGGAACGCGTCGGACCTTGATGCCGATCTTCTCCCAGTCGAGCGCGACCGCCTCGACCATGTCGGGGCCGTCGAGCGCGTAGGTCATCACCATCGGATTCATCCGGACCTCGAAGCCGCCGGCGTGCCCCGCCTCCGCCAGAAGCTTCTTGGCGCGCTCGGGATCGTACGGCGGCACCTTCCAGTCCGTCTTGAAGCCCTTGTGGAAGGGGTAGTACCAGTACATGAAGGGCGCTTCGGAGCCCATGCCCTTCCAGAGGGCGCTGACGATCGTCTTCTTGTTCACCGCCAGGTTCAGCGCGAGCCGGACCTTGCGCGCGTTCTCGAGACTCTTGGGATCGCTCGGGTCGCCTGCCCACGGGCATGTCGGACAGTAGTCCTCGCGGTCCGGCGTCGTCTGGCCCTGCAGGACGACCCAGTGACAGGCGGCGTTCGGCGTCTCGTGGATCCTGAGGCCCGCCTTGCGCGCCTGATCCAGGTAGTCGCCGAACACGTTGCCGATGTCGATCTCGCCGGACCGGAGCCCGGCCAGACGCGTCGCCGGATCGGGAATTCGCCGGATGATCAGCTCCTTGAACGCGGGAGTCTTTCGCCAGTGGCTGGCGACCGCCTCGAAGCGGTGATAGTCGCCCTGCTTGCCCTCCACGTGCCGGAAGGGGCCAGTGCCGATCGGGTGAAGGGACGCCTTGTCCTCGCCGACCGACTCGATGTACTTCTTCGAGGTGATGTTCTGGTAGCCGACGAACTGGGTGAAGTTCGACGGCACCTCCCAGACCCGGTTCTTGAAGTGCATCACGACCGTGTGCTTGTCGGGCGTCTCGATGCGCTCGAGGTGCGTGCGGAAGAACGGCGCCGACCCACCTTGCGAATCGGGCTTGAGGTTCTGCTCGACCGTGAACTTCACGTCCTCCGCGGTCATCTCGCCGAAGCCCTCGTGGAACTGCACACCCGAGCGCAGCTTGAACGTCCACGTCCTGAGCTCGTGCGACGGCTTCCATTCCGTGGCAAGCCCGGGGCGATATTCGAAGGTCTTCGGGTCGCGCATGATCAAAGGGTCGTACGCGCAGTCCCACAACGTCTTCTCGGACTGGCTGGAGCGCCACGCGAACGGGGTTTCGATGCCCCACTGTCCCACCGCCACCACGAGCCGCTCGCCCGCGGCGCGGGCGCGTGGGGCCGAGAGCAGCGGCGCGCCAAGGAGCCCGGCCGCGGTGGCTCCGCTGCGTGTGATGAAGGTACGACGGTTGATCGGTCCAGCCATCATGTTGCCTCCTCGGTGAGGCATACGGCTCGCGCGTGGCAGGATGGTAACGCGCGGTCGGTGGGTGTCAATGCCCTATCGGGGACGCTCTCAGCTCGGCGTGAGGCACTCCCACGCGCTGACCGCGACCATCAGGACGGATCCCGCTCCCTGGGCGGCCCACGAGAACAACAGGATCCAGGCGCACCAGGCCGCGCCGTACCGCGTGAGCCACGGGGCCGCCAGGTTCCCCAGCATGCCGGCAAAGGCGACGCCGAGCACGATTGCCCGCAACGCGCCGGACGTCGATGTCGCGGCGAAGAGATGAGCGAGAATCAGGAAGATCACGGCCATCATGAAGGCATGCGCGTGCGTGACCTCGAGCAGCTGGCCGAAGGTCTTCGGAAAGGTCATGACGGTCGCGTCCTCGCCCCCGCGATAGTACGCGGCCACGCGCGCGGGCGTCAGGCCGATGCGCTCGATCTCGAAGCCGAGCTCGGTGGCGATGCCGACGCCCACCAGCAGGAGGAAGGCGGCGTAGATGAGACGCAGAGGCCGCGGCGCCTGACGCAGCGTGAATGAGCCTTTGGCGAACTCCCGCATGGCGGGGCTACGCCGCTCGGCGGATACCGAAGCCGGGAGTCGTGCGAATCCCGAGGCGATCGATCCAGCAGGCGTCGATCCCGAAGTCGCGCGCCACGTCGTGCAGGGCCCGAGGGCCCAGGACGAGGAGCGCGGTCGATAGGGCTTCGGCCACGGTGGCCGAGGGCGCGAGCACGGTCACCTGGGCGTGCCGCCGCAGCGGCTTGCCGGTTCTGGGATCGACGATGTGCCCGAGCACCGTGCGACCGAGGCGCACGGTCTGACCCCACGTCGCCGAGGTCGAGCAGGCGCGGTCGTCCAGCGCGAACTCGCCGGCGAAGCCGCCTTCGGGATGCCGCAGGGCGACGCGCCACCGCCCGCGCGGGGGCCGTCCGATCGCGACGAGACTCGATTCGCCGAAATTGACGAGCGCCGAGGGACAGCCACCGCGCCGGAGGTGTCTCGCGATTCGATCCAGCGCGATCCCCTTGCCGAGCGCGCCGAGATCGAGCGCCATTCCCCGCGCGCGCAGCGCGACGCGCGGTCGGGCGATCTCGATCGAGCGCCAGCCGACCAGTCGGCGCGCGCGCTCGAGCTCTCGCGCCGCCGGCCGCGGCGGGCGGCGCTCTGCCAGAGCTTCGCGAGCGGCGCAATCGTCGGGTCGAAGGCGCCACCCGTTCGCGCGGCCAGCTCACGACCCAGACCGACCGCGGTCGCCAGGGCGCGCGAAACGACACCAGCGGGATCTCCGGCGCGCCGGTTCAATCGCGCGAGCGGCGTGGTCGGTGCGTGGCGGCTCATCACGCGTTCCCATGCCGCCGCCGTCGCGAAGACGCGCGAGAGGTCCGGCGGAACGTTGGATCGGTCGCCTGCCAGCGTGACCGCGAGAAGGGTGCCCATCCGGGGTCTGACATGGGTCACCAGTCGAACCGAGCTCACGGGAGGTCGCCTGCGGCGCGCAGCACGGCGATGGCCTTGCGAGCGGCCCGCCCGGTCGCCTGCACCGACAGAGTCGCGCCCGAGATGTTACGAATGTCGCGGAATGGAAGCAGGACGTCCCCCAGGCCTTTCTCGCGGTACTGGCCGAGGAATCTCCTGTCCTTGATCTCGCCCCCGTACGCCTCCCGGTAGGCGAGGACCGCCATGTCCTGCACTTTGCCGTCCGGCCGGACGCCGACGGCGAACGTGATGGGCCGGTGCTTGCCGATCTCCTCGACGACGACGACGAATCCCGCGACGGCGTCGGCCCGCGTGAGCGTGCTGATCCGATACGACTCCTCCCAGAGGCTCGGTGGGCGCCCGAGCAGATCCCGGATCCGCTGCTGCAGGGCCGGCGTCGCGACCACGGTGCGAGGGGTGATCGCGGCGTCCGGGAACAATTGGCGCGAAGCCTCGTCTGCGGTCAGGAAGACGCCTTCCTGAGCGGCGAGACCAGCCGGCCCGAGAACGAGCCAGGCGCCGGTCGCGCCGCCCAGGAATCGACGCCGCGAGAGCATCAGAAGCCGAACGCGACCCCGAAGAGGAACGAGTTCTGCGTATCCTCGCTGCGCCGCGCCGGAATGAAGTTCGTCACCGACGCGAGGCTCTTGCCGTTGTCGGTCCAGGTGCGCTCGTAGGCGAGCTGGAAGGCGACCAGCGGCACGGGGCGATAGGTGAACCCGAGAGTCGCGCGGTTGACGTAGCGGTCCTCGCGCGAGATCTCGCTGAGCGTGCTCCCGGTGAAGAGGATCTCCTTCACGAGATTGTGCAGCCACACCTGCTCCCAGCGCGTGGTCAGGACGAACTGCGGATTCTCGAAGGGCCGACCGAAGACGGTCCCGCGCAGGAACTCGGGGAAGAAGCGATAGCGCAGATCGAGCCAGTAGCCTTGCTTCGAGTCGGCGAGGCCGGCCAGCTCGAACTCGACGACCACGTCGAGCGGCGCCGTCCCGGCCGCGATCTCCTGCTCGGCGACGGCGTTGGCGAAGCCCTGGGCGACCCGTTTGATACCGTTCCAGCGCGTGTACACGTACTGGCCCTCGATCTCGAAGGGGCCGAGCGTGAGCTTGCCGTCCGTGCTGAGGGACCATACCGTCTCCGACGGCAGGAAGTCCGGCGTGTAGCGGCCGTAGTAGACCGACGTTCCGATCTCGTTGCCGAGGGACGGGCTCCAGAAGATCCGCAAGGCCCCGGCCTTGTCCTTCTTCACGTCGATGTTCGCGGTGCCACGCTGCGGCTTGATCTCAACCTCGGTTTCCAGCTCGCCGCTGGCGCGCGCCACGGTCTCCAGGCTCGCGTCGAGCGTGACGCCGTTCATGACGTAGACCTGGTAGCCGAATTTGCCCCAGGAGCCGCCGTCGACGTCCCCGGCGAATCCCATACCGACTTCCGACCACGCGGCCGTCGACGGAAGGACCGGGACGCCGCGGTCGACCAGCGAGCGCCGCGGGAGGTCCCAGCGGTTGTCGTCGTGGTTGAGGTTGAAGCGGCCGAGCGGCACCAGCAGCATCCCCGCACGGAACCGAAGCCATTCGGCGAGCATGAATTCGACCCACGCCTGCTCGAGTGAGATCTCGGAGCCGTTGCTGCTCTCGATCGAGTTCGAGAAGCCGCGGAGACCGCCCTCCGAGGGCGCCGATTTTTCCACTTCCAGCTCGGTCAGATGCTCGAACTCGAGCTCGACGACGCTGCGGATGCGGTTCGCGATCGTCGCGTCACCGCTCAAGACGAAGCGCCGGAAGGTGAAGGTGTCCCCGACCTTGTCGATATCGGACGCCTCGAACCGTGTCGACCCGTAGCCGCCGATCTTGAAGTCGGTGATCCACGGCGTGGTCGTCGCCGGCGGGGCTTGCGGCTGCGCGGCGGTCGTGGGAGCGGTCGCCGGGGCCGGCTCACCTGGAGGCGGCGTCCCGCTCGTCGGCGCCGGTGCGGGTGGCGCGACGACGGTGGGCGCCTTTCGGGACTTCTCGATCTCCTTCTTCAGGGCGTCCACCTCCTCCTGGAGTGCCTTCAGCTTGGCGTCGAGCACTTCGGGCGACGCCGCGCCGACCGGCGTCGCTCCGCCGAATAGCGCCAGGCTCACGACGCACGCCGCCATACCTGCCGATCGCATCCATGCAGCCATGCCGCGTCCTCCCCATGGCGCCGCCATTCGTGCGGCGTGGGCTCACTTGGCTGGCTACCGGAATCGATCGGCTCCGGATCGCTGGCTGGTCTATGTATCTGCCGAATTCACCGCGGGCTCCCTGCGCCGCGCGATGCGTAGGTCCGAGGCTCAGGCTCGGTGAGCTAGGGGTACATAATTCAGGCGGCGTGTGCCGGGATACGCCCCTTCGGCGCGCGCGACCGCGGCGTCGCCGGCCCCGATCTGACCAGAAGCGCGCCGGCGACGATCAGATAGACGAGATAGCTCCCGGCCTCGAGCACCGAGGGGCGTGATCGGTAGCCGATCAGCCCGTTCAGGAATCCGCCCACCAAGCCGTGATCGTCGAGCAAGAACGTGGTGTCCCAGGCGATCGGCGTCGCCGGGAGGAATCCCATCACCTCGAGCCGACCGATGCCCGTGCTGAACATGCCGGCGGCCAGCAGCAGCAGGAAGATCGACGTGACCCCGAAGAACTGCTGCAGGCTCACGTGTCGGCCGCCGCGGAAGATCGCCCAGCCGAGCGAGGCCGCCATGATGAGACCGAGCACGGCTCCGAGCGCGCTCGCCCAGCCCGACGTGGACGTCGCCTGGGTCAGGAGCCCCCACATGAACAGCACCGTCTCGGCACCCTCGCGAAACACGCCGGTGAAGGCGATGACGCCGATGATCCACATGCGGTGGGCCGCCTGGGCTTCGTCGATCTGCCGCTGGACGTCGCCCTTCACGGCGCGGGCGTGTTGCCGCATCCAGTACCCGTGCCAGGTGAGGACGACCACCGCGACGAAGATCACGCCGAGCCCGATCAGGTCCGGGCCCAGATCCAGGAGCGGTCCGGACAGCGCCGTGACGACCACGCCGAGGGCGATGCTGGCGAGCACGCCGAGCAGCCCGCCGCGGGTCGCGTAGCGATAGTGTCGCTGCGCGCCGATCTTCTGGAGATACGTGTAGACGATGCCCAGGATGAGGGCGGCTTCGAAGCCCTCGCGGAGCGTGATGACGAAGGTGCCGCCCATGGGGCCTCGGCGCTATTCGGCGACGATGCGGCCGGTCGCGGCCTTGTTGAAGTCGTCGAAGAAGGCGTACGCCCCGGGCTTGAGCGCGCGGATCCGTACGTTGACGGTCTTCCCGGCCGGCACGACCTTCTCCACGCGGAGGTCCTTGCTCTCGAACTCCGCCGCCTTCGCTCCTTTGTTCGTGACGACCAGCACGAACGGGGTGTTCGCCTTCACCTTGACCTCGCTCGGCTGGAACTGGTCCTTGTCGATGGTCAGCGGAATCTCCGGGGGGGCGTCGGCCGCCGACGCCGCGCCCGCGACCGCGAGCACGCCCGCGACGAGACCGGCGATCAGGAGCGTGAGCGTTCTCCGCATGTGAGCCCCTCCCACTCTCAAGTTAAGCCCCCAGTCCAGGGGGAATTAGGATGACCTAATCATTGGTCCGTGTCAACGCCCCTTCCGGAAACCGGGCGTGACGACTCCCGCGCGCCTTGTTACCATGCCGGCGCTCCGGCGTGTCGGGGCCAAACGACCGAATGAGGTGAGCCGGATGATGACCGCGACCGTCCGCTACAAGCTCCCGCCGCACATCGACTACGCCGCCTGCCGCGCGCACTTCCACAAGATCGCCCCGGGGTTCCGGGAGGTGAAGGGCTTGCTCAGCAAGCACTTCATCTGGAGCGAGAGCGGCTGGGCGGGGGGTATCTATCAGTGGGAGACCCTCGAGGACGCCCGGCGCTTCTACAGCGGGCCGTGGCTCGACGGCATCGTCGAGCGGTACGGCATGCACCCGCAGATCGAGTTCTACGAGGTGTTCGCGCTGACCGACAACGCGCGGGGCACGGTCGAGCTGTTCGAATCCGCCGAGAGGGAGGGCGCATGGAATTCGTCGACCTGAAGAGCGCGGAAGAATTCTCGCCGCAGCACCACGTGCACAAGAGCCTGACCGCGACGCCACACAGCGACATCAGCATCGCGTGCTGGGAGCCCGGCCAGACGTCGCCGATCCATCGCCATCCCGGCGCCGACGAGATCTATCACGTGATCACCGGGAGCGGCCTCTTCAACGACGGACGGACCGAGCGGCGGCTGGTCGCCGGTGACACCGTCATTTTTCCCGCGGGCGAGGTGCACCAGGTGACGGCGCTGACCCGGATGGTGTTGTATCGCGTCCAGGCCGGCGCCGACCGCCACCCGGAGTCGCTGGAGTCCTGGCCGACGAGGCGCTCGTGGCCGGCTACTTGCGCGCGTGGACTCCGGAGCCCGTCACGAAGTCGTACAGGTTCGCGACGTTCATCTTCATCACGTTCGGCGCCATGCCGTCCTGGCCGACGTCCATCGGATAGCGATCCGTCATCGCCGTGAGCTCGGCCACGCACCGTTCCTTCGTCATCCCCTGCCCGACGCCTTTGCGCACGTAGTCCACCCACTCGCAGATGAACGCGCCCTGCTCGTCGAGGTAGCGCTTGTCGCAGATCGGGCCGTGACCGGGCACGAACGTGTCTTCCCGCAGCCGCCGCAGCGATTCCAGCGCCTCGAGCCACCGGGTGGGATCCGCTTCCTGGAGCCACGTGTGGACCTTGCAGAAGATGTTGTCGCTGGTGAAGACGACGCCCTCTTCCTCGACGATCACCGCGGCCTGGTAGGCCGTGTGTCCGGGCATGTGGACCAGCCGGAAGGTGTGGTTGCCGACGTGGAGCTTCATCTCGTTCTGGAAGGTGATGACCGGCGCGTTGGGCCGGTAGCCCTCGAGTAGCTTCGGTTCCTCCGGCCCGAACGAGGCGATGCGGGCGACATGCGCGGTCATGTCGGTGGCGAGGATGCGCGTGCGCACGCCTTCGTGGGCGACGACCGGCGCATCGAAGTACGCGTTCCCGGTCCAGTGATCGCCGTGGGGCTCGGTGTTGAGGATGTAGCGGAGCCGGCCGCGCCGCTCGACGTCGGCCCTGAGCCGCATGGCGTCGCTCGGCTTGTGCGGGCTATCGATCATCACGATGCCGTCCGAGGTCGTGACGATGCCGTGGTTCGAACCGCGGAGCTCGGTCTCGACGAATACGTTCTTCGTCAGCTGCTTCATGGGCTGTCCTCCGGTTTCGGCTGATCGGTCGCCTGCGACAGGCTATGGTATCGTCGGGCCCTCGGCAAGCTCCCGCTCGAGGAGGAACTCACGCGATGGCCTATAAGCTCTTGAGCGTTCGATCCGGTCAAGGCGCGCGCGCCGGCGTGCTGATCGGCGACACCGTGTACGACGCGGCGAAGATCACGGGCGTCGCGGCTCACTCGAGCGTGCTGGGCATGCTCGAAGACTGGAGCCGAGCGCGGCGCCTCCTCGCTCGAGCCTCGAAGCGGATCGAGTCCGGCCAGGCGCGCATCAAGGGTGCTCCACTCAAGAGCGCCCGCCTGCTGGCTCCCGTCCTCTATCCCGGCGCCATCTACTGCGCGGGCGCCAACTACACCGATCACATGGCCGAGATGGCACGGGCTCAGGGCCAGACGCCCGGGCCGACCATGAAGGAGCTGGGCGAGAAGCCCTGGCACTTCGTCAAGACTTCGAGGAGCTCGGTGGTGGGACCCGGCGCCAGGGTCAAGCTGCCGGTCTACTCGCAGATGGTCGACTGGGAGGTCGAGCTGGCCGCGGTGATCGGCAAGGTCGCGCGAGACGTTCCCGCGGAACGGGCGCTCGACTCCGTCGCTGGCTATACGATCGCCAACGATCTGTCGGCGCGGGACGTCATGCGGCGCGACAAGAACCCCGCGACATCGCCCTTTCACTACGACTGGCTCAGCCAGAAGTGCTTCGACGGCTCCTGCCCGCTCGGGCCCTGGATCGTGCCGGCCGATGATCTTGCCGATCCTCAGAACCTCGGGCTCAAGCTCTGGGTCAATGACAAGCTCATGCAGGATTCGAGCACGAGCAAGATGATCTTCGACACCGCCGAGCAGATCGCGATGCTGTCCTCTCGTGTGACCCTCCAGCCCGGCGATCTCGTCCTGACGGGCACCCCGGCCGGCGTCGGAGTGCCGCGACGAGTGTTCCTCAAACCGGGCGACACCGTGAAGCTCTGGATCGAAGGCATCGGCGAGCTCAGCCACACGATGGCCAGCTGATTCGATGAGCGAGACCGACCGGGAGCCGTACGTCGGGCGTCCGCTCAAGCGCAGCGAAGATCCCAAGCTCGTCACCGGTCGCGGGCAGTACGTCGAGGACATCACGCTTCCCGGTCTCGCGCACCTCGCGTTTCTCCGGAGCCCGCACGCCCACGCCCGCGTGAAGGCCCTCCGGACCGACGCGGCACGGAGGGCGCCGGGGGTCATTCGCGTCGTGACGGCGGGTGATCTGGGGCCGCTGCGGCCGCTCCCGTTCATGGCGACGATCCCCGGGCTGAAGCAGGCGCTGTGTCCTTACCTCGCCGGCTCCGTAGTGGATTCGACCGGCGTGCCCGTCGCGGCGGTCGTCGCCGAGGGCGCGGACCTGGCTCGCGACGCGGCCGAGCTGATCGAGGTCGAGTACGAGCCACTCGCGCCGATCGCCGACGCGGAGCGCGGTCTCGAGCCCGGCGCTCCCCTCGCCCACGCGGAGCTCGGGACGAATCAGGCCTTCAGCTGGCCGCTCAAGGGGGGCGACGTCGATGGGGCGTTCGGCAGAGCCGCCCACATCGTGCGGGTGCGACTCGATCACAATCGCCTGGCCGGAGCGCCGATGGAGCCTCGGGGCGTCCTCGCGCGCTACGACGCGGGGAGCGACGAGCTCACGCTC
Source organism: Candidatus Rokuibacteriota bacterium (assembly GCA_003221615.1). Classification (GTDB taxonomy): domain Bacteria; phylum Methylomirabilota; class Methylomirabilia; order Rokubacteriales; family CSP1-6; genus AR31. The sequence continues at coordinate 10,668 of QHSQ01000103.1, read as the reverse complement.
TGGCTGACCACGCAGAACCCGTTTCTGTCGCGCGCCGACCTCGCCGCCGTCCTCGGATTCCCGGAGCACAAGCTCCGTGTGATCGCCCCGGACGTGGGCGGCGGCTTCGGCGTCAAGGGACCGCTCTATCGCGAGGAAATCGTCGCCGCGACGCTCACCCTCGAGATCGGCCGGCCCGTGCGCTGGATGTCCACGCGCACCGAGGACTTGCTCACGACGATCCAGGCGCGAGCGGCCGTCTCCGAGGCCGAGGGCGCGGTGAGCGCCGAGGGCGAGCTCATCGGCCTCAGGGCCAAGGCGGTCTTCGACCTCGGGGCCCACCTGCTTTCGCTGTCGCTGGTACCGCCGATGTCGGCCTCGACTCATGTCTTCGGGCCCTACCGGATCCAGAACGCCGAGCTCCTGAGCATCGGGGTCTACACGAACACCGCGCCGACCGGCCCCTATCGAGGATCGGGGAGGCCAGTCGGCGTCTATCTGATCGAGCGCCTCATGGATGAGGCCGCGCACGCGACGCATCTCGATCCCGTCGAGATTCGTCGGCGCAATTTCATCCCGCCCGACGCGTTTCCCCACCGCACACCGTTCGGCCCCGCCTACGACTCCGGCAACTACGCGCGTGCCCTCGATCGCGTGGTCGAGCTGGCGGACTATCAGGCGCTCCGCCGAGAGCAGGCCGCGGCGCGCGGTCGCGGCGAGATCATGGGGATCGGCGTCGCGGCGTACGTCGAATCCACGAACGTGCTCGGCTGGGAGAGCGGGCTCGTACGCGTGGAGCGGAGCGGCAAGGTCACGGCGATCACGGGATCGAGCCCGCATGGACAGGGGCACGAGACCACATTCGCCCAGATCATCGCCGACCATCTCGGCGTCGCCTACGAAGACGTGATCGTCCGCCACGGTGACACCCTGGGCGCACCTCAGGCGATCGGAACGTTCGGGAGCCGCAGCGCCGGCCTCGGCGGCAACGCGCTCGCGCAGGCCTCGGACCAGGTTCGCGACAAGGGCCGTCGGCTCGCGGCGCGACTTCTCGAGGCGAGCCCCGAAGATTTGCAGCCGGTCAGAGGCGGCTTCCAGGTGAAGGGCGTGCCTGAAAAGATCGTCGGCTGGGATCGGGTCGGCGAGCTCGCCCACCGCGGAATGGGTCTGCCGCCGCAGGAGGCGCCGGGCCTCGAAGCCACGGTCTTCTTCCGCCAGGACCAGCCCTCGTGGAGCTTCGGCGCCGGACTGGCGGTCGTCCGCGTGGCGCGGGACACCGGTCAGGTGCGTCTCGAGCGCTTCATCGCGGTCGACGATTGCGGCAACGCGATCAATCCGCTGCTCATCGACGGACAGATCGTCGGCGGCTTCGCGCAGGGGCTCGGCCAGACTCTGCTCGAGCGCATCGCGTACGGCGAGGACGGTCAGCTGCTCACGGGGACGTTCATGGAATACGCGATCCCGCGGGCCGACGACATGCCCGAGCTGGTCGTCGATCGCACCGTCACGCCGTCTCCTCTCAACCCCCTCGGCGTCAAAGGCGTCGGCGAAGGCAGCGCCTGCGTGGCGCCGCCGGCGATCGTGAACGCGGTCGTCGACGCGCTCTCGCCTTTCGGCGTCCGCCACGTCGACATCCCGCTGACGTCGGAGAAGATCTGGCGCGCGATCGCTAGCGCGCGGACGGGATGATCGGCAGCACCAGATACGACTGGCGCCCCGGGCCGCAGTGGATCGTGACCTTCTTGCCGAAGATCTCCGCCGGCCGGTCGCGGGGGTCGTTGTGCTGGAATGGCCCGACGCCGGTGAAGACCGCGCCGAGCGTTCCGAGCCCCGTCGACGGCCCGCCCGGGTACTCGTAGTCCCGTCCGCGCACCGTCAGGCCGATTCGATACCCGGCCGGCGCCACGATCGAGGTCGGCCAGATCTCGACGTCGAGCTCGTAAGTCTTCCCGGGCGTGAGCGGCTGCTTCTCGTCGTGCGTGTGGTACGGCCGATAGGGGAGCGTGAGCTTCGGATCCAGCTTCCGATGCGAGGCGCGGAGCCATCCCTGCGCGATCGGCGTGTGCGGGTCGAGCGCGCCCTGGAATACGACTTCCTTCATGTTCGCGGTCAGCACGCGCACGATCAGGAAGAGATCGGCGTCGGCGGTCTGCGACGACACGTAGAGCTTCGCCGCGATGGGGCCGGTGATCTCGGTTTCCTTCGGTAGGGGCGGCGTGAGGAACGTGACGCCCTCGCCGAGGCCGCCGTAGCTCACGGAGCCGCGGCGCGCGACGGGCGTGCGGCTCAAGCTCTGGTCGGTCGGGCTCAGGTAGAGCTTGGTCCAGCGCGTGCGCGCGAGCGGCCATTCCTTCTCGCGCCGCTCGACGAATCGCTCGCCGGGGTGGCGGACCTGGAGCACGACCTTCGGCTGCGTCTTCCACCCGGTCTCCTCGCCCTTCAGGAAGTGGCCGAGGAACTTCTTCTGAAGCGCCACGCCGTAGTCCGTGTAGAAGTGGGTCCAGTGCTCGATGCCGTGCACCTCGAGCCACTTCTGCTTCGACGCCGAGCGCACGAACCCCTCGAAGTTGCCCCGCGGGTGCAGCCCCTGCCCGCCCCAGTTGGCCGCCGAGAAGAGCGGCACGGTGACCTTCGACCAGTCGGGCATGCGCGAGCGCCAGTAGTCGTCGCTGGCGAGGGGATTCCGCCAGCAGTCCTCGTAGAAGTCGCGGCGGTTGCCGCCGAGCTCCTCCTCGGTCAGTGTGGGTGGCCCGGAGACCCAGTCGCCGTTCATGCGGCTGCGGTATCCCTTCGTGCCGCGACCGTGCTGGACGCGAACGACCTGCGAGGGGAACCACGCCCGCCCGAACGTGCAGAGGATGCCGCCGTGGTGACTGAGGTCGCGATAGTAATCGGCGGCGCCCTCCCAGATGCAGATCGCGGAGAGATGCGGCGGCTGGAGCGCCGCGACCTGCCACTGGTTCATCGCGTAGTAGGAAATCCCGTTCAGCCCGACCTTGCCGTTGCTCCATGGCTGGGCGGCCGCCCACTCGATGCAGTGATAGAGATCCTGGGCCTCGCGCGCCGACCAGATGTCGAGGTGGCCCGGCGAGCGGCCGGCGCCACGCGAGTCGACGCGAACGCAGGCATAGCCATCGGGCACCCACTTCTCGGGATCGACGACCTCCCAGTTCTGATACTTGTTCGTGGATCCGGCGGGGACGTCGGGATGCTGATCGACCATGCGGCGCCACTGATCGGTGTAGAGATCCTCGAAGTGGAGCCACTTGCCGTACGGGCCGTAGGTCAGGATCACCGGCTGCTTGCCCGCCGCGAGCGGGCGAAAGACGTCGGCGCGAAGGACGAGGCCGTCGTCGGCCCTGATCGGCACGTCCCAGTCGATCCGCATGCCGTCGCGGACCTCGCTCACGAAGTCGGTCATCGACGCGTCTAGCCTTTGCCCTGACGGCTGCCGAGATCGAGAACGAAGTCGAACGTCGCGGCCTTGCCGCCGGCCCCATCGCTCACCTGCATCACGAGATCACGACTGAAGATGGGATCCCTCGTGTTGACGGCCTCTCCCGGAAAGTACAGCTGCGTCGTGAGCACCGGCCGGTTCGGCGCCTGCACCTTGACGTGGAAGTGGCGCGTCCGGCCGGGGTAGATCCCGGGCACGATCGTCTCGAGCCGGTAGCGTCCCTGGTCGTCGGTGAACTGGTGACCGCGCAGCCGATAGCCCGCGTTGTCGTAGCCCCCGCGATCGTCGGCGTGCCAGACGTCGATCAAGGCACGCGCGATCGGCTGGCAGCTCGTGGAGAGGACCATCCCCGTCACCACGATCTTCGTGCCCGCCATGCCCGGCTCGACGAGCGAGGCGCGCAGTGGCGAATCCGGCTTGAAGTACGGGCCTTCGGTCTGCCGCTCGGTCGGCGGCGCGGCGCCCGGACAGCTCGGCGTGGGCCGAAGCGGCGGCGCCTGCGCCGCGTCCGCGGTGCTCGCGCCTGCGGCGAGCGCCGACAGCCCGGCGGCTGCTTTCAAGAACTCGCGTCGCGACGCCCGCGGCCTAGAACATGCCATTGGAGTTCGCCGCCTTCTCGGGAATGGGCTGGATGACGTCCCAGTGCTCGACGACCTTGCCGTTCTCGAGCTTGAAGATGTCGACGATGGCCGAGCCGCGCGCGCCGGGCTCCCGGACGGAGTGCACGTGCAGGATGACGTAATCGCCGTCGGCGAACACGCGCTTGATCTCGCTCTTCGCGTTGGGGAATTTCTCGCGCAGGAACCCGAGGAACGCCTTGAGCCCTTCGGGACCGTCGGCGGCGACCGGGTTGTGCTGCGTGTAGCGCGGGCCGATGTGCTTCGAGGCCGCCTCGAAGTCCTTCTGGTTGATCGCCTTTTCGTAAAAATCCACGACGACCCTCTTGTTCTGCTCCAGGTCGGCCGCCCAGGCCGCCGGCGCGACGGCGAGGCTGACGACCACAACTGCGAGCGCGGTCTTCCTCATGCTTCCTGCCTCCTGGACCGATTTCCGACAACTACCCTAGAGATAGGCTCAGGCGTCTGTCAAACCATCAAAAGCTGCTGGTCTCCGCCCCATGGCGGCGTTAGGATCTCGACGAGAGGCACGGAGGCCCAGAGATGAACATCTTCAAGGCGCTGGCGGTCAAGGACATCGACACGGCGACGAAGGCCATTCCCTTGATCGACGTCGGGCCCGCGCTCCGCGGGGAGCCGGGTGCGCTGGAGACGGTGGCGCTCGAAGTCCGGCGCGCCTGCGAGACCGTCGGCTTCTTCTATCTGGCCGGCCACGGCGTGCCCCAGACGGTGATCGATGACGCCTTCGCCGCCTCGCGCGAGTTCCACGCGACGCCGCTCGAGCTGAAGCGCTCGCTGAAGATCAACGAGAACAACATCGGGTACCTGGCGGTGAACGAGAGCATGCAGCGGCACTCGACCGTGCACAAAGCCAGCCGGCCGAATTTCAACGAGAGCTTCTTCATCAGTCATGATCGGAGCGCCGACCATCCCGACGTCGTCGCGGGCACGCCGCTCCGCGGACGGAACCAGTGGCCCGACGGGCACGAGCGCATGCGGGCGGCGATGGTCACGTACTTCAAGACCCTGGAGCAGCTCGGTGAGCGCCTGCTGCCGATCCTGGCGCGCGCCCTCGGAATGCCCGCCGAATACTTCGCGCAGTTCTTCAGGAACGAGGCGCACATCAACCTGCGCTTCCTCCACTATCCGCCCCAGGAGATCGACGACGACGAGCAGTTCGGTCAGGGCCCCCACACGGACAACTCGTTCATCACGATGCTGGCGCGCGAAGACGTGCCGGGTCTGGCCGTGCGCCTTCCGAACGGCGAGTGGATGGCGCCGCCCGTGATCCCCGGAACCTTCCTGGTGAATCTCGGCAACATCATGAAGCGGTGGTCGAACGATCGCTTCCTGTCGACGCCGCACGGGGTGCTGAACGATTCGGGGAAGGACCGGTACTCGATCGCGTTCTTCTACAGCCCCAACGTCGACGCCACGGTCGAGTGCGTGCCGACCTGCGTGAGCTCAGACAACCCGGCGCGTTACCCGCGCGCGGTCTACCGCGATCTGGTGCTGGAGTTCTACAACGCGAACTACTTCCACCGGAAGGACTACGCGGGCGCGGCCGAGACGGCGGGGAGCGCTACTCCTCGTCCTTGATCTGCTGGGCCAGGTAGTTCCCTTCGCCCGTCTGCGCGATCAAGCTCATCTGGGCTTCGATCCAGTTCGCGTGGTGCTCCTCACCTTCCAGCATCTGCTCGAGGAGCTCCCGGGTGCCGTTATCGCCCAGGCTTCGGGCCGTCTCGATGCCCGCGTTGAGGAGGCGGATCGCGTCACGCTCGAGCTCGAGGTCGAGGCGGAGCTGCTCGGGCACGGTCTCGCCGACGTTCACCTTGCCGAGTCGCTGGACGTTCGGCACGCCTTCGAGATACAGGATGCGCTCGATGAGCTTGTCGGCGTGGCGCATCTCACCGAGCGACTCTTCGCGGATCTTCTTCCACAGACGCTCGTAGCCCCAGTTCTCGCACATCCGTCCGTGGATGAAGTACTGGTTGATCGCGGTGAGCTCGGCCGTGAGGACCTCGTTCAGGAGGGTGACGACCTGCTCGTGGCCTCGCATAGCTCTCCTCTGACACTGAGAACGGATTCTGGTGCGAGGCCACTATAGGACGCGTCGCGGGCCTCATCAAGCAGAGCATCGAGCGTCGGCGAACAGCCGCCGCAATCGGTGCCGGCACCGCAGATCGCGGCCAGACGCTCGAGGGTGTCGCCGCCCCGGGCGATCGTCGCCCGGATCGCGTGGTCGGCGAGGCCCCGACAGAGACAGACGATCATGTCGGCGATACTCCTCTCTGGTGTCGCGCCGCGACGACTCGTACCCCGCCCGGTCGGCGAGCCGCGTCGCGGCGGCCTCAAACTCGCCGCCGGAGGCCAGGGCTCCCGGGTGACCCGAGCATGAGGATATCAAATCTTTGAAAAGTATGCTCACGATCTTTCTAGAATTAGGGTGCCCTAATCCTAGAATGGAGCCGCGACGTTGGACCTCGACCTGATCCCGCTCCCGTTGTCCGCGGGGCTGTTCGAGGTGTGCCTGCTGGATCTCGGCCGGCTCCACGACCTCGAGTCGGCGGCGACGCGATTCCTCACCGCGCCGGAGCAGGCCGAGTATGACGAGCTCCGGCATCCCCTGCGACGCCGGGAATGGCTCGGCGCGCGCATCTGTCTCAAGCTGATGGTGATGCGCCAGGGCCTGGTCGATGATCCTCTGCGCGGCGCCGTTGTGAAGGACCCGCGGGGGCGGCCGCGGCTGCTCTTCATGCCGGAGCTCACGGACCGAGTCGTGTCCGACTGCTCCCTCTCTCACAAGGGACGATTCGTCTGCGCGGTCACCTCGAGGGCAGCGGGTTCCCGAGTCGGGGTCGATATCGAGGAAGTCTCCCCTCGCCTGGTCAGGCTGGCCCGCGCGTTCGCCGACGAGCGCGACGTGCTCCTCGGCTCACGGCCGGAAGAAGAGCGGCTGACGATCTTGTGGGCCTTGAAGGAAGCCTGCTCCAAGGTCGTGGGCCGCGGCATGGCGATGGGGCTCCGAGCAGTGACGTGCGAGGAGACCGCGCCCGGCCGACATCGAGTGCAGATGGACAGCGGCCTGGAGCTCTCCGGGTGGCACACGATCCACGAGGGCTACGTCGTGGCCCTCTGCTCGGGGACGGGTCAGAAGCTCGAGCGCTGATCCGGCGACGCGCTACGCGCGGCGACCTCCCGCCATCATCCTGAGGAACGCCGGCGACAACCGTGGGTCGAGCGTGTCGCGGATGCCGTCACCCAGCAAGTTGAAGGCGAGCACGGTCACCGTGATAGCCAGGCCCGGGAAGAACGCGAGCCACCACGGGGGAACGAGCGCGGTGATCGAATCGGCCAGCATGTTGCCCCAGGTCGGCGTGGGCGGCGGGACACCGACGCCCAGGAAGCCGAGCGCGGCCTCGATGACGATCGCGACGCCCAGGTGCGTGGTGGCCAGCACCAGGTAGGGCGCGACGCACTGGGGCAGCACGTGAAAGGCCATGACCCGCAGCGCGGAGGCGCCGCTCGCCCGCCCGGCTTCCACGTACGGCATCTCGCGGACCGAGAGCGCCACCGACCGGATCACCCGCCCTCCGAATGGAATGCGCGTGATCGCGATCGCGAAGATCACCGCGGGCAGGCCGGTCCCGATGGCCATCGAGATCGCCATGGCGAGGATGAGGTCGGGGAACGACTGGAGGATCTCCATGACGCGCTGGCTCACGAGGTCGAACCGCCCGCGCAGGTAGCCGCAGGCGACGCCCCACAGCGAGCCGACCGTCGTGCCGAGGATGACGGCGGAGAATGCCACGAACAGCGAGGTCCGGGCACCGTAGATGACGCGGCTCAGGGTGTCGCGGCCCACCTGATCGGTTCCCAGTAAGCTCTGGCTGTCGGGCGGCTTGTTCATCCGTCTGAAGTCCGCCTTGAGCGGGTCGCGTGGGGCGAGCAGCGGTGCTGCCACCGCGACGACGACGATGAGGATGCCGACGAGGCCCCCGAGCGCGGACAGCGTGTTGCGGCTGGCGAACCGAGCCAGCTCGGCGACGATGGTTTTCATACGGGACTCAGCTGTACCGGATACGCGGGTCGAGCCACGCGTAGCTCAGGTCGACCAGGACGTTGACGCCGACGAAGATCACGGCGTAGAGCAGGACCAGGTTCTGCACCACGATGATGTCGCGCTCGATCACCGCGGTGACGAGCGCGCGGCCGAGGCCGGGCACGCCAAACGCCTGCTCGACCGCCACCGAGCCGCCCAGGACGAAGCCCAGCAGGACCCCGGAGATCGTGATGACCGGCAACAGGGCGTTGGGGAGCGCGTGCCGCATCACGACGAATCCTTCACGAAGCCCTTTCGCCCGCGCCGTCCGCACGAAGTCCTCGCCGATGACCTCCAGGAGACACGAGCGCGACATGCGCGCGATGTAGGCCCCTTGCGCCAGTCCAAGGACCAGCGCGGGCCCAATCACGAGCTGGAGATTCCGCCAGGGGTCCTCCCACACGTGCACGATCAGAATCGGCGCCTTGTAGCCGAACCAGAACAGCGACGCGAGGACGATCAGCATGGCGAGCCAGAAGCCCGGGATCGCGATGAAGAGGACTGACAGCGCGCGCGCGGCGCCGTCGGGCAGGCTGTTCGGCTTGAAGGCGCTCAGGATGCCGACCGGCAGGCCGACCAGCCAGGAGACGATCAGCGCCAGCACGCCGATCTCGGCGCTGATCGGGCCACGGTGGAGGATCTGCTCTGAGACGGTGTCGCCGCGGAAGAACGACTTGCCGAGGCGGCCGGCCGCGATGTCGCCGAGCCAGCGGACGTATTGCACGGGCAGCGGGTCGCTGAGCCCGAGATCGGCCATGATGCGCGCGCGGTCGGCGGGCTTCATCTGCGCGTGGCCCTCCACGCCGAGGATGGCTACGAGCGGATCCCCCGGCAGGACCCGGAGGATCACGAAGACGCTGACCGAGACGCCGAACAAGGTGATAGCGGCGTACAGCGCCCGACGCGCCAGGTACTTCCGCACGCGCTAGGAGCCGGTGCTCAGCCGAGCCAGACCTGGTCCCACCGCACGACGTCGTAGATCCCGAAGTACGTGGACGGGTTCTGGCCGTGCACCTTGTTGGACCAGGCGTCGTAGATCTGCTCGTACGACACCGGGATGAGCGGCGGGTCCTGCTCCAGGATGTCCTCAGCCTTGCGGACCAGCGCCTTGCGTCGGTTCTCGTCGAGCTCGCGCTCGACCTGGCTGGCGATGTCGTGGAAGGCCGGGTTCGTCCAGCGCGAGTAGTTCTGAGGGCCGTCCTTCCCGTACCAGGCGCTGAAGATGTCCGACGGATCCATCAACGTGGACACGATTGCGCTGATCGCGAGATCGAAGTTGCCGGCCTGAGCCTCGTCGAACCACACCGAGACCTGCACGACGCGCAGGTTGGTCTCGATGTTGAGGTGCTCCTTGAGCATGGCCTGGATGGCGACCGCCCACAGCTTGAAGGTGGCGACATCGCGGACGACGAAGTCGAGGTTCTTGATGCCGTTGCCGTAGCCCGCTTCCTTCATCAGGCGACGGGCTTCCTGCACCGCGGGCTTGATGTCCTTCTGATAGCCGAGCTTCTTCTCGAGCTCGGCCCGCGGCGTCGACATCTCGTGGAACGGGTACACGAAGCCGCCCACCTGCATCGGCGCGGTGTCCTTCACGACCTCGACCAGCGTGTGGCGGTCCATGGCCAGATGGATGGCCCGGCGCACCCGCGCATCGGCCAGCGCCTTGTTCTTGACCGTGTTCGTCCAGAACGCTTGGATCACCGATTGATTGAACGCCGTCGCGGTCACCCCCTGCATCTCCTTGGCTTTGCGCCAGGAGACGGGGTCCAGCAGCCGCGCGTAGTCGACCTTGCCGGACAGGAACGACGAGCCCAGCTCTGGCGAGAACGGCATCATGTGGTAGATCTCGAGCTTGTCGACCAACGGCAGCCCCTTGTTCCAGTAGTCGGGGTTGCGCTCCTGGATCCAGATCTCCTTGTCCTTGCGCGAAACGTGGCGGAAGGGCCCGGTACCCGGATAGTTCATCACCTGGCGCAGATTGCCCTGGTTGTCCTCGAGCGTCTTCTTCCGCACGATGATGTTCCAGCCGCTTGCGAAGGCGCCGAGCATGAACGCCTTGGGGCGCGCCTCGGTCAGCCGGAACTCGATCTTGTGCGGATCCACCACCACGATGTCACCCACCGTGGAGAAGAGCGGCGTACGCGGGATGACCACGCCCTTCGGTGGGTGCGTGATGCGATCGTAGGTCGCCTTGACGTCCTCGGCGGTGAAGTCGGCCCCGTCGTGGAACTTCACACCCTTCCGCAGGTGGAAGGTGTATTTCTTGCCGTCGGGCGAGATTTCCCACTTCCAGGCGAGGTCGGGAATGATCGTCTGCCCGTCCTTCGGGCTGCGCCGGAGCAGGGTGTCGTACATCGGGCTCTGCGGACCGATGTTGGCGACGGTGCCTGACTGATGCACGTCGAAGTGGGCCGGCGCGTTGTGGACCGCGTAACGAAGGGTGCCGCCGCGCTTGGCGGCGGGATCGGGACGTACGGTCGCGTCTTGCGCCGCGGCGGCGCCGGGTCTGTGAA
>QHSQ01000271.1 GCA_003221615.1 Candidatus Rokuibacteriota bacterium | reverse complement strand
CTCGCCCGGATACCGCACCGTCCCCACGATGTCCTTGCGCTTGAGCCCCTCCTGGTGCGTCTCGAGCGAGACGTTCGGAGAGTAGTCCGCCTGCCCGGTGAGCACCGCCGTGCCCCGGTCCGTCCACGCGGGGATGTGCAGCATCTCGATGCCGTCGAGATAGGGGATCTCCGGATCCCAGTAGCTCGGGTTCCGCGCCATCACCCACTTCTCGGCGACCTTGCGCTCCTTGAACATGAAGGCGCCGGTGCCGGGAGCGATCACCTTGCGGAGATCCTGGTTGTTCTCGTCCAGGGCCTTCTTGGAGTAGATGATCATCGACGAGGGCGTGAAGAGCTCGAGGAAATACGGCTGCGGCTCCTTGAGGACGAACCGCACGTTGAGGCGATCGATCGCCTCGAGCTTGGCCACGGCCGCGAACTGGTCCTTGTAGATGCTGGCCATGCCCGCCGGCGGGAAGATGATGCGCGAGAACGTGGCCACCACGTCGGCCGAGCTGAACGGCGTCCCGTCGTGGAACTTCACCCCGTCGCGCAGCTTGAAGGTGTACGTCTTGCCGTCCGACGACACCTTCCAGCTCTCCGCGAGATCCGGGATGATCGTCTTGAGCCCGTCCGCGGGGTTGAAGCGGACGAGGTTGTTGTACATCTGGCCGAGGACGAAGCGGAACGCCCCCTGGTGCACATCAAAGTGCGCCACCTCCGCGGGCCCCGCCCATTTGAGCACGCCCCCGCGCTTGGGGTTCGGCTCGGCGGCGCGAGCCCGATCGGTGCGCACCGCCGCCCTGGCCGGCGCCGGGCGCTTCAGCGACCACGCGGTCAGCGCGGCACCGGCGGTCGTCCCCGCGGCCGTCTTGAGGAACCGCCTGCGATTCACCTTGCCGCCGAGACGGGGCTGATCCATGTCGCGAGCCTCCTTTGGGTTGGCGCGCGGCTACCGTACGCGGGTGGCTATGTGGTCGTCAACCGGTCGACCGGCCTCGGCGGGGCTCAGTAAAAGTGGACCTCTTGACACGTGGGCAGGATGCCTTTAGCGTCCCCGCCTATGCGATGGTCCGCGGCTCACCTGCGTTTCTTGCTCGTCATCGGCTTCGTGCACGTCCTCGTCGGCGGCTGCAGCAATCATTCCTTCGCGGCCCATGCGCTGCACCTGCTGGGCGATATCGCGACCTGTCCCGACCGATTCGACTCCGAGAGGGCCGAAGCTCACTACCGCGAGTCCCTGGCGCTCGCCGAAGCTCACGGCATGCGTCCACTCGTCGCCCATTGTCACTTCGGTCTCGGCGCTCTCTATCGGCGTACCGGCCGTAGCGGCCCGGCTCGTGAGCACCTCAACACCGCGAGGACGATGTATCGCGAGATGGATATGCGGTTCTGGCTGGAGAACATTCAGTGATGAATATCGTCTCGGTGGATCCACAGGCACGCGTTCTGTCCGAGGAAGAGGTCTTGACGCTCCTTCGAGAGCCCGTTCCGATGCGCCTTGGCATGGTCGATGAAAAGGGTTGGCCGCTAGTCACACCGGTCTGGCACGTCTTTGAGAACGACCTCTTTCGTGTCGTGATCGGCAGCACATCCCACAAAGCCAACGTGCTGCGAGCGAATCCACGCGCTTACTTCACCGTCGACACCGGCGGGAACAACTCGGACACGCGGGGTGTTCGCGGGCGTGCCAGAGTGCGGATCATTGACGGCGTCATCGGCCTCGCCATCGATGTGACCCGCAAGGTACTGGTGAAGTACATGGGCACGGACACGGGTCCGTACGCCGACGAAATGCTGAAGTGGGCGCGCGGTGGCGGTATGTCGGTCGTCGAGCTGACGCCGTTGCGCTTCGGCGCCTTCGGCTACTGAGCGGGTCGGCTCCGACGCTCAGCACGCGGTGCGGGCACCGGTCCTGAGGCGTCGGAGTCTGTCGATACGCTGATCGCTCGCCAGCGATTCGCGAGAGGCGCGCGTCACGACCTACTGGCCGGCGGCCTGACGCCCTGAGAGCTGAGGCGTGAAGGCCGCCGCCCATGCGACGCGATCTGTCAGCGTGCTTTCCGTTCCTCGGACTTGAAGGGCTCTTTCACCACGACCTTGACGCCAGCGATGACGCCCGTCACCGCACGGCGGACCTCCTCACCCGCCGTCGCGCTGACTTCGCCAGCGCCCTTGATCGCGCCGGTGGCCGCCGCCGATGCTGCGTCCTCCGCCCGGAGCCCCACCTCCTTGGCCCCCGCGATTGAACCTTCCACAGCGCTCCGCGCGGCGGACCCGAGGTCGCCACCCACCTCCGCCGCGCTCTTCACGACCGCTCTCGCGCCGGCGCCAATGCTCTCCGCAGCTTCCACGCCAACCTCCTGCGTGCCGCGGATCACGCCGATGACGCCTCCCTTGGCGGCCCCGCGTATGTCGGCCCCTACGTGGGCCGTCCCCAAGATCGCTCCGCGCAGAACGTCAGACACGGTGCCGGTCAGCGCCGCACCAACGGCGCCGGTGCTCTTCAGAGTATTCACCAGGGTCCCGCTCACGGTGTCAATTGCGGCGTCAACGACCTCACCAGTCCCTCGAATACCCTCGATGATCCCTGTCTTCACGGTCTCCACGATGTGTTTCTGTTCGTGCATTGGGGAGCCTCCTTTTGATTCGGGAGTCCGGATTCGGCGCGCGTGGTTTAGCCGTGCAACTCGCGCCTCTGTTCAGGCTATCGGACTCCACCGATGCGTCAAGCACTTGTCGGAGGGGCAGTGTAAATCTTTCAACGGCTCACTCAGGCCGTTGAGGCGGTATTGCCACCCGTTCGCGAGCCTTCGTGGTCATGGCGTTTCGGCCTTCTGAGGCTCGGCGGGCTGGACGGGGGGGTCGCGAGCAGGCCTTACTGCGGCGGTCCCGCTCTCGTCCTGCAGAGTCGAGGACGGGCCTCCGGCAGTGGCTTCGGATCTCAGTCGGGCCACGAGCCCGGCGTACGACGAGGCCCGCAGCACGTGAGCGACCTGAGCGCGGTAGTTCTCGATCAGGCTCACGCCGTCGACCACTACGTCGTGAACGAGCCAGTTCGCGCCCGCCTTCGTCATGACGTAGTCGAACCGGACATCCGTCCCATCCTTGGCTTGAACCATGGTGCGAACGAGTGCGATACGCCCGCCCGCGCCCACCTCTTCACCGACAAGACGAATGGCCGGAGGTCGATCCCGTGGCAGTTTGCCTCGGACGATGCTGAGGTATCCCCACAGGAGGCGATCACCGAAGAGCCGGATGAACTCCTCGCGTTCGACTACGCTGAGCGCACTCCATTCGGGCTCGAGCACGCGGCGAGCCGCGCGCGGGACATCGAACAGGACTCGCGCGAGTTGACGGATTTCATGGTGCGCCTGACTGGCGTGGGAGGCCTCGCTGAGAACAGTCGTGGCCTTTCGGAAGAAGTCGTCGAGTTGCTCGCGAGGTGGCGCGCTCGCGGCAGGACTCGGGCGCGCCATGAGCGCCATGAGAAGGATGGCAATGAGAAGTGACGCTGACGCGACGAGAGTGCTGGACTGCTTCACTCTGGATTCCCCTATCTGTCTGAGACTTCAGGTTCCGAGACTTCAGGTCAACCGATGATGCCTGTGGAACCGATGATGCCTCTGGGAGCTAGACGGATACTTGGTTACGAGTAGTGGAACGCCACTCGTGGCCGCTGTCAACCCAGCCCGCCGGCCGGTCAGCGCGGCCGGCGGAAGGCAACGACCTCCTGATCGCCGGGCTGTGGCGCGAAGCCATCAACCAGCGACCGGATCCACACCACGTCTGCGGGATGGCTGCGCCGGTAGGCGACTTGGTCCGCGCGTAGCCGTGCGAGCGTGGGCTCGATGGTGGCGGGCGTGAGCCGCACTCCGAAGTCCGGCGGGACTTCTCGCTGTGGGCGGCTCAGACCGAAGAGTCGATCGAGCACGAAGTCGCCCACGATGTCCTTGAAGTGGGAAGAGTCCCAGTAGAATTCCATCTCCGAGCGGTTGCCGGACTCGGGAAGGGCTTCGGTCGTAACGGATGAGTATCCGCTGAAATCCCACAAAGGGATCGGCGGCGCACCGGGGCGTCGCGCTGCGTCTTCGGCCAGCAGCTGGACGAGCGCGCGCTTGGCATTCTCGAGACTCGCCCATTCGCCGATGGCCGCTGTGATCTCCAGCTGGTGCGCGTGCTCGGGCGCGATGAAGATGCGCAAGTCCACGCGCTGCGCGCGACAGAAGGCGACGATGCGGCGGATATAGTCCAGGGATGTCTCGCTGGCCGCAGTGGCCGGCTGAGCGGTGCGACCTGGACCCCGAGCATTCGCTGCGAGCTGCCCCTCCCGCTTGAATCCAACCTCGAGTCGGTCTATCTCTTCGAAATACCCGCGCGGTCCGAGCTGCTCGAAGTGCTCGCCGGCTCGCCGGAAAAACACCTCGCCGAGGCGCTGCCCGTCCGGCGCGAACCACTGTGGCTCGCGATCGCTTTGCGATCTCACCGTCGCCAAGCTGGCGCGCAGCGTGTCGAGGCTGGCGAGCACCTTCAGGTCCGCCCGTATGAGCGACGGCAGGACCCCGCCGACGGGCGAGTCCAACAAGTTCGCATCGAAGTCTGGGCGAGCAGTGGCCGGAGCCAGGGTCGCGTGGTACGTATCGAGGCCGAGCACGACCTGCCGGAGCGGCCGCACGGTGTGGGCGTGAAGGAGGTACTGGTACATCTCCTTCGTGGTAGCCCCGTCGAAGGCGAGGTTATATACCGGCTTCGCCGCCGGGTCCCACCCGTCATGTGAAGGGCGCAGCCCCAGGTGACTTCTGGACGTGCCGAGAATAATCCCCTGGGGCCGCAGGCGCCGCACGTCGTAGGCCTTGACCAGACGGACGCGATGATCGACCGCAGGCTTGTATGCGTTGAACCCCTCGAGGTCGACGAGCCGATACATGCCAAACGGATCCACGACAAAGTTCGTGCACGCAATCGCGGCGATCAGCAGGGCCGTCGCCGATGTCGCGATCCGACAGTACCTAGTGGTCGCCTCAGAACTGAAAATAGATGAACTCCGATACCTTCGACATCAGCATCAGCGCGATCCCGAAGAGGCATCCGATGGCCACCGCCCAGCCCGCGGACGGTTGCCATCTGAGTGGGGGTGGCCGACGAGCCTCCGTTGCCGCATAGGCACCCTCCGGGCCCTCGTAGCCTGTCAGCTCTTGGGTGTTCGGCGCGAACCAGGCGATCGCCAGGAGCGCGGTCGAGACAAGGAGCGCGGCAGCGCCATCGACAGACTCCAGCCCGCCCGCGCCGTTGCTCCCCGCCATCGCCAGCAGCATCTGGACGGCGCTTCCGACATCCTCCGAGCGGAAGAACACCCAGGCGACGACGACGGCGACGAACGTGATCGCCTGCCCCAGGCGACGCTCGAGCGGGGTCGACAACGCGGAGCCACCGCCGGAGTGCCCGCGCAGCACACGCCACAGGTGATTGACCACGAGGTAGAAACCATGCAGCGCGCCCCAGACGACGAACGTCCAGCCCGCGCCATGCCAGAAGCCGCCCAGCACCATGGTGATCAGCAGATTCACGTAGCGTCGCGCAGGGCCCTTTCGGTTTCCGCCGAGCGGCACATAGAGATAGTCGCGCAGGAAGCGCGACAGTGTGATGTGCCAGCGGTGCCAGAAGTCGATGATGCTTTCGGCCCGGTACGGCGACGCGAAGTTGACCGGCAGGCGAATACCGAACAGCAGGCCAGCACCGATGGCCATGTCGGAGTAACCGGAGAAGTCGAAGTAGAGCTGCGCCGTGTAGGCCAATGCTGCGCCCCACGCGGCCAGCGCGTCGGGACGGGCGCCGGCGGCGACGGCGTCGAAGAGGGGGGAGGCGTAGAGCGCGGCGGTGTCGGCCAGCACCACTTTCTTCGCCAGGCCGATCGTGAAAATGGTGACGCCGAGCGCGAAGGTCGGCATCGACACCGTGGCCTGCTCTCGCAACTGTCGAATCACTTCGCTGTGGTGCACGATCGGGCCGGCGATGAGCTGGGGGAAGAAGGTCACGAACAGCGCGTAGTCGATGAAGTTCAGCCGATCGACCTTGCCCCGGTACGCGTCCACGAGGAAGGCGATCTTCTGGAACGTGAAGAACGAGATGCCAATCGGCAGCACGACCTTGCCGAGGAAGAGGTCGAGGCCGGCGAGCGCGTTGAGGTTGTCCACGAAGAAGTTGGCATACTTGAAGTAGCCCAGCGTCGCGAGGTTGAGCACGATGCCGAGGAGTAGCAGCGGCTTGGCCGCGCGCGGCCGCCGGCCGGCCCTCGGCACGATGCTGGCGGCGAGCGCGAAGTTCGCGGCGATCAACGGCACGATCAAAAGCAGGTAAATCGGATTCCACCAGCCGTAGAAGCCCAGCGACAGCAGCGCGAGGAGACCGATCGAGCTGCGCACCAGGCCGGCAGCGCGTAATCCGTGGAACAGCAGCAGGGTCAACGGCATGAAGCCCAGGATGAAGGCGTACGAGTTGAACAGCATGCTCAGTCCGTGGGGCAGCCTTCGTGCGGGAGCGGCGGTCGAGGACGTGGCCGGCCGGTGGCGCGCAGCAACTGCGTCAGAAAGTTCTCCTGGCCTCGCCACGTGACCTTCGGATCGATCCCGTACACCGGATCTTCCAGCGCGTCCCGCACTGATGTGAAGCGGACCCCCCGCGCCTCGTAGGCCGAAAGCAGGTCGTCGAGTGTCAGCGCGACTAGGGCACTGACGTGAAGCAGAAGGATCTGCTTGATCGGCCGCCGCACGAGCGCGTCCGCGGTCTCCTCGGACCAGTCAAGCGCGCGAAGCGCTACCTCCCGAAAGGCCCGCGTCAGCGCTTCCGCGGCCCCCGGGTTCCCGGCGCACCGCGCGTACACGTCATTCCATGCCCAGTCATAGAAGTCGACGGTCGCCGGCACGATCTGATATCGCCGCTCCCGGAGTGCGTGCCGTACAGCATCTCTCTCGATCGGCGTGGCTCCCTCGTGCAAATACGGATAGCGGAACAGCCGGTCGGGCTCCGTTCCGCCGTACCGCCCGATCACCGGCTCATTGCGCTCGATATCAGCGAGGAATCCATCCGGCCCGATCCGATGGAGGTCGACGTGGCCGAACGTGTGATTACCGAGTCGGAAACCTGCGGCGATCCAGTGCTCCAGGATGGTGCCGTGTTCGGGCGTGTCGGCGATCTGTCCTCCGTTCACGAAGCCGACGGCGTCGCGGATGCCGTGGCGTCGCAGGACCTCGATAATCTGGTCGGCCACCGCCAGGCGCGTGATACCTGGCGGCAGCGGCCCGTGCGTGGGCAGATCGTCGATCGTAATCGCGAGGTCGGTTCCGGTCACCGCGGTGGGGAAGAGCAGCGCCAGGACGACGATAAGGGGCGCCACGAACCGCCTCCATGCCAATGCGAGTCGGAGGGGGCCGAGCCCGTGAACGGTCTGTGTCACGAGCGGCCGCAGGTCCTCGCACGCCTCCCGTAAGCCGACGAACCGGACGAGCGCGTACAGCAGAAACGCCGCGTTCGCGAGGGCAAAGAGCCCGTTGAGCCGGTGTCCAGCCTCCAATTCCATGAGCGCCCCGAACGTCCACCAGCCCAGCAGCCCGGCCTCGGCGAGGACATAGCCCGCGGGCGCCGCGGTGCGGCCGACGACTTTCGGCGTACGGCCGAACGTCGAGCGTCGGCCAGTGCACGCCTGTTGCACCGAGCGCAGGACGCCGCCGAGGTGTACCGGGATCAGCAGCAGGTTCAGCGCATACACGCGAAGCACGTCGCGCCACCGATAGCCGATGCTCCGGAGATCGACCGCATAGAGGAGGTAGTAGGGCACCGCCGTGATCGGGAGCCACACCGATGCGAGGCGTTCATCGAACGCGAGGCCGAGGAGAAAGAGGAGCGCGACATTCGCCACCGCGAGGGAGGTCAGGTAATGCAGGCGCAGCAGCACCTCGGACACACCGGGCCGTCGGCCCCCGCTGGCCCACAGGAAACGCCAGAGCTTGGGCACGATCAGCAAACCGCCGTTGGCCCACCGGCGCCGCTGGATGAGCAAAGCGCCGAAGTCCGCCGGCGTGGCGCTGAAGGCCATCCGCTCGGGATAGTTGTAGAGCTGCCAGCCTCGCCGACGCAGGTCGACCGTGGATTCGGTGTCCTCGATCACGGTACGGTCGTGGATGAAGACGCGCACCTCGAAGCCGCGCTCCTGCCGCACCTCGACGATCTCCTCCAGCGCGGCCTTTCGTATCATCGCGTTTGCACCGACCCAGAACGTCGCACCGAAGTACGTGAAGCCCTGGTGCACCTGATACTGGATGTCGGTGGTGGCGCCGGCCACGCTCTCGAGCAGGCGTCCCGACCCGGGAAAAGCGCTGTAGGGCGTTTGAATGACCGCGACCCGGCGATGCTCGGGCCGCGAAAGACCGTGCGCGAGTCTCAGGACGTACGCCGGATGCACGACCGTGTCGGCATCCAGAACGACCACGTAGTCACTGTCGTCGAAGGCGATCCCCCGCTCGTCGGGGCCGGCGCGCTCAAGCAGGCGCCGAATCCCGTCGGCCCGTTCACGAAAGCGCCCGCCCATCAATGCGATGTACGTGTTGAGGTTCATCGCCTTGTTCGGCTCGTGGGAGAGATTCGCATAGCGCTTGCGCTCGAACGCACGCACGGTGACCTCGAAGCGGCTCGCGAGCCGCCGATAGGCACACCGCAAAAGGTCTTCATCGAACGCCTCACGCTCGGCACCGCGCAGAAGGTCGGCAGCCTTCTGTTGATACCGACGGCTCTCGCCGAGCAAGGTCACTTCGACGAATACCCGGTCGGTGTGATCGACGATGCCGTGCCGGCTCGCCTGGTCGGCGAACCACGCGCCGACTTCCTGATACAGGGCGGCCAGCTCGCGAGCCTCGCGGGAGAGTCGGAGCCGGGCTGTGTCTGCTCGTTGCTCGAACGCCGCGGCGGCGGACCTCACGCGGGCGTGCACCGCCGCGAGGCGCCGCTCGACGGCATCGGCAAGCTCGCGCATCTCGTCGAGGGCTCGGCCATCCTCGCGTGTCGCCGGAGCGGGCGGGTCGTCGATCAGGAGCACGACGGAGCGCCGTGGATAGTCTTGCAGAGCCGCCGACAGGAGTGTCTTCGAGACCAGCGCCGGATCTTCCTTGTACGAGGGTACGAGGATCGTCACGGACGGTACGACGGTCATCCGAAACGCATCGATCTCCGAGTCACTCGCCGGCTGGCGCGTCGAGACCCGTCGCGCATAGCCGTAGCGCGCCGAAAGATACGTGAGGCTGCCGGCCACGAGCACGGTGATCAGAACCACGTACGCGAGGGCGGCTGCGCTCACGACATACTGGTGCTCCTGCAGCGTTACGTTGACGACCCAAAACACGTGCAGCACGGCGACCGCCCATGCACCCAATGTTATGGCGACGGCAGACAGGGTGACGATTCGTGACACGCGGGTGTTCTCCGGTAGGCAAGATCCGACACTGCGTCGGCTCGCGAGGTCCCGCGGAATGGTTCAAAGCCTGTGCCATGCTCTATCGTCGGTTTTTCAATAGTTCGCGCCGAGCACTGGCCATCATGGCGTCAGAAGGTTGCCAGGCCGTCATGCATGACCCCGACGGTGTGAACAACTTACGCGCGCGACTACGCCATGAACGAAGTTGCCGCCGTGAGTAGTTCTCAGGCGTGATACGGGGCGCCGTCCTCAAGAATTCTTCAGACTGGCGGCCGGAGTTCCACGCCCGGACCTCGGCCAGGCGGGCATCGTGCGGCCGACTTCAAAGGACGCATCGCACGCCGTGAACGTGGCTCGTGTCGCCTCCGGGAGTGACACGCGCGCGGTGGAGGTTGCGCCCGAGCCGTGACGAGTGTCGCAAGCGGGCGCTAGCACCCGTTTCGTCATTCGGCTAGACTCCCGCCAGCCATTCTCCGCCGAGGTGCCGATGCGGCTGATCGGGCTCGTTCTCGCGTTCAGTCTGACACTCTTGCCGCTAGCGGCTCGCGCGCAGGAATCGGGGAAGGTCTACAAGATCGGTTGGCTTGCCGGCTTTCCGCTCGAGGCCCAGGGAAAGACACGCCCCGGGTCCGCCGTTGCGTGGCGAGCGTTCACGGATGGACTGCGCGACCTCGGCTGGGTCGAGAACCAAGGAAGACCGGAGCGATATCCTCGCCTCGCGGCAGAGCTCGTTGCCCTCAAGCCGGACATCCTCAGCACGGGCCAGGGCGAGTTGGCGATTCGTGCACTCAAGGGAGCACCGCGACGATTCCGATCGTCATGCCGGTCTCGGCCGATCCAGTGGCAAGCGGGGGTCGCCAGCCTCGCGCGGCCGGCTGGCAATGCGACGGGACTGAGCATTCTCGCGCCGGCGGTAGGTGCTAAGCGATTGCAGCTGCTGAAAGAGGTCGTGCCCAACGCTTCACGGGTTGCCGTGCTCTGGAATGCAGGCGATCCGAGCAAAGACCTCGAGCTGAAGGAGACCCCCGGCCAAAATATCAATCCAAAAATCGGCCTCCAGCGCGAAACTAGTCTACATGGCTAAGCCACGCCCCGAGAAGAAGCGCGAACCGGCAGAGCCCACCGCCAAGGTCCTCCCGATGGAGCTTCAGGTCGGCGATCGCCTCGCCGACGAGACGGGCGAGTGGGAAGTCATCGCCCCGCCGTACAGCACAGCGGGCGGAAGGGTCGTCCACGCGCGGGTCCAGAGACACGACGAGCCCGCCAGTTGGGAGATACGAAGTTGGGACGTCTCCAAGCGGATCAGCGTGAAGCGCGTTGGCTGAGGTCGTTCTCTACTGCTCCTTCTGCAGCAAGACCCAACACGCTGTTCGGAACTCATTGCGGGGCCGGGAATATACATCTGCGACGAGCGCATTGAGCTGTACGTCAGCATCATAGCCGACGAATGGAGGAAGAAGCGCGAGCGCTATCCCTTCAGGCTTTGGTGACCGATTTCGCCCGTGGTTTACAAGTGGCTGATGCTCGCACACGCCTGGGAAGTCTTGCACTGACCAAGACACGACCAACTCAGGGCTCGAGCCCGCGTTTAGTCGCGGTCACGTTTCGCTAAACGTCCTAGCCGCTTCCGCGCCGTACACCGCACTGAGATACGCAGTCGAGTTTTACGCGTCGAAGACGCTCGATGTGCTGTGTCGTTCGCGGAGAAAAACGCAAGCGACTGACAGCGTGTTTGAGTCTCGTCGGCGACGCGCCTCAAACACAACGGCGTTAAACACCAACGAGATCGATCTCCAAACGCGGTCAGGTCCGTCAAGAACGCAGCGAGCACACCGGGCCCGCACGGTGATAAGGTGCAGCGCGGGAAGCTCCCCAACCAAAGCACTCGCGGAGCTGTGAAGGGAGACTCGCATGGCCGAACGACTTGGACTCGCCGTCATTCCCGGTATCGGCTGGTGTGCAAACGAAATCCAGGCGATCGCCCGCGAAGCCGAGGAGGCAGGCTTCGATGCGATCTTCGCGGCCGAGGTCAACAACGATGTCATGGCGACCGCTCAGCTCATGGGCGCGGCAACCCGGCGCATTCAGGTTGGCACCTGGATCGCCAACATCTACGTGCGCCATTCCTACGCCTGCGCTCAGAGCGCAGCGCTCATCGCGGACGCGACCGACGGACGTTTCGTCCTCGGACTCGGCGTCAGCCATCCTCCGGTCAACAAGGCGCTCGGCATCGACATGGGCGACGCGCCAAACGCGTTGCGCCGTTACGTCACGGCGGTGCGGAGCTGGCTCAAAGGCGAAGGCCCGGCGACCCATCTCCCGCAAAGGCCCGCCGTGCGGCCGGTTCCGCTCTACGTCGCGGCGGTAACATTCGCGCACCGTCGAGGTCGCGAGCGAGCTCGCGGATGGCATCATGCCGTTTCTGTGGTCGGCTGACCGCGTTAAAAAGAGCAAGACGTGGACCGATCGGGGTCGGGCGAAGGCGTCGGGGCTCGGCAAGGTCGATGTCACGCTCGGACTTCCGACGTTCATCGGTGACGATGTGAAAGCGATGCGCGAAGCAGCCCGCGCGAACCTTGGCCTCTATACGACCTTTCCCGTTCTTCCAGCGGCTGTTCCGGGCGAGCGGCTTCGCGCCCGAGGCCGACCAGATGGAGAAAGGCGTCGGAGGGCCGTCGCTCAGCGACCGGATTCTCGAATGCCGTGTGTCTGACCGGGCCGCTGACGCACTGCCGCGAGCAGCTCGCGGCGTTCCGCAGCGCCGGGGTTGACATGCCGATTCTCGTTGCCCCGATCGGCGTCGACGGCGCGCGCGGTGTGATCAAAGCGTTCCGCCGTTAGCCGAGCGTGATATCGAGAGGCGGCGGGCCGGGTTTCCCGGCTCGCCGTCGAGCGTTGGGTGTGGGGACCAGTTCTCTAGGCCGCACGTTCAGCGATATTTGGCCGCGGCAGCTTGACTCGCTCGCCAGGAGGCGCATCCCATGAGTGACACTGTGACGACCGGTCATCAGCCGATGGAAGCCGTTCACATCGACGATCGGCCTTGGGCGACGCTGCGCTGGCCCGGCCAGTGGAGCAAGATGCTCTTCCATCCACGACCCGAGCGTGCGACCGAGCCCAATGCCGGCCTCGTGCGCTACGAGCCGGGCTCGCACCATCCGCTGCACAAGCACGACTTCGCGCAAGTGTGGTACATCCTTGAAGGCCAGTTCCAGATTGGTGAGGGCACGTACGGCCCGGGCACGATGCTGTTCTATCCGGACCCGCACTGGGAAGCGCCGCTGTCGACGTCGACCGGCGGGCTCATGCTCTTCGTGCAGTACCAGGGACCGACGACCGGAGGCCGCCCGATCTACGAAGGCCGCTTCAACATGGCGGCGCGCAAGTCTATCGCCGCTGAGAATCTCGAGCGGTGAGCGTCCGTTTACGGTGCTCAGCACCCTCTTCAGCGCGGTCGCCGCGGCGAGGGCTCGTCCCTCGATGACGTCACGACCGTTGTGCTCGGTCTCACCGTGATTTGGGGTATCCGCATTCGGTCGGCCGTCATCGCCACGAAGGTGCGCAACGCCAGGCGAGCACAGCGCCAGCGCTAACGCCCGATTGCGGCACGTTCTCTACCTGGGACAAGAGTCAGCCGCCCTCTGCCACCTCGGGCTCGCCAGGATCTATCGACAAACGCGCGACGCCGGCCAGGCGGCCCATCTGGGGATCGCCGTGAAGGCGTTCCGTGAGATGGCGATGCGCTTCTGGCTAGAGAGGACCGAGACGGTACTCCAACGCTAACCGCCCAGGGCTATAGTGTCCGTCATGACGGTGCGGCTAGCGTCCATGAGCTACACGAGCCGAGACGCCGCAACGACCATCCCGTCGTATCTGGCCAGCCCCAACGGGGATGGACCGCATCCGGCCGTGTTGATCCTCCGCGGCGTGGCCGGGCCCGACGACGGCTACACCGAGATCGCGCGTCGACTCGCGGAGTGGGGGTACGTCACCCTGTTGCACGGCTGGAAGGTCCGAGGCACCGACCCGCCGGACGCCCTCGTGTACGACGACCTGGCAGGAGCGCTGACCTTCCTCAGGTCAGTGGGCGCGGTGGATCAGACGAGAGTGGCCGTGTTCGGCTTCTGCCGCGGCGGGGTGCACGCGCTCATGGCCGCCCGAGCGCATGAGGAGCTCCGCGTGATCGTCGTCTTCCATGGCTTCGCCTTCCGGCCGGCGAACGCCCAGCCCGGCGCGCAGCCGTACGACCTGGCCCAGGGCGTGAACGTCCCCACGCTGGTCCTGCACGGCACGGACGATGAGCGGGCCCCGATGGCGGATATGCGTCGGATGGAGGCCCGGATGCGGGAGCTCGGTAAAGTGTGCGAGTTCAAGTTCTATGAGGGCGCCCGACATGGCTTCGCGGTGCGTACTCACCCCGGCTACGACAGCCATGCCGCGGCGCAGAGCTTCGACGAGGCGAGGCGCTTTCTGGCAATGCACCTCAGCTGATTCGGCTCGTGAAAGCGGCCGGAACGACTCCTTAGCCGTGCATCGTGAGGCCGCCGGAGACGCTGATCGTCTGCCCGGTCATGAATACCGCGTCATCGCTCGCCAGGAAGGCGGCAAGCCCGGCGTAGTCGTCCGGCCTGCCGATGCGCCCGAGCGGCACGCTGCGGACCATCGCGTCACGGATTTTCTGTCCTTGCTCTCCGCTGCCGACAAACGCGTCCATCGCCGGCGTGTCGGTCGGGCCCGGGCAGATCGTGTTGATCAGCACGTTGTTGCGCGCGAGCTCGCGCGCGAGCGCCTTCGCGAATGCGATCGTCGCGCCTTTGCAGCCGGAATAGACCACTTCGCCGGTTGAGCCCACGCGCCCCGCGTCCGAGGCGATGTTGATGATCCTGCCGCCGTTGCCCTTTGCCGGCTTCGATCCGGCCAACCGTGTCGCGCGCGGCATCCGCGCGAATGTCAAACACCCCGACCACCGCGCCCTCCTCGGCCAACCGCTCACAGATCGCGCGCCCAATTCCGCTGCCACCCCCGGTTACGATCGCCGTCTTTCCCTTGAGTCCCCTCATGCGTTGCACCTCGTTCAATGTCGGGTTGGATAGTCTTGGCGAGCAGTGTAATCAGTCCTACTCTCCGGGGTGAATCGGGTCGGCTGGGGATTGACATGGAATCGAGGAAAATCCTGGACGTCCAGTTCCACGAGCTACGTTTGAGGAGCTCGAACGCTGTTTCCTTCGTCTGGTGGACGGTTGACTACCACCGCCCACTGTCCTAGTGTCTCGGGAGATTGGCACGCCCAAGTATCTTGCGATCGAGCGGCGCCCTCCCAAACGGCTCTACGCTGAATGTGATCGTGCCACTCGCTGAGTCGCAGCAATCGGAGAAGGTGCGTTGGATTGGTTGGCTCTCGCCTGTCGCCAAGAGCAGAGCCCGAACCCGGTGCCTTCAGCGTGGTCTCCGCGACCTCGGGTAGGTTGGGCGTCAACGGACGCGAAGCTCTGTTCGTCTTGTCTGTCTTCTCGCTGTCCCGTTTGCTCGTCTTCGGCGCGATGGTGCTGAGCCCGCTGGTCGTACCTCCGGTGCAGAGGTCTAGCACTTGGAATCTTGATGATCCGATATTGCGGCCCCTTCTTCGGTGGGACGCGGGCTGGTATCTGACCATCGCGAAACACGGCTACTCGTACGACGGCCACCCGGGGAGGCAGCAGAACATCGCCTTCTTTCCGCTCTATCCCGTCACATGCAGACTCTGCCACGTGATCACAGGGGCTTCTGTTCCTCTGTGTGGGGCTCTGCTGTCTAATGGGGCGTTTCTCGTCGCTTTGGCGACGCTCTACGTCCTCGTCACAGGTGAAGTGGGTTCCCGAACCGCGCGACTGACCCTGGTGTTGCTCGCGTTCTTCCCCGGTTCACTCTTTTTCTCGACAATGTATACGGAGTCGTTCTACCTGCTGTTTTCAGCACAGGCGTTCCTCGCTTTCCAGAAGGAGCGCTTCATTCTGGGTGGCTGCTGGGCGGGTCTGGCGTCAGCGACGCGTCTGCCCGGGATTCTGCTCCTCGTTCCCCTGCTCGCACGGGCACTGCCGCGCCTAAAGGATCGACCGGTGCGTGGACGCCTGGCGCTGGCCGCCATGCTCGCTTCCAGCGGCCTCGCGGGTTTCATGATCTACCAGGCGATCGCCTTCGGTGATCCCCTCGCGTACCTCCGCGTCCAACAGGCATGGGGCAGAAGCATGGGGCCACTATTTGGCGGCGTCGTAGACGACCTCGCTTCTAACTCCCACCCTTCTCAATTCAAGCTTTTGGACATTGATGCGGGGCTCACGCTCCTGTTCATCGCGCTCACTTACGTGGTTTTTCGACAGCTCCCATGGAGCTACGGCGCCTACACTCTGTTGAACACGATAGCGTTAGCTACCGGGGGTACTCACTCGATGGCTCGCTACCTGTCGGTGCTCTTCCCCGGCTTTGTCGCGCTTGCCGTCATCGCGCACAAATGGAAATGGATTCCCTGGCTCATCATTCCCGTGTTTGCCCTTGCATTGGCCGTCTTTTCCATCAGATTTGCCCAGTGGTACTCGGTTGGCTGACCGCATCGCGGTGGACGACCTTCGCAGGCGCCTCACCGCGCCTATCCAGGGAAAATGAAGACCAACTGTCTCTTCATCGTTAACGGCCTGGGCATGGGCAACAGCACGCGTTGTTTCGCCATCATGCAGCATTTGCACGACCGCGGCGCGAGCATCCACGTTCTGACTTCAGGCAACGGCTTAGAATTCTTTCAGGACAAGAAACAAGTCACCTCGCTCAGCCCAATGGCCTCGTTTTACTACGCCGTCAGACACGGGCGAATCAGCGCGTGGCACACCGTTACCTCACTGCGCGTGCTCGCTCAACGCGCGCGCGAGAAAACAGCGCAACTGGAAAAGCTACTCTCAGCCATTCGCCCCGACGTGGCGATCATTGACTCCGAATACACCGTCGGTCCGCTCCGCCAACGCGCAATCCCCGTTGTCGGTCTGAACAACTCTGAAGTTGTCGTCTCTGAATACTTGCGCGCCGCGAACAATCCGCCCTCTATTCGCAGCCACTTTTGGTG
>QHSQ01000515.1 GCA_003221615.1 Candidatus Rokuibacteriota bacterium | reverse complement strand
GCCAGTTGTCGTCGTCCACGAAGCCGACGACGTCGTACGTCGCCGTCTCGACGGCCCGCAGCCGCGCGTGGCCGATGCCCAGGCGCGGCTCGGTGACGACCCGGAGCGGCGCCGGGGCGGGCTCCGGCCAGCTCGCCCGCGCGACGGCCGCAGAGTCGTCGGTCGAGGCGTTGTCGACGAGCACGACCTCCCACGGCAGCGTCGGCGCCACCCGCTGGGCCGCCAGGTGGGCGAGCGTGGGACGCAGGCGGCGGGCGCCGTTGTGGGTGCAGACGAGGAGGCTGACTCCGGGTCGGCTCATCGCGACGGGTAGGCGCGCCGTCGCCACCAGATTATAATGGCGGAGTCCGATCGGTCACTCCCCGGTAGCTCAGTTGGTAGAGCGCCTGACTGTTAATCAGGAAGTCGCTGGTTCGAGCCCAGCCCGGGGAGCCAACTACTTCGAGGAGTTCTGAGACAACCTCACTTGTTCGGAAGGCTCTTGCGTTGATTCTTGCGTTGGCGTTTCGGCACGCTGTGAGTTGGTGAGCCCCTCCAGACGGCTGACCGCCGCGCGAAGGTGCTCCGGCGCGAGGTGGGCGTATCGCATCGTCATGGCGAGCGACGAATGCCCAAGGAGTTCCTGTAACTCCTTCAGCGAGACGCCCCGCATGACCGCCCAGGACGCGAAGGTGTGCCTGAGCGTGTGGAAGTTCACGTCATCTAGCTTGGCGATCGCGACCGCGTTGTTGTAGGCCGTCTTGATGAAGCGGGTCTGGAAGACGCGGCCCTCGGCCTTCGGCGTTAGGCTTACGAGTGCTTGGTAGGAGTCGCCGTTCAACGGCACCTCGCGGCGCCGCCCTGACTTCGTGATCTCCAACCGGATCACGCCCCGGCTGAGGTCCACATAAATCCAGTTCAGACCAAGAAGCTCGCCCAGGCGTAGGCCGGTGTTGAGAGCGATTACCACCGCTGCCCGTAGCTCCTTGTTTCGGGACTTCCCGCAGGCGTCCAGGAGTCGAGTGATCTCCTCCTAGGTGAGCCAGCGTAGCCGCCCCTGTGGCTCCCTCTCGAGCCGTACGCGGGGAGCTTGACCGCGGCCACGTCGGGGAACTGCGCCACGAGGTCGAGCGTCATTCGCGTTGCGCGCTTCCACACCTCGGGATCGGTGCCGGAGCCGATGTGCGTGTGGAGCGTGCCGATGGTCAGTCCGTAGCGGGCGGCCACCGTCTTCACCTCAGCCGCGTAGTCGTGCCAGATGCCGAAGCTCGCAGAGGGACCGCCGGTGTTCGTGCGCTTCACCGAGCCGCTGCCGAGTCCGGGGTTCATGCGGACCGCGATCGCGCGTCCGGGCGTAGCGCGGCCGAATGCCTCCAACTGGTGCAAGGAGCAAAGCGTTCAGGAAGACCCCGCGGCCGACGTGCTCGGCGATCCGGTGCGAGGGCATCTGGGACGTGAGGAGGATCTGCTCGGGTGCGAACCCGGCGCGGAGCGCTCGCTCCACTTCCCAGTCGCTGGAGGCGTCCACGTGGAGCCCGAGGGTTTGGAACACGGCGAGGATCCCCCGGCTCGGGTTCGCCTTCATCGCGTAGCGAAGCGTGAAGCCATACGGGGCCGGAAACGCGAGCGCCCGGCGCGCTGTCGCTTCCAGCGTGGCGCGGTCGTAGACGTAACACGGCGTGCCGAACCGCTCGCGCGCCTCTGCGGCCTTCTCGGCCGAGAGGAGCGGTGTCCGGCCGCTGGCCTCTGACGAGGTCATACGGAACCCTCCTGTCAGGTCTCGATCGCGCCTGGGGTGCGCGATTCGGCGACGATACCGCATCTGGCGGCCGTGCGTGGTCGCGCCGGAGCGCTGGCCTGGCGGTCGGTCGAGACGGCCCGGGATGCCGGACGACGCGGCGATAGCCAGGGTAGCGATACCTTCGCCCTGAGTACTCGTATGTGTGAGTGGACGAGCGACGGTCAGCACTACACCAACGAAGGCTCGCCGCCTCCGAACCGTCGAGCCTTCATCGATGCGGTGGATGACACCGTTGCGGCCCCCTTTTGTCGGCCGCCAAACATCGGGGTCGCTCGCGAGCGGCCCGTGATCGTCTGGCAGGTCTCAGCCCGTCTACGCGCTCGGGTCGAACGCGGTGATCTGTCCCCGGGACAGACGAGTCATGGGTAGTCATGGATCATCGTCGGTGTGTATGCCGTCTCGGCGGCTCGAGCAGCCTATCGTCGCGGTAGCCGAGGACCTGGCTTGCGTTGATATGGTCGACGGCCGCCTGATCGAGAACCTGCACGTCGACGACGGCCGCCTCATTTGTCGAGGGAGTCGGGCGAGATTCTAGGTCGGTGGGCCTGGGCGACCACTGCGGCGTTGCGTGCCGCCGCCCAACATCGCCCGAGCGCAGACCGGCTCTTGGTCCCGCATGACCGGCGCGGAAGCGCATGTGAAAATGACCGAGATGGCCGACGCAGCGACCGCGATCCGGAGCATCCGCGATTCCGTGGCGGCAATCCTGCGCGTCCACATCACTCGCCCCGAAACTGTGAAGAAAGGCAAGGCGCGGCCACGACAGGTTCACGCCGCGCTGGGGGGCAGCGCCTTCTGCGTCGTCGCGGATCGTTATCTGGTCACGGCATTTCACA
>QHSQ01000514.1 GCA_003221615.1 Candidatus Rokuibacteriota bacterium | reverse complement strand
GCGATCGACGGATCTCCCTCATTCTGTTCGGTGAACACGCGGAACGGTCGCTTTCGAGTCTGCGTACTCGCCCGACATCGCGTGCCGATCAATCAGTTAGCGGACGACGATGTCCGCCGCGAGTCTGTGGCCCTCCTCGTTCCAGTGGCCATCGCGCTCGAGGTAGAGAGCGCGCCCGCCACGAACCGTCCAGTCCCGAAAGCCTGGCAGCAGATCGATCATCGTCAGTCGGAGTCGATCGCCTACGCGTTTCATCGTTCGCTGCGGCTTGTCGATCTCCAGGTCTCGCGCCGAACCGGACGCGGAGCGACTGAACGTGGCAAACCGTTCGTCGGATAGTTGCATCACGAGGGGCAGCAACACGACCACAACGCGACTGCGCTCCGAAGATGCGAGCGTCTGCACCCGCTCCAGCAAGAGGGCGGTCAACTCCAGCCCTCTCGAGATCTGCGCAGTGTCGGAGGGCATGAACAGCTCCACGACGTGTGAACGTAATTGGCTTGCGGTGTCTCTCACCTCGCGTGCCCGCCGCGCACGGAGCAGAAGTTGGTAGGTGTGAGACCTCGTCGCCAGGAATGCCTTCAGCTGGAGGAGCTCGTATCTGAAGGGAGATCCGCCCGGCGGAGGTTGCTCGACCAGGGTGCCATTGCGGATGGTGTGAAACTGCTGCCGGAGGTTATCGCTGATGTCGTTATGGAGGGTCATGACCAAGAGAATGAGATCCGGTTTCAACTGCATGCCATAACGCGTCAGATACTGCAGCTCGTCGTCGGTCCCCCATCCGCTCACGCTTGCGTTCACGACCTCGACCCGTCTGCCGGATCGCTCGTTGAGGGCGCGTTCCATGAGGCTCGGCAAGGACTTCTCGAACGGAACTTGCAGTGCCTCCATGAACGAATCGCCGAGCACCAGCACCCGGAATACTCCCTCTGGCTTCCTGGCAGCGTGCTCTCGGTCTCGCATCCCGACCGAGTTGAACGACGCGGTGATGCCGAACTGAGGCAAATAGGTGATGAGTCCGGGCCAGTGCAGGGCGAGACCGTTACGGTCCTGATGCCATACCCCTAGCTGCTGAGGATAGATGAACCGAAGCGCGGCCTCGCCGAGGAGCACGCCAACAACGATCGCTCCGATAGTCAGGAGTCCGACGCCGAGCCATCCGTTCGTCCGCTTCAAAGCCGGCCCTCGCTCTCGCCCGCCCAGGTTTGGCTGGGTAAGGAGACTCCCAACCGGCCGCTCCCCCTCTCATTCGAGGGCCTGCCGCGCCGCGTGAGAGCGATCAACGTGTCGACACCAATTCGCAGATGCGTACTCTAGACGGGCTGTTGCGCCGCAGTCCGAGCGCGCGATACCTGGGTGATTGCGCTCGCCAGCGCGAGCAGTATCCACAGGGAGGAGAAGTACAGAAGTGACAGGAACACCCCGTTCACCAGGCAAGCCAGGATGCTCCCGATCACGGCGTCGGCGTAGCGGGCAAGTTGGAGGGAGTCGCCGTCCGCCGCCAACACACCCCGTCGACCGGTGTGGCTGCGTGCGATCGGCCAGAGGTCGCGCCATGTGCGCCAAAGGAGCACAGCCACCACGATCGCGCCGGTGAGGCCCATTTCCGCGAGCAACTCCACGAACAACGAGTGTGCGACCTTGGTTCCGGACAGTTCGCGTCCGTACTTCGCGCGTTGCTCCAGTGACTGATAGTCCCCGATCGCCCAGCGGTAGCTTCCGGGCCCCACACCGAAGAGGGGATGCGCAGCGAGCATTCGCATCCCAATCGTCCAGAGCTCGAGACGCTCATCGGCCGTGCCTTCGTGAACATCCTCGATCGTGACGATCTCATCCCAGAACTGTTGGCCGGCGAACCCAAAGACAACGAGACCGACCAGCGCGATGACCGCGAACCCCATCCACTTTCGTGGCGAGCGTGCCACACAGTATAGAAGGACGGCACAGAGCCCGATAAACCCGCCCCTCGAGGCGTTCTCGGCAACGATGAGGGCGACACAGAACAGGGGGATCGCGACCGTGAACAGCACCTTGCGGATGCCGCGAGTCTCGGCAGAGATCGAGAAATAGGCAAACGGAAGCGCCATCCCCATCATCGTGGCCACATAGTTTTCGTCCTGGGCACCACCGGAGCCGGACGGCCCGTACCCAGAGTGAAGAGCGGCGAATCCGGCGACATAAACTGCGACTGCCACGAACATATAGATCCAGATCTGGATCCTGCGGACAGATGTCAGGACCGACGGCATGGGCGCGCAGATACACAGGAGCCAGATCGCCATGCTATATGTCGTCCAGAACGCCCAGTAGTTGTTGACCGCCATCAGAATCCCGACGGTCATCAGTGCCAGGAAGGCCACGAAGCCAGTGGTTTGGGGACCCCACCGCTTGTCCCGTCTGGCGATCCACCCTAGAAAGGACAGGATCGAGATCATCATCGGTATCTTCAACATCTGTGCGGGCTTTCCGTATTCGAAAAAGAGGTACGCGACGAGCAGGAGGAAGAAGAAGCCGTCGCTCTCCTGCAGAGCCCTGGCAACGCGCCGGGGGGGGCCTGCCGGGTCTGACGTTCGCGACGGGCCAGTTTCCGGGTCGTAACTTCTCACGCGCCGCTGCCTTTCCATTGTCGATGCCAGCACACGAGGTTGATGACCGCCCA
>QHSQ01000513.1 GCA_003221615.1 Candidatus Rokuibacteriota bacterium | reverse complement strand
GCAGGTGATCGTGCCGGTCCAGGGGCGATCGGTCAGCTAGCGGCGCCAGCTCACTCCCGCCGAGGCGGCCCGCCACGAAGAGGGCTATCGGTGGCGAGTTGACCGTGACATGTCCACGCGGTATAGGTGGAGTGCCAAACGGCCTCGCCACTGCTATTCCGAGACGCGACGGTACCCAAGGGACCTGTCGATAGGTACAGGCGGCATGCTTGGTGATTTCTCGACCCACTCGAGTGCTGACCCGCCGCTGCGTGGGGCTCCTGAGGGAGGCGCCGCCGTCCAGCAGGCCGCCGACGAGCTTCAACCGCAACCCCAGCGGACGCCGGACCTGAGGCCCGATCAGCTCGCGGCGCTCCTCGAAATTCACCGCGCCGTCGCTGGTCATCTCGACCGCAAGGCGCTGTTCACGGCGATCGCGGATGTGCTCCAGAAAGTGGTACGGGTGAGCCGCGTGATCCTCCTGCTGCCCGGTACCGACCCGTCGACACTGACGGTCTACGCCGCCTACGGCAAGTTGGGCCTCGAATTCTACCAGGGCCAGGCGATTGCTCGCGCTGGTTCGATCCCGGGCTGGGTGTTCGAGCACGGGCGCCCATTCGTCTTGGACCGCGCAGAGCATGTTCGAGACCGCTTCCCGGTCAGCTATCAGCGGTTGCGGCGGTGGGGCATGGAGTCGGTCGCCGTCGTCCCGCTCCTGACCGAGGGGCGCTGCGTCGGCGCGTTGAGCCTTATGGCTGAGCAGGCGGATGCCTGGTCCGGAGTCCCGCCGGTTCTGCTCGAGCAGATCGCAGCCTCCATCGCGGTGGCTGTTGAGCACTGCGCGGCCTACGAGGAACTCGGCAGGCTCCGAGATGAGCAGGCGGCGCTCCTCGAAATCAACCGGGCGGTAGCGCGGCACCTGCACCGAGACGAGCTCTTCACAACCTTGGCTCAGTGCCTGCGGGACGTCCTGCCGTCCGACCGCTTTGGGATCGAACTCCCGGTCGAGGGCGACAAGCTCAGGGCCCACGTGCTGTCCACAGGGAACGCCACGACGGGCCCGGCCCAGGTAGAGGAGCTGCCCGCGGCGGGGACCGCTTGCCGCTGGACGGAGGAAACGCGGCAGTGGCTCATCGCGTCTTCGCGGGAGGAGCTGCGTGAGCGGTTCCCGGTCACCTTCGATGTCATGAAGCGGGAAGGCATGCAGTCCGTGTGCGCAATCCCACTGCTGAGCAGCGAGTGCTGCCTTGGTGTCCTTTTCTTCATGGCTGCGAGAGAGGGGGCCTTCCAAGAGCTTCGACGCGACCTGCTCGATCAAGTGGGGAGCGCCGTGGCAGTCGCGCTCGACCACTGCCTGGCCTACGAAGAAGTGCGCGACCTGCGCGACCGACTCGTGCGTGAGAACGTCTATCTGCAGGAAGAGATTCGACGCGCGCATCCCTTCGAGGAGCTCGTGGGTTCGAGTTCGACCCTGCTCGCCGCGCTCCGCAAAGTCGACCGGGTGGCGGCGACCAATACCAGCGTGCTCATTCTCGGCGAGACCGGGACGGGCAAGGAGCTGATCGCCCGCGCGCTCCACAACCGCGGCGCCCGGCGCGACCGTCCGCTGGTGAAGGTGAACTGCAGCGCCATCTCCGCGGGCCTGGTCGAGAGCGAGCTGTTCGGGCATGTGAAGGGCGCCTTCACCGGTGCCGTGGAGCGCCGCGTCGGCCGCTTCGAGCTGGCTGACGGGGGCACGATCTTCCTCGACGAGGTCGGCGAGCTTCCTCTTGAGACGCAAGTGAAGCTTCTCCGTGTTCTCCAGGAGCAGGAGTTCGAGCCCGTGGGGTCGAACCGGACGGTTCGGGTGAACGTGCGGGTGATCGCGGCGACGAATCGCGATCTCCAGGAAGCAGTGCGGACGGGGCGCTTTCGTCCCGACCTCTTCTACCGGCTCAACGTGTTTCCAATCGAGGTCCCGCCGCTGCGCGAGCGTCGCGCCGACATCCCGCACTTGGTCATGTTCTTCCTCTCGCGTTTCTCCCGGAACCTCGGCAAGAGGATCAACGCCGTGGCGCCTGAGACGCTGCAGCATCTTACTGCCTACGAGTGGCCGGGAAATGTCCGTGAGCTGCAGAACGTGATCGAGCGTGCCGTCGTGCTGTGCGAGGGACCGGTCCTGGAAATCGATCGAGATCTCGTCCCCTTGCCGGCTGCGACCGCTCACGCCAGTGAACCCGCGATGCCCTCCGGGAGCACAGAGGCTGCGCTGGCCAACGAGCTGGCCGGACAGGTCGCTCCCGCCGTG
>QHSQ01000134.1 GCA_003221615.1 Candidatus Rokuibacteriota bacterium | reverse complement strand
GATGAAAGAGCATCTTGAAGAAGCCGCTCCCGTCGCCGAGGATCTGGCCGCGGGCGATCTCGCGATACCGCGCGACGCCGGTCTCGTACGGTACGCGCGCGGCGGTCAGCTCGTGCTCCGGCGGACCCACCATCGAAATCTCGGGGATCGCGTAGATGCCGATGGGAAAGTGGCGGGCCATCGGTCGCGCTTCGATTCCGAAGGCCTGGCACGCGGCCAGCCGGCCCTGCTCCGAGGACGTGGACGCGAGACTCGGATATCCGATGACGTCGCCGGCCGCGAAGATGTGCGGCACCGTCGTCCGGAAGGCGTCGTCGACCTTGAGCCGACCGCGGTCGTCCGCCGACAGGCCCGCCGCCGCGAGATTGAGGCTCTCGGTCGCCGCCAGCCGACCGGCCGAGAAGAGGACGGCATCGGCCACCAGTCGCTTGCCGGACTCGAGGTTGAGGACCGCGCGCAGGGGCGCGCTCTCGGTCACGGCGAGCGACTCCACGCTTTCACCGAGCCGGAAGGTGACGTTGCGCTGGCGGAGCTGGTGCATCAGCTCGTCGACGATCTCGCGATCGAGGAGCTCGAGCGGCCGCTCGCGGCGCTCGACCAGGGTCACCTGCACGCCGACCGCGGCGAACATCGACGCGTACTCGACGCCGATCACACCGGCGCCCACCACCGCCAGCGATCGCGGCAGCTTCTTGAGGGTCACGAGCTGATCCGAGTTCAGCACGATCTCGCCGTCCGGCTCGACACCCGGCGTCGGCGCCGGTCGCGTACCGACCGCGATGACCACGTGCCGCGCCGTGATCCGGCTCACGCCGCTGTCGCTGCGGATCGCCAGAGTGTGCGGATCGACAAATGACGCTTCGCCCTGGAGCAGCACGACGTCGTTGCGGCGCAGCTGCTGCTCGATCACCTCGATCTCGCGGCCGATGACGGCTTCGACTCCGGCGAGGAGTTGATCCGCGGAGGGGCGACTGGCCGGCCGCGCCCAGGGCAGCCGGTCACCGCGAGTGCTGACGCCGGCGTACGCGAGGACCGCTTCGCGGATGGTCTTGCTCGGGATCGTGCCCGTGTCGATGCAGACGCCGCCGACGCAACGACGCCTCTCGACCACCGCGGCGCGATGACCGAGCTTCGCGGCCTGCACGGCGGCACGCTGCCCGGCCGGGCCGCTGCCGATCGCCACGAGGTCGTAGTCGTAGTCCGAGGACAAGTCACGCACCTCCCGTCGTCGGTGATTCTGACACACTCCGCGCGCCAGTCAGCATCGGGGGTTAGCGTGATCGCCGCGCAGCCGAGCAAGCTCTTCCTCGAGCTCCTCGACCCGCCGCCTCAGATCCTCGACGACGAGATAGAGCGGGTCCGGGGCCCGAGCTCCGTTTCTCACGATGGCCCGCAACCGGGGCAGCACCGTGTGCGACTCGTGGATCCACCGACGCAGGCGCGTGTCGTCGGTCGAGCCCGAGGAGATCTCGAGGTCGGCGTCGACGACGCGCCGCTTCTGGAACCGTCCTCGGCCCTTGAGCACGTGGTGGGCGCTGGACCGCCCCTATGCCGGCTTGAGGTCGACGCTATAGAGCGTCTTGCCCGTCAGATCGTTCAGCGAGATGGTCAGAACCTGGGTGGCCCCGTCGATCTTTGCGAGTCCGAAGTACTGCATACCGTCGGTCGGCGGACGGTTCTGCTTCATCCCGGCCGGCACCGAGGAGTACTTGACGTCGGGCCCGAACGTGCGGTCGATCTCGCCCGGGCCGAACGTGCCGGCGTTGATCGGGCCGGCGACGAACTCCCAGAACGGGGTGAAGTCCGTGAACTGCGCGCGCCCCGGATCGTAGTAGGTCGCCGACGCGTAGTGGACGTCGGCGGTGACCCACACGACGTTCTTGATGAGATTCTGCTTGATGAAGCCCAGCAGGCTGGCGACCTCGAGCTCGCGCCCGAGCGGCGCCCCGTGATCGCCGTTGGCCCACGCCTCGTAGGTGCCCTTGGGCACGTCAGGATTCAAGTCGGGGACGACGATGCTGATCGGCATGTCGCTCGCGATGACCTTCCAGGTCGCGCGGGAGGCCAAGAGCGCCGCCTTGAGCCAGCGAAGCTGCGCCGGTCCCAGGAACGCGGACTCCTCGTCGAGGATCGTCTGGCGATTGGGCGTGTTCGGTCCGCGATAGCTCCGCTCGTCGATCATGAAGACCTCGAGCGACGGACCATGAACGAATGACCGGTAGATGCGCTCGGGATCGATCGGATCGAAGCGGAACGGGTTGTACTCGAGCATGGCGCGCTTGGCGAAGGCCGCCAGCAAGGACGCGCTGCGCACCCGATAGCGCTCGTCGCCCAGGGTCTGCCCCGGATACCAGTTGTTGCGCACCTCGTGATCGTCCCACTGAACGAGCATCGGCACCTCGGCGCAGAAGCGGCGCTTGTTGTCGTCGAGGAGGTTGTAGGCGAAGTTACCGCGAAACTCCTCGAGCGATTCGGCGACCTTGGACTTGGCCGTGCTCGTCACGTTGCGCCAGGTCGTACCGTCCTCCAGCGCCACCTCGGCCTTGATTGGCCCGTCGGCGTAGATCTGGTCGCCGGAATGGATGAAGAAGTCCGGATTGGTGCGCCGCATCGTCTCGTACATCTTCATGCCGCCCCAGGCGGTGTTGATGCCCCAGCCTTGCCCCGCTTCGTCGCCCGAGAAGGCGAAGCTGACGGTGCGGCGGCCCTGCGACGGCGTCCGGAACCGACCCGTCGCCGGCTCGCTCAAGACCTTGGGGCTCGCGAGATCCTCGAACAGGATGCGATAGAAGATCTGCTGTCCCGCGGGCAGTCCCGTGAGGTCGACCCGCGCCGTGAAGTCGCTTTCGGCGAGCGCCGCCGGACCGACGACGCGCGATGCATCCCGGAACGAGTCGGTCGTCGCCCATTCGACGAGCAGTCGGGCCGGCCGGTCGGTGCGGCTCCACACGATCGCCCGGTCGCTCATGACGTCGCCGCTCTGGACACCGTACGGAACGCCCGGACGCAGCTTGTCGGAGGTGACCACCGCCGGGGCCGTGGTCTGTGCCCACAACGGGCGCCGGACGAGCGAGGTGGTCGCGACGCCTCCGACGGCAAGAGCGGACTGTCTGAGGAATCTCCGACGATTCATGGGCGCCCTCCTCGGCTTCGGCGCGAACGTACCACGTCCGGATAGGCCACGGCGACGAGAGCGGTCCGGAGGACGGGTCGGGAGTGCCGCGTCCCCCGGAGCCGTCTCCTAGGAGCCCGAGTGGACGCGGGGCGCTCGGTCTGGAGCCCGACGAACCCTTCCGAGGCCGGGTACACCTCGACGTACTCGACCGACCGCCCCATCCATTCCTCGACGGTGGCGCGGTAGGGCGCGAACGAGACGCCGCCGTGGATGATCGCGCCCAGGTTCTCCCAGCACTCACCGAGGCTCGAGACGGGCCGGCCCGACGCGCGCCGAGCGCGCGCCACGCGCTCGAAGAGGATCAGGAGCCACGAGGGCATCCCCGAGATCAGGCGAAGATCTTGACGCGCGACCAGCTCGGCCACGGCATCGATTCGCTGGTCCCACTCCGGGATCGAGGCGATCGCGCGGCCCGGCGAGTAGCGCGAGCGGAAGCCGGGCGGCAGATCCTGGACCATGAGGCCCGAGAGATCGCCGACCCAGAAACCCTGACCGACGGGCTTCAAGGTCGTGCAGCCACCGAGGAACAGCAGCGGCCCGCCGGCGACCCCCTCGAAACCGGCCCGCTCGGCGGCGATCAAGAGGGCGTCCCAGCCACCCTTCCGATGAGCGCGGAATGCCTCGGAGGTCACGGGGATCATCTTGTCGCCGGCGGTGGTCCCCGATGTCTTCACCCAGTAACGGGGCCGCCCCGGCCACGTGAGGTCCCGTTCACCGTTGATGGCGCGGTTCCAGAGCGGCTGGAATCGTAGATAGTCGCCCACGGGCGTGCGGGCTTGATAGTCGGCGACCGAGCGAATTTGCTCGAACCGATGAGAGCGGCCGAACGCGGTCCCGCGCGCCGCATTCACGAGATCGAGCAGCGCGGCCTCCTGGACGCGAGCAGCGTCACGCGCCACGCCCTCGAGCGTCCGCCTGCGGTGCGCGGCGTACACGCGGAGCGCCGCACCCCCGACGCGCTCGATCATGAGCGGCCTCCCACGCCACGCCGGGCGCGGGTCTCGACGAGCCACTCGGCGACCGCCGCGTTGAACGCCTCCGGACGCTCGAGCATCGGCGCGTGGCCGCAGTTGGGCAGGTACACGAGCTGTGAGCCGCGGATGCGCGCGTGGAACCGCTCGGCGACATCGGTCGGCGTGATGCGGTCGTCCTTGCCCCACACCAGGAGGGTCGGCACTTGGATCTGGCTC
Organism: Candidatus Rokuibacteriota bacterium; assembly: GCA_003221615.1. Classification (GTDB taxonomy): domain Bacteria; phylum Methylomirabilota; class Methylomirabilia; order Rokubacteriales; family CSP1-6; genus AR31. The sequence continues at coordinate 33,676 of QHSQ01000134.1, read as the reverse complement.
AGGCGGTCCTCGACGTTGTGGCGCTTGGCGGCTCGCGCGACCTGCAGCACGCGCAGCGCAGTGCGGCGCGTGGTGACGATGCGCCGGATCGACTCGACCCACTCCGGCGTGACCAGGGAGGGATCGTAGAAGATCTCTTCCATCCGCTCGCGCACGTAGGCGCCGGTCGGCTGATGCGGCACGCGATTGGTGAAGCTTCGCTCGAAGAGGCCGGAAGACCCGGTGAGGATCAGGCCCTCGACCCATCCCGGGGAGGTCAACGCCAGCTCGAGCGCCACGTGGCCCCCGAGCGAATTGCCGCAGACGACCGCCGGCGGCAGCTCGATCGCTTCCATGAAGCGACGCACGTAGTCGGCCAGCGCCGGCAGCGACACGTCGCTCAGATCGGGATCGAGGATCGGCAGCTCGAGGGCCATCGGCCGGCGATACGGGCCGAGGGCGTCGAGCGTGGATTCCCAGTGGTCCATCTCACCCATGAGCCCGTGCAGGAGCAGCACCGGCTCGCCGTCACCACGCTCCAGCCAGCGAAACCGCGTGTGGGTTGGCGCAATCACATTGGCCTCCTCGAATGAGAGCCGCGCCTCGGCCGGCGGGGCCCCAGCCCCGCGACGGCCTGCAGCGCGCCTCTCGAATTAGAGCCGCGCCTCGGCCGGCGGGGCCCCAGCCCCGCGACGGCCTGCAGCGCGGACATCGGTACCGAATCGGTCACGGCAGAGTTCCCACGGAGACGCGTTGCCGATCGCGTCGAAGAAATTTGTAGGCGGCCCGCGCCTGGAGCGCGAGATGAAAGGGCAGCTTGCCGACGGTCCAGGACCAGTCGACGTGTGCGCGCGTACGGCCGGCCAGGAGCGCCCGGCGCAGCGAGTCGGCGTTCCGGCCCTCGAACCGCATGACTGCGCTGCCGACGTACCAGACGTCGTGCGCATCGCTCCCGGCGGTCACCGGGAGCATCAGCTCCAGGTTGCGGAGCGCCGCCCACTCGTTGTAGGGCGCCGAGAACACGCCCGCGTTGTTGACCGCCTCGATCGCGTCGAGCGGCAGATCACGGATCAGCCGCGCGATCGAGGCGTGACCGCGGCTGACGCCGCGCAGCGGGTGGAACGGATGCGCCGCGACGGCGAGGCCGCCCTGCGCGTGGATCTCGCCGATGGTCTCGAGCGCGCTGAGACCGGGCGGCACGCACTCCTCGAGAAAGAGGCCCAGGAGGTGGCCGTTGAGCGTACTGATCTCCTCGCCGACCACGACGTCGACGCCGAGCTCGGGGTGCTCCCGTGCCCACTCGCGCGCCCGGAGCGCGCCGCGGATCTCGTCGTGGTCGGTGATGGCCACGACGTCGACGCGCCCGGAAGCCGCCTCGAGAATGGCCTCGGGGCGCTGGGCGCCATCGCTCAAGAGGGTGTGCACGTGCAGGTCACCGCGACCGTACGTACTCGTCCTCATCGCGAACGAGTTTGGCCGCGGAGTGTGAACGATCTATCACGCTCCGCGTGAAGTTTCGGTGACGGGCGGCGCGCCCGCCATGGCGGCTGCTTACGCGACGCGCGGGCCTGCGCTGGACGAGATCAGCCTAGGACGGGATCGTGTGTCGATACCGTGAAATCTCGGCGAAACTCTGGCGACGGTGAACGGGAGCGTGATACGGTCGCGCGATGCCCCCCTCGAAGCGTGCCCTCTTCCTGGACTGGGGCGGCACTCTCGCCCTCACCAAGAACAATCGGACGGTCGTCGACACCACGGGCCACCCCGTGCTCATGCCCAACGTGGGCGCGACGCTCGCCCGCGAGCGCCCGCGCTTCGACGCGTGCTTCATCGTCTCCAACCAGGCGCGCGTCTCGAAGGGGGAGATCTCGGCGGCCGAGGTTCTGCGGCGGTTCGCCTGGGCCAACGAGCGGCTCGGGAGACCGTTCACCGACTACCGCCTCTGCCCCCACGCGGACGCGGACGGCTGCGACTGCCGCAAGCCACGACCCGGGATGTTCCTCGAGCTGGCCCGTCTCCACGGCGTGAGCCTGAGCGCATCCACTCACGTCGGTGACTCCGAGAAGGATCGTGACGCGGCGGCCGCGGCGGGCGTCGGAACGTTCGTCTGGGCGCGGGAGTTCTTCGGCTGGGTCACGCCACCCGGCGGGTGATTCAGTCTTTCTCCTGGGCCGCCATGGGAATCCGGGGGGGATCCGGGGGAGCGGCGTCGAGCCCACCGACATTCAGCCACACGCGTACGGTCGTACCCCGGCCCGGCTCGCTCTCGATCTTGAGCTGGCCGCCGTGGGCGAACACGAGGTGCTTGACGATCGCGAGCCCGAGGCCCGTGCCGCCGAGCTCGCGCGATCGCGCCTTGTCGACGCGGTAGAACCGCTCGGTGATCCTCGGCAGGTCGGACGGCGGGATCCCGATGCCGGTGTCGACCACGTCGACCTCGATCCAGCCGTCCGCCGGCTCCTGGACCCGCACCGTCACGCGGCCGCCTTCGGGCGTGTACTTGACGGCGTTGTCGACCAGGTTGATGAGGATCTGCACGAGCCGATCGCGGTCCGCCGGCACCGGCGGTAGATCGCGCGGGAGCTGGCTCCGCAGCCCGACCTTCCCGCTCTTGGCCTTCGGGCCGATGATCGCCAGCACCGCGTCGACGGCTTCGTCGAGCCGCGTCGGTGCGAGCTTGAGCGCGACGCGCCCGAGCTCGATGTTCGACAGGTCCATCAGGTCGTTGAGCAGCCGCCCGAGCCGCTCGGTGTGTCGAAAAACGATCTCGAGGAACCGCCGGGCGTGTTCCTGCTCTTCGAGGGCGCCGGCCAGCAGCGTCTCGAGATAGCCCTGGATCGCGGTGAGTGGCGTGCGCAGCTCGTGCGAGACGTTGGCCACGAACTCTGTGCGCACCTGCTCGAGCCGGCGCAGCTCGGTGACGTCGTGCAGTACCATGACGACACCGACCTCGTTCGCCCCCAGACGGAGCGGCACCGCATTCACCTGCAGTCGCCGCTCGACCGGGCTCGCGAGCCTGAGCTCGCGATGCGAGACGTTGCCCCGGTCGACCCCGCGGCCCTCGCGGAACGCCTCGTGCAGCTCCGTGTTGCGGATCACCTCCAGGAACGGCTTGCCCTCCCCACGCGTCGCGTCCAGGCCGAACATGGACCGCGCCCGCTCGTTCATCAACAGGATGATGTCGCGGCCGTCGACGGCGATGACGCCCTCGATCATGCCGTCGAGGATCGCGGTGGCCTTCGCCTGCTCGTGCCCGAGGTCGTGCACCTTCTCCCGGAGCCTCGCCGCCAGCCCGTTGAGCGCGCGGCCGAGCGCGCCGATCTCGTCCGGCGAGCGAATCGGCGCCCGCACCGTGAAGTCGCCCTCGCTCATCTGATGCGCGATCGTCTGCATCTGCACGACGGGCTTGGTCACGCGGCGGGCCACGAAGAGGCCGATTCCGAACGCGACGGCGAGCGCGACCAGGCCGCCGGCCAGCATCACGCGGTGGATCGCCGCGTACGACGAGGTCACCGCCGCCACCGGCAGGGCCACGCGGAGGACGCCGATCACGCGCCCACCGTCGGAGATCGGGAGCGCCTCGTAGAGGAGCGAGGTGCCGATCGTCGCGCTCGTTCGCCGGTCGCGCCCGACGCGGCCGGCGAGGGCCGCGCGCACTTCCGGGCGCGCGCCATGATTCTCGACGCGCGGCAGTTCGTCGACGGCCACCTCCGAGTCGCCCCGCACGCGCCCGTCCGTCGCGATCACGGTGACCCGCGAGGCCGTGGGCCGCGAGCTCCGCAGCGTGAAAGCCCGGAAGTCGGCCGGCGAGGCCTCCCGCAGCACGAGGTCACGCGCCTCGTCGTGCAGGAGCCGGCCGATGCTGGCCAGGCGTACCTCGAGCGTGTCCACCGCGAACGCCTCGAGGGCCCGGTTGAGGTAGAGACCCGCGGCGATCGTCGTGATGGCGACGAAGCCGACGAGCGTCAGCGTGAGCTTGCGCGCGATGCTGCGGCGGAGAAAGTGGACGAACGCGCGGGTCATGACCGGTCAGCCTCGAATCGATATCCCACCGACTTGACCGTCGCGATGCGGCTTCCGGCGTCGCCGAGCTTCGCCCGCAGGCGTCTGACGTGCACGTCGACGGTCCGTGACTCGATCACATCCGCGCGTGCGTAGCCCCACACGCGGTTCAGGAGATACTCCCGCGAAAGGACGCGCCCGGCCGATTCGAGGAGCGCCTGCAGCAGATCGAACTCCTTGGGCGTGAGCACCACGGCCCGCCCGTCCAGGCTCACCGCGTGGCGCGCCGGGTCGAGCGTCACCGGCCCCACCGAGAGGACGGGGCTCGCGGGGTCCGGGTGCGCGCGGCGCAGCACCGCCCGCACCCGCGCCACGAGCTCCTTTGGCGAAAACGGCTTGCCCACGTAGTCGTCGGCGCCGACCTCGAGGCCGACGACCCGGTCGACTTCGTCGGACTTCGCGGTGAGCATGATGATCGGCAGGGACGCGGTGCTGGTATCGCGGCGGAGCCGGCGGCACACCTCGAGACCGTCGAGCTCGGGAAGCATGAGATCGAGGACCACCAGATCGGGAATCGCCGTCTTCACTTCGCGAAGCGCGTCCGACCCGCTGGTGGCGGTCCGGCAGCGGAAGCCGTCCCGCTCGAGGTGCAGGACGACGAGCCGGCGGATGTCCGGCTCATCCTCGACCACGAGAACCTCGCGGGCCATCGCCTACTGGCGACAGACCCTGAAGTTCGCGTAGTCCCCTTGCGCCGTGGAATTCGTGTCGTCGGAGTCGGTCAGCACGGCGATGCCGGCGGGCTTGGGTGTCTCTTTCACGTCGAAGTATTTCTTGTAGTCTTCGAGGACATTCACGCGCTCCTCGACCCACTCGCCCTTCTTCTCGGGCGCACCGCTCCGCAGCACCCGGACCTGCGTGAGGCCCATGTTCGAATCGAGCCGCGTGCCGACCGGTACTTTCTCGCTCCAGATGTACTTGACCGCCTTCGGTCCCCTGATGCGCGAATAGGGCACGAGCATGTAGACGGCCAGGGCGCTGTCGTTGGTCTTGGACTCACGCTCGTCGCCGCCCTTCGGGAACTCGAGAGGTCTCCAGGACCACACGAGCATCGGATAGGCGCCCAGGTCCCACTCGTACTCCTTCGCGACCTGGACGCCGAGTCCCTTGGCGGTGGCGCGCAAGAACCGCAGGCCCGATTCCTCCGCGGTTCGGTACACCTCTTTGCCGGAGTCCTTTCGGAGCTTCCAGTCGCCGGGCAGCTCACCCACCTTGGCCGTGGAGAAGTCCTCGATCGTGCGGCAGTCGGACTGGGCGGCCAGGGGACCAGCCACGGTCAGGAGCAGGAACGTCGAGAGAATCAGCGCGAGCGACCAGCGGTCGGCGCGTGTCATGCCTTGAGGCTAACACACGCCGACCCCATGAAGGGGCGCGCAGCCGCGTCGCTAGCGTCGCAGCACGTGCTCCGCGGTGTCGTAGGCTTCCCGAAACTCGCGCACCGCGTGGAAGTAGCGGCCCGCGCGGAGAGCAGCCAGGCCTTCATTGTACTCGGCCTGGGCGCGGCGCACCCGCAGGTCGCGGGTACCGGCTTTGGCGATCGCTTCTATGAGCATCTTGGAGGCTGCGTCGCGTACTGCCGTCGCGACGTTGATGTCCGTCTTGCCGTCGACGATGCGCTTCACGAACGACGCGATCATCCGGTTCGCCGTGTCGAGGTCGCCCTTCAGCTTGGCGTTCTCGGCCGGCAAGGTCCCGAGTTGCTTCTGGAGATCGGCCATTTGACTCTGCAGCCCGGTGATCTGGTTCTTCAGGCTCGTCACCTGGCTCGCGAGCGTCGTGTTCTGTGAAGTCAGCGTGGCGTTCTGCGACGTCAGCGTGGCGTTCTGCGATGTCAGCGTCGCGTTCTGCGATGTCAGCGCGGTGTTCTGCGTCGTCAGCGTCGCGTTCTGGGTCTTGAGATTGTTGACCTGGGTCTGGAGGTTGTTGACCTGATTCGTGAGCGTGTTGACCTGACCCTGGAGATCGGAGTTCTGCCGCCCCAGCGAGGCGATCGTCTGGTTGGCGGCCATCAGTTGCTGCTGGAGATCCGCGATCTGTCGCTGCAGCGGCGCGATCTGGTCGTCACACGACGCCGTCCCGCCGGGCACGCCGGCCACGAACGAACCGTAGACCTCCGGATTCTCGCCGACCCTCACCGTGGCCACCACGGTGTTCGTCGCCGCCCTGATGACCGACACGGTGCCGAGCGCCCTGTCTTGGGCGACGAAGATGAACGCGCCCGTGGGATCAGTCGCCACGCCGTAAGGACTCAGTCCGACGTCGATACTTCGCACGATCGCGCCCGCGGCGACGTCATAGACAAAGACAGTGCCGTCGAGATTGTTCGCGACGTAGACGAAGCTTCCCGAAGGGCTCACCGCGACCCCTATCGGGAAGGTACCGACCTGCATCGTCGAGAGCACGGCGTTGGTGGTGGCGTCGATCACCGAGAGCGACGAGTCGTCGTGGTTGGCGACGTAGACGCGAGTACCCGATGGGTCAACCGCGAGACCCATTGGAGCAAGGCCGACCGCCAGCACTCCCATGAAGGTATTGCTGGTGGCGTCGATCACGCCCACGACGTTGGCTGCCGTGTCCGAGAGGTAGACGCGGCTTCCCGCCGGATTGATCGCAATCCCAAAGATCTGCCTCAAGCCGGGAGTCGAGATCGTCGCGACGACAGCGTTGGTGGCGGTGTTGATGACCGAAACCGTCCCCTGGTTGGCGACATACACCCGCGTGCCGGTGGCGTTCACTGCCACGCCGGTCGGGTTCGTCCCAACGGGCACGGTCGCGACGACGGTGTTGGACGCCGTGTCGATCACCGAGACCGTGCCGTCCCAAGAGTTAGCGACGTACACGCGCGTGCTGCTCGGGTTCACCGCCACGCCCAACGGGAGTTGGCCCACCGTCACCGTCGCGATAGGGCGCGCCGCAGTCGGGTCGACCACCGACAGCGTGTTCGACATGAAATTCGACACGTATGCGAACGGCGCGGCGCCCGCTACCGACGCGGTGCTCAGGACTAGCGTCAACAGGGCGATGAGAATTCCGGAAACGCCTCTCGTTCCGGAAAATCGCTTGGGGAGCGGGCATTTAGTCTTCATGCCGTCCCGATGGTGCAGTGGCGATGCCAGACGCGAGAGTCGAATCTGTTTCGGGGCATACACGCGGACTTGGCCGCGCGCGTGGGTCAGATCGGCGTGACTGAACGGCAGCGACTGGCGAAATTCGTCAGCCGAAAAACCGGAAAACCCTCGCCAGTGGCGACGAATGACCTCGCGTCGGCTGGGCGCGAGCTAGCGTCCGCGGCGCCACCAGTGATGCACGAGGTTGTCGACGACCTCGCCGAGCTGGCCGATCGTCCGACATTCGCGGACGAAGTCGCACGACGGCGCGTAGAGCGGCATGACGCTGTCGCCGATGCCCCAGCCCCACTGACCTTCCGGATTCAGCCAGATGATGCCTTTCACGCGCTCGCGGATGAGCCGGAGCGCCCACGCCTGCGGATCGTTGTAGTTGTTGCGCGCATCGCCCAGCATGAGGATCGTCGTCTTGCGGTCGAGCGAGTCGAGCTCGGTCTTCGTGAACTGGCTGAACGCGAAGCCGAAGTCCGATCGACAGTGATAGTCGACCGGCGCGCCCTTGAGCGCCCACTCGATCGCGCGCTCGACCGGGTAGGTGTTGAAGGCCTGGGTCACCTCGGCGATCTCGGACACGAACACGTAGGACCGAACCCGGCTGAAACACTCCTGCAGGCTCCAGACCAGCTGCAGCATGAAGCGCGAGGCGTTGCGGACCGAGTCCGACACGTCGCAGATCGTGATCAGCTTCGGCTTCTCGCGGTGCCGGCGCTTGAGGAAGATCTCCATCGGCACGCCGCCGTACTGCAGGCTCTTGCGCGTGGTCCGCCGCGAGTCGAGGCGCCCCTTGTGCTCCTGCCGCTGGCGCAGCGCGAGCGCGTCCTTGATCTTGCGCGCCAGCCGTGCGACCACGCTCTTCATCTGAGAGATCTCGTCCGGCGTCAGCGCGAAGAGCGGCTTGTCCGCCAGCACCTCGCGCGTGAGCTTCTCGCCCTGGCGGTACGCGCGGCGCTCCAGCTCTCGCTCGACGTGCTGGCGAATCATGCGCTTGAAGGCCTCGAGCCGGAGCTCGAGGTAGTTGCGGATCCGGGCCAGCTGGCCGGGATCGAGCCCGCGCTGCTCGAGCGCCTTCATGATCCGCTCGAGATCGCCCTCGATGGCCGACCAGTCGAACTTGTCCGAGATCCGGCGCGAGAAGAAGCCGACCTGGAGGAAGTACATGAGCCGCTCGAGGCCGGCGTTCTGGCCGCCGGAGCGGATGGCCATCTCCATCTCGCTTCCCTGGCCCCGCATGAGCAGCTCGGTGAGCTCGTCGAGCTCCATGTTCTCGTCCGCCATCAGGTCGTCGAGGAGATCCTGAACGCGCGGATCTTCCGGGCCGAGCGCCTTCTTGAGGCCTTCGCCCAGCGCCTCGAGGTCGAGGAAGTAGAGGTTGAAGAGGCGATCGAAGGTCGGCTGATCGCGGAACTCCTTGATCAGGGTCGCGGCGAGCGTGGCCTTGAACGTCTCCCGGTCGCCCAGGCCGACCTCGGCGCTCGCGGCGAGCGCGTCGAGCGCCTCCGAGGGCGAGATGCGGATCTCGGCCCGGCGCAGGTCGCCGATGAATTCGAGGATTCGCTGGTCCATTAGATTTGCCGTCGGGGCGCCTTTGCGCCCGACGTTCGGCCCCTCATTCCGCGAGCACTTTGTCCAGCGAGCCCTTGACGCGCTCGAGATCCTTCTCGTGCTTGACCAGCATCGTCAGGGTCGACTCGACGATGCCGGGATCGAGCTCCCGCGCGTTCAGGATCACGAGCGAGCGCGCCCAGTCGAGCGATTCCGAGACCGACGGCAGCTTGCGGAGATCCATCGCGCGGATCTTCTGGACGGCGGAGACGACGGCCCGCGCGAGCTGTTCCGGGACTTCCGGCACCTTGAGCCGGATGATCTGCAGCTCGTCCGCCGGCGCCGGGAAGTCGATGAAGAGGTGCAGGCACCGGCGCTTGAGCCCGTCCGAAAGCTCGCGCGCGTTGTTCGAGGTGAGGACGACGAGCGGGATGTGCTTGGCCCGCACGGTGCCGAGCTCGGGCACCGAGACCTGGAAGTCTGAGAGCACCTCGAGCAAGAAGGCTTCGAACTCGGGCTCGGCCTTGTCGATCTCGTCGACGAGAAGAACGACCGGCTGCTCGGCCTGGATCGCCGCGAGGAGCGGACGCGGCGAGAGGAAGCGGTACGAGAAGAACGCGTCCTCCTGGCCGGCGATCTTCGCGACGGCGTCGGGGAGCGAGGGCGCGTCGGCGATCAGCTCGCCGATGCGGTCGCGCAGGAGCTGGGTGTAGAGGAGCTGCTTGGCGTACTTCCACTCGTAGAGCGCCTTGCCCTCGTCGAGTCCCTCGTAGCACTGCAGACGAATGAGCGGTCGCGCCGTGATCTCCGAGAGCGTCTTCGCCAGCTCGGTCTTCCCGACCCCGGCCGGCCCCTCGATGAGCACGGGCCGACCCATCCGCGCGGCCAGGAACACGACGGTGGACACACGGCGGCTCGCGATGTACCGGGCGTCCCTGAACCGCTGCTGGACTTCCTCGACGGACTCGAACATGATGGCTCCCTTGCTCCTGAGTTTCGGCCATTGTAGCAGGCATTTCGCGACCCTGAGGCCGCCGACCGGACGTGTACAATGCCACATGGCCGACGCCGCCCGCTACCATCGCCTGCAGCTCCTGCTGACGCTCGCCGGCCTCGGCCTCTCGCTCGCGTACCTGCTCGCGCTCATCGTGACGGACGGAGGCCAGGTGCTCGCGCGCGCGGCGGCCGGCATCACGCCCGCGCGATGGGGACAGGTCGCGCTGGTCGCGCTCGCCCTCGGCGTCGGGCAAGGCGTCCTCGGGCTTCCGCTGAGACTGATCCGCGGCTACTGGCTGCCGCGGCGCTTCGGACTTCTCCACCAGCCCCTCACCGGCTGGCTCGGCGATCAGCTGAAGGCCGCGCTGATCGGTGGGGCACTCGGGCTCGCCGCGGTCGAGGTCGTCTACGCCCTGCTCGCGCTGACGCCGCACTGGTGGCTCGTCGCCGCCGCGGTGTTCTTCGCGGCGCAGATCGCGATGACGGCTGTGCTACCGATCTGGATCGTCCCGCTGTTCTACCGACTGACCCCGCTCGTCGACGTCGGCCTCCGCGATCGCCTGTTGACGCTCGCGCGCCGCGCCGGCGTCACGGCGATCGGCGTCTTCGTCGCCGACCAGTCGCGGAAGAGCCGCACCGCCAACGCCGCGGTCGTCGGGCTCGGCCGGACGCGCCGGATCATCCTCTTCGACACCCTGCTCGCGGAGTTTTCTCCCGAGGAGATCGAATCGGTCCTCGCCCACGAGCTCGGCCACCACGCTCACGGCGACATGCGGCGCGGGCTCCTCGTCAACGGCGCGCTGACCCTGGTCACCGCCTGGCTCGCCGCCCTCGCGCTCGATGGAGGCGTCGGGATCCTGGGCCTCGCCGGGCCCGCCGATCCGGCCGGGCTTCCGTGGCTCGCGCTGGTGGCGCTCGTGCTCGGCCTGGTGCAGATGCCGCTCGCGAACGGCTTCTCGCGCTGGATCGAGCGCCAGGCCGACGACTTCGCGCTGGCGACCACCGGCAACGCCTCCGCGTTCGTCGGTGCGATGGAGCGGCTGGCCGGTCTGAATCTCGCCGAGCGCCGGCCGAGCCGGCTCAAGGAGATCGTTCTCTACTCGCATCCGGCGCTCGAGCGCCGGCTCGCGCGCGCGGCCGCGGCCGCCAAGCGGGGAGGTCTCGCATGAACGGCCGCCGTGCCGCGCTTCGCGCGCTCGTGGCCAAGAAGCAGGGCCTCGTCGTCCCCGGCGCCTACGACGGCATCTCGGCGCGCCTCGTTCAGGACGCGGGATTTCCGGCGGTCTACATGACCGGCTACGGCACCGCCGCCTCGCGGCTCGGCCTGCCCGACCTCGGGTTCGCGGGACTCGGCGAGATGGCCGATCACGCGCGAAACCTCGCGTCCATTCTCGACGTGCCGCTCATCGCCGACGCTGACACCGGATACGGAAATGCGCTGAACGTGCGGCGGACCGTGCAGACGTACGAGGCGGCCGGCGTGGCGGCGCTCCACATCGAGGACCAGATCACGCCCAAGCGCTGCGGCCATCTCGCGGGGCACCAGGTCGTTCCGCGGGGCGAGTTCGTGGGTAAGATCCGCGCCGCGGTCGAGGCGCGAACCGATCCCACGATGATGATCATCGCGCGCACCGACGCGATCTCCGCGGTCGACCTCGACGAGGCGCTGCGCCGCGGCGAGGCGGCGGCCGAGGCCGGCGCGGACGTGCTCTTCATCGAGGCTCCGCGCACGGAGGCGCACGTGGAGCGTGTCGCGCACGCCTTCGACACGCCGCTCCTCTACAACTACGCGCCCGGCGGCCGCTCGCCGCTCCTGCCGTTCGCCCGGCTGCGCGAGCTCGGGTTCGCCATCATCCTGCTCCCGGTCGATACGTTGCTCGTCGCGGTCCAGGCGATGCGTGCCTTCCTCGCCCAGGTGAAGGCGCGCGACGACGTACGCTCGCTCGCGGATCTGTACATGCCGTTCGGCGAGTTCAACGACCTGATCGGCGTGACCGCGCAGCTCGCGCTGGCGGAGCGCTACCGGGACGACGAGCGCTCGGCGACGTAGGCCGGCAGGGCCGCGTCCCAGGGCCGCAGATCGTCCTCGCCGAGCGCGGCGAGGTGCGCGTGGGCAAGCACGGAGTAGGCCGGCCGCCGCGCCCGGGCGCCGTACTCCGCGGCGGTCACGGGCGTGAGATCGGCCGTCACGCCGGCGAGCTCGAGCGCGCGCCGCGCGAACTCGTACCAGCTCACCTGCCCGGCGTTGGTGAGATGGTAGACCGGGTGCGCGACCTTCGGCAGCACCTTCCAGACCTTGCGCGCGAGATCGAGCGTGTAGCTCGGGCACAGCACCTGATCTGAGACGACGCGAAGCGGTCGACCTTCGCGCGCCAGCCGCAGCATCGTCTCGACGAAGTTCCCCTTGCCCTTGCCGAGGCTGCCGGCGAGGCCGAAGAGCCCGCACACGCGGAAGATCACGCTGCGCTCGCAACGCTCGAGCGCCAGGCGCTCGCCCGCCAGCTTCGATTCGCCGTAGACGCTCACCGGCTGCGGCGAGTCGGTCTCAAGGTAGGGCGTCCGCTTGGCGCCGTCGAAGACGTAGTCGGTCGAGAAGTGGACGAGACGGGCGCCGGCTGCCTGACAGATGGCAGCGAGCGTGCCCACCGCCTCGGCGTTCAGCGCGAACGCGCTGCGCTCATCGTCCTCCGCCCGATCGACGAGGTTGTAGGCCGCGGTATTGATGACGCAGGTCGGCCGCAGCGTTTCCAGCATCGATCGCGTGCGCGCGGAATCGAGGATGTCGACGTCGCGCGTGCTGAGCGCCACGAGCTCGCCAGGCTGGTCGAAGGTCCTGACGAGATCGGAGCCGAGCTGACCGGTCGCGCCGATGACCACGTAGCGCTCGCCCGGCGCCTCACGGCGGCGCGGAGAGCCCGTCACCTCAGACGGAGGATCCGGTCGAGATGGCGAGCGCGACGAGGTGGTCGAGATGCCGGATGTCGAAGGGCTTCGGGATGTACGCGAAGACTCCGCCGCCCAGCGCCTCGGCGGCGGCGCGCGTGTCCGCGTTGGCCGTGATCATGATGACCGGGACGTTCACGCCGAGGCCGCGGATCTGCTTGAGGAGCTCGAGGCCGCCCATGCGCGGCATGTGCATGTCGAGGAGAATCAGATCGAACTTACCCCGCAGGAGCACGATCAGCGCCTCCGCGCCGTCCTTCGCCGACTCGGTGTCGTACGAGTTCTCGTGGCGGAATTGCCGGAAGAAATCCTTGAGGACCTCGACTACCGGCGGCTCGTCGTCGACGATCAGGACTCGCTTGGTCACTCAACCCAGTATATGACACCGTCGGTGAAGTTTACGATTCACGGAGCACGCCCCGTCCGGCGCGCCCGAACTCCTCGTGCGGCAAGCCCGCCGACGATGGCACGGAACGTGTACGGCTCGCTTGGGCACTGTGCCTGATCGCTCGTTCACCATGGCCTTCGACGACCTGCCGGACGCTCCCGTGAGACGATTCCGACAATGAGCTCGACACCGGAGCGCCGCCGCCATCCCCGATTTCCCGTCTCCTGGCCGATCCGGCTGTGGGTCGACGACGAGCCCCTGCTTGGGCGCGCGGAAGACGCGAGTCAGCACGGGCTCTGGGTGACGGTCGCACCCACGACGGCGCTGCGACTCGGCAAGATCTGCTGGGTCGACGTCCTGAGTGACGAGCTCGGCTCGTTCACGGTGGCCGGAGAGGTTCGGCACGTCACGGGCCGCCGGATCGGGCTGGAAACCATGCGCCCCGTGCCGGTCGCCGGGCTCGAGAAGACCTGAGAAAAGACCGGATTCCGAGGGCTGTAAGATTCTTCTTACAGCTTTGGGGCCAGTGCCGACGAGAACAGCTCGAGCTGCTCGAGCTCGTCGAACACCGGATTCAGCATGAGGAAGCGGACCCCCGCCGCCACGATCTCGGACAGGCGTTCCACACACTCCTGAGGCTCGCCCCAGACCGACACCTCCGAGGCGAGCTCGGGCCGGCCGTAGAACGCCTTGAACCAGTCGTCGAGCCGGCGCCCGGCGCGGGCGCGGTCGCGGTCGACCGCGATGTACACCCGCTTGCCCAACGGGAAGCGAGCCGGATCGCGGCCGCTGTCCTTGATCAACGCGCGGAGAACCTTTGCCTCGTCGAGAAAGACCTTGGTCGAGACCGAGCCCGCGCCGATGAACCCGTCCCCGAGCTCGACGGACCGCCGGAGCGCGTTCGGGTGATGGCCGCCGAACCAGAGCGGGGGATGCGGTTTCTGAACGGGCTTGGGCTCCATCGAGGCGTTCTGGAGCTTGAAGAACTCGCCGTCCAGGGTGACCCGCTCCTCGGTCCAGAGCCGTCTCATCACCCGGAGCCCCTCGTCGAAGCGGGCGGCGCGACGCGCCGCGGGCAATCCGAAGGCCGGGTAGATTCTCGGATTGCCGCCGAGGCCGACACCGAGGTCGATCCGCCCGCCGCTCAGCTGATCGAGGGTCGCGACGCTTTTCGCGAGGTGGATCGGGCTCCGCAGCGCGGTCAGGAGCACGGCGGAACCGAGCCGGATTCGCTCGGTGCAGGCGGCGGCATAGGTCAGCAACGTGAGCGGCTCGAGGCTCCGGATCGACCCCAGGATCTGCTCGACGACCCACACGCTCTCGAAGCCGAGCGCCTCGGCGCGAGCCAGGAATCCGCGGATCCCGCGCACGTCGAACGCGCCCGAGAGACTCGTCTGCGGAATCGCGACGCCGAGCCGGACGCCGGTGGCCACGGGCGAATCCTAGCACACGCCGCCGGAGGGTATCGCTGCCGGATGGTATAGTTGACCGCTGTCGAACAGGCCGATTCCACACTCCAGGAGAGTTGAAATGACCGCCCTCAAAGACGCGATCGCCGCGGCGATCGACCGCCTCGGCGACGACCTCGAGAAGCTCTCGCGCCGCATCCACGACAACCCCGAGCTTTGCTTTCAAGAGGTCAAGGCGGCGGCCTGGCTCTGCGACTTCCTTGCCGGACAGGGATTCAAGGTCGAGCGGGGCCTGGCCGGCGTCGACACCGCATTTCGCGCGACCATCGAGACCGGTGACGGTCCGACGATCGCGATCATGTGCGAGTACGACGCGCTGCCGTCGATCGGCCACGCCTGCGGTCACAACGCGATCGCGACGGCCGGCGCCGGGGCGGGCGCGGGGCTGGCCGCGGTCCGCGACAAGCTGCCGAAGGGCCGCATCCACGTCGTGGGCACGCCGGCGGAAGAGGGCGGCGGCGGCAAGGTGAAGCTGATCCAGGGCGGGGTCTTCAAGGACGTGGACGCGGCGATGATGGTGCACGGCTTCGATCAGTGGGTCGGGCACATGGACTTGCTCGGGATCGTGCGAGTCGGCTTCGAGTTCACCGGCAAGGCCGCGCACGCCTCGGCCGATCCGTGGGAAGGCGTCAACGCCCTCGACGCGGCCGTGCAGACCTACAACAACGTCAGCATGCTCCGCCAGCAGGTGCGCCCGGACTCGCGCATCCACGGGATCATCACGCACGGCGGCGCGGCGCCCAATATCATCCCCGAGTCCGCGGCGGCGCTGTTCTATGTCCGCTCGATCAACCTCGACTATATGTGGGAGCTTCAGAAGCGCGTGATCGCCTGCGCCGAGGGCGCGGCGAAGGCGACGGGCGCTACGGTCAAGGTGATCGCCCACAACGACACCGTGTACGAGCCCATGCGGCGCAACGAGACGCTGCTCGGCGCGTATCGCGCCAACCTCACGTCGCTGGGCATCGTCGAGGCGCCCCCGCTCGTCGACCGGCTCGGATCCTCCGACGTCGGCAATGTGAGTCAGATCATCCCGACGATCCAGCCGCTCATGAAGATCGCGCCGGACAACACGCCCATCCACTCGCGCGCGTTCGAGGCGGCCGCGGTGAGCCCGCTCGCGCGCGCCGGCACGCTCACCGCCGCGAAGGCGATGGCGATGACGACGCTCGATCTCCTGGCCGAGCCGGCGCTCGTCAAGCGAGCCCAGGACGAGTTCAGGAGAATGAAGTGAGCGCGGCGAGCGCCGCCAAGCAGAGAGTCGCGGCCGCGGTGGACCGGCTCGCCGACGACCTCGAGGCGCTGTCGCACAAGATCCACGACAACCCGGAGCTCTGCTTCAAGGAGGACAAGGCGCACGGCTGGCTCACCGAGTTCCTCGAGAAGCACGGTGCCCAGGTCGAGCGCGGCGTCGGCGGCCTGCCAACGGCGTTCCGGGCCACGATCGCGGGCTCCGGCCCGGGGCCGACCATCGCGATCATGGCGGAGTACGACGCGCTGCCCTCGATCGGTCACGCGTGCGGTCACAACGTGATCGCGACCGCGGGCGCCGGAGCCGGCGCCGCGCTGGCCGCGGCGCTCGGTACCTTGCCGTTCGCGGGGCGGGTCCAGGTGATCGGCACGCCCGCGGAGGAAGGCGGGGCCGGCAAGGTACGCTTGATGGAAGCGGGCGTGTTCCGCGACGTGGACGCCGCGATGATGATCCACGGGCGCTGCGGGACGCAGGTGTGGCGGCCGTCGCTCGGCATCATCAAGGTCAAGGCCGAGTTCCACGGCAAGGCGACGCACGCCTCCTCCTGGCCCTGGCGCGGCGTGAACGCGCTGAATGCGGTCATCCAGCTCTTCGTCGGCGTGGACCAGATGCGCCAGCAGCTCCGGACCGACGCGCGCGTGCACGGAATCATCGTCAAGGGGGGCGACCAGCCGAACATCATCCCCGAGTACACGCGGGCCGACTTCTATCTGCGCGCGCTCACCAAGGACTACTGCCAGGAGCTGCTCCGGCGGTTCACCGCCTGCGCCGACGGCGCCGCCGCGGCGACCGGCTGCCGGGCCGAGGTGACCGCCGAGCCGATCATCCACGACCCGCTGAAGCCGAATCGGACGATGGCCGAGCTCTTCGAGGGCAACCTCGGCGTGATCGGCTTCCCGATCGACCCCGACGACGGCGAGGCGGGCTACGGCTCGACAGACTGCGGCAACGTGAGCCAGGCACTCCCGACGATCCATCCGTACATCCGGATCTCTCCCGACGGCGTGCCGGGACACTCGCGCGAGTTCGCCGAGTGGGCGCGCTCGCCGATCGCGCGCGCGGGCATGGTGGCGGGAGCCAAGGCGCTGGCGCTCACGGCGCTCGACTTGCTCGCCGTGCCCGACAAACTCGAGGCGGCCAAGGAGGACTTCACGCGATGAGAGTGCTGGCGATCACGCTGGTCATGGTGGTGCTCGGCCTCGCCGCGACTCAGGCTGGTGAGATCTCGCTGCGCATCGTGAACATCGTGACGCCGCAAGACGTGAAGATCTGGGAGCCCACCTCGATCGCCGCGAAGAAGGGCGACACCGTGATGCTGCAGCTCGTCAACCGCCACACCGACGAGCACGGCTTCGAGATCGCGGCCTTCAACGTCAAGGAAGTCGTCGCGGGCGAGAAGACCTCGAACGTGAAGTTCACCGCCGACAAGGCGGGAATCTACCCGATCAAGTGCCATCTGCACCCGGCGCACGTGGTCGGTCAGCTCGTCGTCCTCGAGTAGCTCCGTTGTCGGTTCGTCCCGGGGCGCTCGCCCTGGTCGCCGCGGTCCTCGGACTGGCGGCGGGCGCCGCGGGACAGTCGCCCGACCTCGCGGTGGGCGAGCGCGTCTTTCGTGACAACTGCGCGGTCTGCCACGGCGCCGCCGGCGACGGCCAGGGCATGGCCGCGCATCACTTCAAGTATCAGCCGCGGGATCTGACCAAGGGACGCTTCAAGTTCCGCTCGACGGCGTCGGGCCAGATCCCGACCGACGCCGACCTGGCCCGAACGATCGTCCAGGGCATCCCCTCGACCGGCATGGTCCCGCAGAATCACCTGAGCGAGGCCGAGCTGCAGGCGGTGATCGCCTTCGTCAAGAGCCTGTCGCCGCGATTCGCGGCCGGGCCGCCGCCCAAGCTCGTGGCGATCCCGGCGGCGCCGCCCCCGACGGCGGAGGCCGTCGCCCGCGGGGCTTCCGTCTACGTGAAGGGCCAGTGCGTGGAGTGCCACGGCAAGGAGGCGCGGGGCGACGGCCCCTCGGCCAAGGATCTGTCGATCAAGCCGTCCGACCTGACGCGGCGCCCGCTCAAGAGCGGGTCGACGGCGCGGGACATCGTGCGCACGCTGCTGACCGGGCTCGACGGCACGCCGATGCCCTCCTACTACCAGGTGCTCGAGGACGACGAGCTCTGGGACCTCGCGTACTGGCTCGCCGCGCGGGGCGGCGCGCCGGAGACGACCGATGACGAGCGCGCGGGCTGGCACGTGGTCCAAATGCACCAGCGGCGCAGCCGCTAGGCGGACCCGTCGTCTCGACGTGCGCGGGCGTACGTCAGGGAATGGTGCGCCAGGAGCCGGCCGCCGCCGCTGACGCTTTCGGCGACGCCGTACACGAGCCGGCGACCGAGCTTCACGACGCGCGCGGTGCATCGAAACGGCTCGCGCCGCGCGGCGCCCAAGAACGCGCTCGTCATCCCGGCCGTCACCGAGCCGTCTCGTGAGCCCAGACGCGTCATGATCGCGAGCCACATCGCGACGTCGGCCGCGGCCATGAACACCTGGCCGCTCACGATTCCTCCCGGGCGCTCGAACGCGGCGTGGAACGGGACCTCGAGGGTGCACTGCCCCTCGTCGATCGCCTGCAGCCGAAAGCCGTAGGCCCGCGTGAATGCGACCTCCTCGAGGAGGCCTCGCAGCTCGGCCTCGGTCGCGGCGAGCGCCATCCCTCAGCGCTCGAGCGCGGCGTGAATCTTCTTCGCCTGCTTCAGATGATCGATCACGTGCAGCCGCCAGACGATCGCGTACGCCTTCCAGTCGAGCTCCTCGACCCAGTGCAGCGGCACCGCCTGGCCGCGCTCGTCCGTCACGTTCACCACCATCACGATCGGCGCGCGCGCGTCGGTCACGAAATCGGGCGGCGTCGCGGCGAGCGTTAACAGGATGTCGCCGTGAACGCGTGCGAGCTCCTCGCGGAGCCAGGGCCACGGGCGAAGGAGAGGCGCCTTCGACTGCAGGCCCGCCGGAATCGCGTCGCCCGGCGGCCGGTGGCCTGCGAGCAGGCACCGGAGCTCGTCCAGACCCGGCCGGTGAGTCTCGACCAGGTGATCGACGACCTCCTGAACGGACCATTCGCCGCGTATCGCGGCCCGCGCCGCCGCCGCCGGAATCGGCTCCAGGAACGCGTCGAGCGCGCCGAACGCCTCGGCGATCCGCTCGTGGACCGTCGATGCGGGGAGCCGCGTGCCCTTCGTCGTGAAATACTCGCGCGCCCTCGCCTTCGCCTGCGCGACCACGTCAGCGTTCATGGAGCCTCCCGCGCGAGATAGCGCGTCACGGCCTCGCCGCAGAACCGCGTCGCCTCCGCGACGCGGAACGCGGTCGGGTCGAACGTGAGCTGGAGCGAGACGCCGTCGACGAGCCCGAGGATCACCGCGGCGGCGCGCAGGACGTTCACGCGGCGAAAGGTCCCCGCCCGGACGCCCTGGGCGACGACGGCGCCGATGAGCCACCGCATCCGCTCGTAGAGCGCGGCGTTGATCTCGCGAAGCCGGCGGTCGTGCATCATCTCGCCCCAGAACTCGACGAACACGATCCAGAAGGCGCGCTCCTCGACCGCCAGCCGCAGACACGCGCCGACCAGCGCCAGGAGCCGGGCCCGCGGGTCCCGCGCCCCGCGCGACTGCGCCGCCGCGACCCGGCGATCGAGATCGGTGGTGACTGTCTCGAGCGCGGCGACCAGGATCGCCCGCTTGTCGGTGAAGTAGTAGTGCAGGATCCCCTGGCTCACCCCCGCCTCGCGCGCGACCCTCTTCATCGTCAGCCCGGAATAGCCGTCGCGCGCCAGGCAACGGATGGTGGCGCGCACGATCTCGGCGCGCCGGAGCGGGGCCACGCCGCGCTTGGGGCTCACGCCTCTCCTTTTTTGATTGGCCGACCAATTATCTTCAATCGAGCCGACGGCGTCAAGCGCGCGGGGGCGTCCGCGAGGCGGCGAGAGGCGGAGGCGCTACGGGGAACCGGCGCGGCGGCGTTCGGCCGCGCGCTCGGCTTCCAGCCGCTCGAGCTCGACCGTCGAGTGGTCGGCGAACGTCATCGCGGCGGCGATCGCCGGATGGCGCTCGCCGATGAGCCGGTGCATCGCCTGGCAGATGCGCCGGTACGACGGGTGGCCCTGCGGGGTCGTCCGGAGCTCGATCACGTGCATCGCTTCGCGGGCGTTCATCTCCATGTAGAAGCGGACGCGATAGGCCATGGACACGGCGTAGGACGCCACCTCGGACGGACCGGCCGCCTCGATCGCGTCGTGCAGCTCGGCCGACTCGGCCAGCACGCGCCGCCAGTCGTCCGCCGCCCCCGCCTCGGCGACGGCCTCGGGCATGACGGACCCGTGCCGCGGCGTGAGCCGCTGCCACTCCAGGGTGAGCAAACGATGCCGTTGCAAGTCACGGAACGCGCCGTAGTCGCCCAGCACGTCGAAGCGATAGGACGTGCGCTCGAACGCGCGCCCCGGTCGATGGCGCCGGTTCAGCCGCTTGCCGACGTAGGCCGCGAGCACGGCGCTGCGCTCCTCCGCCGTCATGCGCCGGGCGAGCTCGAGCAGCTCGGCGTCCGGGCGGCTCGAGACGGCATAGAGCGCCGCCGCGACGATCTTCGCCTCACCGTCGGGATCGTAGTCGGTGAGCGTGACTTCGTCCTGCACGATGAGTCCTCTCATCGGCGGGCTGGCCGCGCGCGCGGGATCCCGCTCGAGCAGCCGCCGCGCCACGTCTCGCGTCTCCCGGCGCGTGTCCTCGAAGTACGTCGACCACGCCCCACCGCGCTCGGGCACGTCGACGCGCTTGAGAAACGCGGGGATCACCTTGCGCAGCTCGACCAGCATCAGGTCCGCGTAGTCGCGCACCTCGCGCAGCGGATGGGCGCGGAGCCTGAGTAGGAGCTGCTCGTACGCCTGGCCGGTGCCGTAGATGCCGACGTTCGAGGTCGTGGCGGCCGGGAGCATCCCGCGCAAGGTGTCGAGCGCCTTGGCGCGGATCGTCATGCGGTACACGGTCTCCGATTCAGCGGGGGCCCGCGGGAACTTCGCCTCGTAGAACGCACGGAGCTTCGGGAGCCACGCGCCGTAGAGGTCGAAGCATCGGTCGAGCGTTGCGACGTAACGCTCGCGGAGCGCGCCGGTCAGCTCGGCGGGGACGTGATAGCGGTATCGCCCGCCGGGCCGGTCGTCGTAGGGGATGTACCGCGTCGATTGCTCGAGGTAGGCCATGAGGCGACCCCACTCGAGCACCTTGGTCAGGATGTTCGACGCGCCCTCGCACGCCAGGTGCACCCCGCCGAGCTGGGCGACGGAATCGTCGCCGTACTCGACGAACACGCGCTCGAAGAGCTCCTCGGCTCGTCGGGCCCCGGCGTCGCCGTGAGATCCACCGTGGCCGGCGGCGGCGCCGAGACCGCCCGGCCCCAGGAACTCGTCGAGGAAAAGTCGGCGAAGCGACTTGGGCGAGCGCGAGTAGCGGGCGAAGAGAGCGCCCTTCACGACCTCGGGCAGGTTGACCAGCGCGAACACGGGACCATCGAGGTTGGTGAAATAGGGAGCGAGGGCGGCCTGCTCCTCGCGGGTGAAATCTTCCGCCATCCCGGGCGATCTTAGCACCGGCCGAGGCCGACGCCGCGAAGCGTCTTGAATGTCCCTCGGATCGGGACTACCATCCCGGCGTTACGGCCCCGGATGTGCCGTGCCCTTCACCGTCGAAAGGAGTACGTCGCATGAGGTGCAAGTCCCTGCTCGTGGTCATCGTGCTGTTCGCCGCGCTCCTCGCATCGGTACCGGCCGCGCTGGCCCAGACCGACTGCAAGACGATCGTCCCGCCCTCACCGTGGGGCCCGAACGATGAGACTGGCGCGACCAACCGGGTCACGCCGGCCGTCACCAAGGCCGCCGCCGCGGAGATCAAGGACGGCAAGGTCATCGTCATGTCGTACCCGCTGACCGATGGGATCCCTCTCTTCGGCACCCGGTTTTCGAAGACGATCCTGACTGCGACCACACTGGCCCCAGGCGCCGCGCTTGGCGAGAACCAGCTGACGTACATGGAGGACACCTGGCTCAGCCAGAGTCACGTGGGCACGCACCTCGACGGCATGGGTCACATCGGCCGCAAGGACTGCTACTTCAATCAGATCGCGATGGGGAAGTTCATCACCCAGAACAACATGACCAAGCTCGGCCTCGAGCACCTGAAGTCGTTCGCGACGCGCGGTGTGCTCGTCGACATGGTCAAGGTGTATCAGCAGGCCGGGAAGTTCAAGGGCAACGCGGTGTGCAAGAAGCCGTGTCTCGAGAAGGGCACCGTCATCACGAAGGCCGACATCGAAGCGGGCCTGAAGATGTACAACGTGACCCTGCGTGAGGGTGACATCGTCATCATCCACACGGGCTGGGGCAACCTCTTCGAGCAGTACCCGGCGCAGAACGCCGTCTACAACTCGGGCGAGCCCGGCATCGGCAAGGAAGCCGGCAAGTGGCTCGTGTCGCAGAAGATCGTCGCGGTCGGCTCGGACACCTGGGGCGTCGAGGTGATCCCCGGTGAGGATCCGAAGGAAGCTTTCATCGTCCACAACATCCTGATCACCGACGCCGGGATCCACATCATCGAGAACGTGCGGACCGACCTCATGGCCGCCGAGGCCGAGCAGACCAAGCGGTCGACGTTCTTCTTCAGCATGACGGTGCCCAAGGCGGTCGGGCTGACCGGCAACTTCGTCGGGATCGAGGGCATCCGCTAGGAGCTTCTCGAGGTGGGTAGGGCATCACAAGCGCCGGCGCTCCGTGAGGGGCGCCGGCGCTTCTTTCTGTGGATCAACCTCGTGTGGTTTGTCCTGTTGCCGTGGCTAGCCGGCGCCGCGCTCGTCGCCGTCGCGCAGGAGCGCCGCTACACGGTGGCATTCGCGAACCTGACCGAAGAGCCGGGAACCACGCTCGAAGGAACCGGGTTCACCGGCCGGGAGGTTCGCGAGAGCTTCGTCCTCGCCGTGCGCCGCTATCCGATCGATCTCGTCTTCTACGACAACCAGCGCGATCCCAGGAAGGCGCTCGCGAACGTCGAGGACGCCGTCGGCCGCAAGGTCGATCTCTACATCCAGTATCTCGACGACGCGGCCACGAACGTCAAGGTCGGCCAGCGTCTCCGCGGGGCTGGCGTCAGCGTCCTTGCGATCAACACGCCCGTGCCGGACGCGCCGCTCTACACGATCGACAACCGCGTGGCCGGCCGAATCGCCGGCGAGGCGCTGTCCGAATACGGCGCGCGAAACTGGCGAGGCCTTCCGACGATCGGTGTCGTGCTGGGCAATCTTCGATCCTCCGAGTATCGCGTTCCCGAGCGCGCTCAGGGGGCGAGCGAAGGCCTGAAGCGCCATCTGCCGACCATCAAGATCATTCCCGTGGAGACTCATGGCAATCCGGCCCAGGTCGGACCGCTGCTCGCCAAGGTGCTCGCGAGCCACCCGTCGACGAAGATCCTCGTCGCGGCGATGGACGACGCCTCCGCGCTCGCGGCCAAGAGCGCGCTCGAGTCGGCGGGGCGGCTCCCCGACGGCGCCATCGTCGGACAGGGTGTGGATCGCTCGGTGCACGGCGGGATGAACGACCGGAAGGAGATCGACCCGAGCAACCGCGGAAGCATCGTCGTCGGGTCGGTCGCGTTCTACCTGGATCGCTACGGCTACGAGGTCCTGCCGCTCGCGATGCGGATGCTCCGCGGCGAGACGGTCGCGCCGCGCACGGTGACGGCCCATCGCCTCATCACCGCCGCGAATGTCTTCATCGAGTACCCGCCCTACGACATGAACTGAACGACGGGCTAGCGTCCGGAGGCGGGATCGATCGCGAATATCCCTTCGGCCCCGGCCCCCACCGCGTCGGGCGCGGTGGCGAACGTGATCGCCCCCGGGTTGCTCGTCGCCGCGAACGGATAGAGACCGAAGGATACGAGCGTACCGCCGCCCGGAAGCGCGTCACCCACCGCGGCGACCTTCGCGATGGCGCCGCCGCGACCTACCATGAACACCGCGACGGGCGCGGTCCCCCCGTCGATCGAGGCGGCGAAGACCACGGCGCCCGACGCGCTGAGCGACGGCCAGAGGCCGAAATGCGAGAAGACGCCGCCTCCCGGAGCCGCGTCGCCGAGCCCGGCGATCCGCCGTACACGGTCGTCGACGACGTAGATCGCCCCGGGCATCGGAGCGCCCTTGAGGATCGCGTTGAACGCGACGGTTCCCGCGTCGTTCACGGCGACGCGCTCGGAGAGCTTCGCGAAGATCCCTCCATCCGGCGTCTCCTCGCCGGCGCCGACGAGCATCCGGATCGCCCCGCCTTTCCAGACGAAGAGGCCGCCGGGAACGGCACGCCCCTCCACGACGGCGCCGAAGACCACCAGCCCCTTCCCGTTCAGCGACGGCGGACCGAAGCCCGCGAACGTGCCGCCGGCCGGCGCCGGGTCGCCCTGAGCGATCACCTTTCGCGTCTTTCCGCCGGAATGCAGATAGATGACCTCGAGGCTCTCTCGGCCGCGCCGGACCGTCGCGAGGAACGCGACGTCGCCTCGGGCGTTGATCGCCGGGGTGTCGACGTTCGCGAATGTGCCCGACGGAATGTCGGGTGCCGGGCCGCCGGCGAGCACGATCGCCCTCACGCGACTCGGCGAAGCGACGAAGATCCCCTCGACCGCCCTGGCGCCGGCGATCGCGGCCGAGAACGCGAGCTCCCCTGCGTCGTTGAGCGCCGGAACCGGATGCCGGCCGAATCCCGAGAAGACGCCGCCGCCGGGAACCGGGTCACCATCCGCGGCAACCTTGCTGATGCGAGCTCCCGAGGCGACGAAAAACCCCTCGTTGGCTCGACCGCGAACAACGGTCGCGAAGAAGGCGACCTGGCCCTTGCTGTTGATCGGCGCGACGATCGGCAGCGACTCGACGCTGAACCGATCGAAGGCGCCGCCGCCCGGCACGGTCTGTCCGGTCGCGGCGATGCGGCGAACGGCCGAGGGATCAGCGCCCCGAGACTCGGAGACCAACAGCACCGCGGCGAGGGCGACGGCGAGGCATGCGCGGAGCATGTCGTGAGACTATAGCGGCGCGATGGAGCCGGGGCAATGATGGGCGGCCGCCGGGCGCGTCGGGTCGCGCCGATCGCGCTCGGCACGCTCCTGGCGCTCGGGCTGACGAGCGAGAACGGCACCTCAGCGCAACGGACTCGATGGGAGCTCACGGGCTCCTGCTACTGCAGGGCCGCCGGCGAGCTCCACTGCGTGTCGGATCAGACGGAGGACCAGTGCCGGCATCGCTGCGCCGAAGAGCTCTGCGACGACTGGTTCTGGCTCGAGCGACGTCCGTGCTGGAACTGGGGCTACGGCGGCTAGCTCGGCCCGCGACGTCCCGGCGTCTGGCCCTGGCGCTGCTCGGCGCCCTCGCGCTGAGCGTGACCGGCACGGCGTCGATGCTGCAGGCCGCCGATCCCAAGCTCCGAGTCGTCGCGACCCTGCCGGATCTCTTCATCTTGACACGTGCCGTCGCGGGTGACCTGGCGACGGTCGACCTCATCGCGCGTTTCGGCCAGAACCCCCACGACATGGAAGTCCGGCCGAGCCAGATCTTGATGGTCCGCCGGGCCGACGTCCTCGTGCGCAACGGTCTCGAGGAAGACGCCTGGATCGACGTGATGGTGCACGGGGCCGCGAACCCGAGAATGCTCCGCGGCTCGCCCAACGTCGTCGAGGCATCTCAGGGCATCGAGGTGCTGAAGGTGCTGACCGGCCGAGTGGATCGATCGATGGGAGACGTGCACCCGCTCGGGAGCCCGCACTACACGCTCGATCCAGACAACGTGGCGCTCGTCACCGCGAACATCGTGGCCGGGTTGACCCGCGCGGCTCCCGAGCAGGCCCGCGTGCTCGAGGCCAATCGCCAGGGGTTCCTCGAGAAGGTCGCCGAGGCCGACCGGCGATGGAAATCCGCGCTCGCGCCCTTCCGGGGCGCCGGGATCGTGAGCTACCACGACAGCTGGCCGTACTTCTATCGGGCGTTCGGCCTCGTGGAAGCTGGCGTCATCGAGGATCGGCCGGGTATCCCGCCCTCGCCGCAGCACCTGGCGAACCTGATCCGCTCGATGCGCGAGCAGAAGGTCAAGGTCATTCTTCACGAGAGCTGGTATCCCTCGGACGTGACGAGCCGGGTCGCGAAGGAGACCGGCGCGAAGATGGTCGTGGTCGCGCAGTCACCCGGAGCGCTGAAGGGGACCGAGGACTACATCGCGCATCTCGATCACCTCGTCAGCGCCATCGCGGCCGCCCTCAAGTAGACGGGCGCTCAGCCCTTCCGCATGTACGCCGGGACCTCCGACGTGAGGAAGTCCTGTCGGGGCGGGGCGAAAACGTCGATCACGTCCGTGTCCTCGGGAAACCACGCTTCGTGCTCGACGCCGCCGGGGATCAGGCCGAGGTCGCCCGGACCGCAGATCCGCTTGTCGCTGCCGAGACGGAACTCCATCCTCCCTTTGAGCACCCAGAAGATCTGCTCGTGCGGATGCTGGTGGGCCGTCGCATGAGCGCCCGCCTTCATCGACCACCAGACGATCATCTCCTGGTCGCCCACGAGGATGCGGCGTGAGATCTTGTCAGTGACCTTCTCCTCGGGAAGATTCTTGAGGGCATGAAAGCCCTTCATGCTGGGCATGGAGACTCTCCTTCGGTATGGTGCACCACCGTGTAATCGCGGCGGCCGGGTCTGTCAAGTGACTCGTCTCCGGGACCCATGCTAGGCTCTCGCCTCATGGCGCGACTCAAGATTGGCTTCATCCCCATCGAGGGCGGCTCGTACTACAAGGAAGCGCTCGAAGAGGTCACGCGGGCCGAAGAGCTCGGCTTCGATTCGGTGTGGATGGAAGAGCACCACTCGGTGACGAACCATTACTGGCCCTCGCCGCTGACCGTGCTCGCCGGCTTCGCGACGCGCACCTCACGCATGATGCTCG
Organism: Candidatus Rokuibacteriota bacterium; assembly: GCA_003221615.1. Taxonomy (GTDB): domain Bacteria; phylum Methylomirabilota; class Methylomirabilia; order Rokubacteriales; family CSP1-6; genus AR31. The sequence continues at coordinate 6,915 of QHSQ01000134.1, read as the reverse complement.
GCACCGACATCATCGTCGCCGCCTTCCATCACCCCGTTCGGCTCGCCGAGGACGTCGCGATGCTCGACGTCATGTCCGGCGGCCGCGCCACGCTCGGCATCGCGATCGGCTACAAGCCCGACGAGTTCGCGCTCTACGGTGTCGATCTCGAGAAGCGCGGCGCCCGGTTCGAGGAGCAGCTGGCGATCATCAAGGGGCTCTGGACCCAGGAACGGGTGAGCTTCAAGGGCGCCTACTACACAGTCGAGGGCCGACTCGAGCCCAAGCCCGTGACCCGGCCGCATCCGCCGCTCTGGATCGGCGGCTGGGGTGACATCACGCTCAGGCGCGCGGCGACCCTGGCCGACAACTGGATCCCCGGGCCCACCGCCGACCTCAAGCGCCTGCTCGCGGGCAAGAAGCGCTTCCTGGACAACCGGCAGGCGGCGGGCCGGAGCCAGGCGGTCACGGAGTGGCCGCTGACGCGGGATTTGATCATCGCCGAGACCGACCGAAAGGCTCGGGAGCTCGCCGAAGAGCACATCATGATCGCGTACCGCAGAGAGTACGCCGGCGGGTGGCGCCACCCCTTCATCGACGCGTCGATCGCGACCGACCTGGAGCGGCTCATGGCCGACCGCTTCATCATCGGTGGTCCCGAGCAGTGCATCGCACAGATCCGTCGCTTCACCGAAGAGTATGGAATGACCCATCTGATCTCACGCTTGCGTCGTCTGCCGCCCGGCCCCGGCGGGATTCTTCTCGGCCGTCCTGTCAACTCGAGCCTCGGCATCGCAGCCGGTCCCCTGCTCAACTCGAAGTGGGTCGAAGCGTACGCGCGACTGGGATTCGACGTCCTGACCTACGCGACCGTCCGATCGACCTTCCGGGCTGCCCACGGTCTGCCCAATATCCGTCATGTGGACAACCGCGAGCAGGCGGCGGTCGTCGCACGCGCGGCCAACAGCGGCGGCACCACGATCGCGGTGTCACTCGGGGAGCCGTCGATGGAGCCGGATGTCTGGCGCAAGGACATTCGCCGAGCAAAAGAGCGCATCGGACATGGACAGGTCCTGATCGTCAGCGTCATCGGTACCCCTCAGCCCGGCGGCGACCCGGAGACGCTCATCGAGGACTACGCCCAGTGCGCAGGGTGGGCCGCTGAGAGCGGAGCCGACGCAGTCGAGGTCCACCTGGCGACGCCGGACCCGTTCGTCGAGCAGCCTCAGATGATCTACGAGAACGTGTCCCTGGCCGCCCGGATCCTCTACCGCACGCGCACGACGGTCTCCATCCCGGTGCTGGCGAAGCTCGGACCATTCAAGACGCCGCGCCTCCTTCACGAGACGGCGACCCGGCTGGCGTCCTGGGCTCACGGCTACGTGCTGGTCCACGGAATCAACCGGCGAGTCTTCGACGACAAGGGCTCGCCCGCCTTCGAGGGCACCGGCCGCGAGCGCGCCGACGTCGTGGGGGCCCAGACCTTCACGGTCGCCTCGCGTCAGGTGGCCGAGATGCTCGCGTGGCGGAAGGCCGGGGCGTGGGACCGCGCCGTTCTCGCGGTGGGCGGGATCTCGACGGTCGAGCGTGCCCGTGACGTCCTGCGCGAGGGCGCCGACGCGGTGCTCGTCGCGACCGCCGCCCTCTTCGATCCGCTGTTCGCCGCGCGCTTCCGCCAGATCCGTACCGCCGCCGTGGCCTGACGCGCCCGACCTCAGCCCGGGCGCGTCAGGACGTCGTGGAGCTCGAGGGTGAGGGCGCCAAAGTGTGCGCTGGCTCGTGTGGCCGTCGTGCGCGGCCTCGGCAGCCGAACCTGAACGACCCTGGCCACCCTTCCCGGACGCGGCGTCATCACGACGACCCGGTCGGCCAGAAACACCGCCTCTGGAATCGAGTGCGTGACGAACAGGATCGTCTTCCGCTGGCGGCTCCCCTCGCCCCATACCCGCAAGAGCTCCAGATTGAGCTCGTCGCGGGTCATCGCGTCGAGCGCCCCGAAGGGCTCGTCCATCAAGAGCAGCGGCGGATCGAGGAGCAGGGCGCGGCAGAGCGCGGCGCGCTGCTGCATGCCGCCCGACAGCTCCCGCGGGAGCTTGTCGCCGAAGTCCTCGAGCCCCACGAGCCTCAGCAGGTCGGTGGCCCGCGCGCGGTAGGCGTCGGGGCTCAGGCCGGCCAGCTCGGCCGGGAGCAGGACGTTGTCCACGATCCGGCGCCACTTGAGCAGCACCGGAGCCTGGAAGACCATCCCGACTGCGGCGATGGGCCGAGTGACCGCGCGACCGTCCACGGCGATCCGGCCGGCACTGGGTGGACGCAGACCCGCGATGATCCGGAGGAGCGTGGACTTCCCGCAGCCCGAGGGTCCTACCAGGGCGACGAGCTCGCCCCGGTCGACCGCGAACGAAATGTCCCTGAGCGCCTCGACGGGGCCGGAGTCGGCCCGGTACGTCATCCCGACTCCGTCGAGGACGATCACCGCTTGGGTGGGTCGATCTTCGTCAGGAACTCGATCGTGAACGTCTCGTCGCAGCCGACCTTGCGGGGCATGTCCGGCATGTACGTGTTGATCAGCTCGACCGTGCGGCACATCTTGGCGCGCTCGATCCAGCCGATCCCGTTCTTCGCGTAGCGGTCGGTCTTCATGAGCTCGAGCCCGAGCATCATGTTCGGCTCGATGAGGGCCAGGTCGATATCGGGCACGCGCTTCTTGAAGATCTCGAGCGCCGCCTTCGGGTTCTCCATCACGTCGCGCCAGCCCTGGTAGGACGCGGCGACGAAGTCGCGCAAGACCTTTGGACGCTCGGTGATGGTCTTCTCGCTGGCGAAGATGGCCATCGAGTACGTCTCGAAGCCGAACTGGCTCCACGGCATGCGCACGAGGTTCTCGGCGCCGACGGCCTTTTCCCAGAACGGCTGCCCCGTCGTGTAGTCGGGGACGGCATCGGCGCGCTTCTCCGCGAGCGCGACGAACTTCGCCGCGGGCTCGATGTTGACCCACTTCACCTTCGTCTCGTCGACCCCGTTGAGCTTGGCGAAGGCGGGGAAGAGCTGGCGCTGCGCGTCCCCGGGCGGCGCCGCCAGGGTCTTGCCCTCGAGATCCTTCGGCTTCGCGATGCCCGTGTCCTTGCGCGTCCAGATGTTCAGCGGCGTGTTGTCGAACACCGCGCCCACGACCCTGATCTTCGCCCCCTGTGCGATGCGGGGGATCACGACGACCGCGTCGGCCAGACCGAGATCGGCGCGGTTCGTGTCCACCTTGGCGATCGAGTCGCCCGAGCCCTTCGAGTTCTGCAGCTCGACGTCGAGCCCCTTGGCCCGGTAGTAGCCGCGGTCGAGCGCCACCCAGTACGCGGCGTGGTCGCCGACCGCGAACCAGTTCAGCGCGAACACGACCTTCTGCGCGGGCTGGGCGTCGAGCGCCCCGAGCCCTGCCGTGACGACCAGCACGAGCGTGAGGACGATCAGGAACGTGCTCCGATTCACCTGCATCGTGTCCTCCTGGAGACGGGCCGGCCGCTCACGTCGTGTCGGCCCAGGGAGCCCACCGGCGCGCGGCCAGGCACACGACGCCATAGAGCGCCAGACCGATGATCGAGATCCACAGCAGCGCCGCGAAGGCGACGGGCGTGTTGAGATTCGTCTGCGCGTTGACGATGACCATGCCGAGCCCCGCCTGTGAGGCGACGAACTCGCCGACGATCGCGCCGACCACGGCCGCGGTCGCGGTGATCTTCAGCGCCGAGAGGACGTACGGGAGCGCGTTGGGCAGGCGGATTTTCAAGAACACCTTCCAGGTGGGCGCGCCGAACGCGCGGCCGAGGTCGAGCAGCTCGTCGTCCACCTGGGTGAGCCCGACCGCGGTATTGATGACGACCGGAAAGAAGCCGATCAGGGCGGCGATGAGGACGTTCGGCACGATGCCATAGCCGAGCCACAAGAGGAACAGCGGCGCGACCGCGACCTTGGGCAGCGTGTTCACGAACACGAGGAACGGCACCAGCGCGCGCGCGATCGTCGGCGACCACGCGATCGCGACGCCGAGCGCCACGCCGGCGGCGCCGGCCAGGGCGAAGCCGCCCAGGATCTCGAGCGTCGTCACCGCCAGATGCGTGTGCCACGGAATCGAGAAGTTCAGCGCCGCGCGGACGACGCTGACGGGACCGGGCAGCAGATACTCGCGGATCCTCAAGAGCGGCGGCGCCAGCTGCCAGATCACGAGCAACGCGGCGAACAGGAGGAGCGAGGGTGCGTGGCGCTGAAGGGCTCGGACCTTCACGGCGCGGTCATCATACAGCGCGGCTCGTGTGCTACGCTACGACCCGTGCGCTGGCTGGTCGTCCTCCCCTTTGAACGGCCCGGGCTCATGGGGATGGACTTCGCCGACGAGCTCACCGAGCTTGGCCACGACGTGCGCACGTTCGAGTACCGCAAGGACAACCCGCTCTACAAGAATCGCTCCACGAAAACCGCGTACCAGGCGCTCTTGCGGCGCTCCCTCGAACGCACGTGCCTGGGCTGGCAGCCGAGTCTCGTGCTGGTCATCAAGGGCGGGCCCATCACCGCGGATCTGATCGCGCGTGTGAAGCGGAAGGTGGACACGCTCTTCCTCAACTTCTTCCCCGACAACCCGCTCTGGATGATGCCGTTCGAGGCGATCGAGGCGTACGACCTGTTCTTCACGAAAGAGCGCTACGCGATGCGAAGCCTCGAGCAGGTCGGGCTGCGGAACCTCGCGTACCTGCCGATGTACTGCGTGCCCTCGGCGCATCATCCGGTGACTCCGACGGCCGACGAGGCCCGGCGCTACGGCGCGCAGATCTCGTTCGTCGGCAACCGCTATCCCTACCGCGAGCGCTTCGTGCGGGCGCTGAGGGACTATCCGCTGAAGGTCTGGGGCAGCGGCTGGACCGCGACCGAGGATCCAGTGGTCCGCGCCATCGCGGGGCCGCCGGTGTTCGGGCACGAGAAGCTCCTGGTGTACTCGGCCTCGACCGTGTCGCTCAATCACCATCATCCGATGAACGACATCGTCGGCGTCAACACGCGCACGTTCGAGCTGGCCGCCGCCGGCGCCTGCCAGATCGTGGACCTCAAGGAAGATCTGCACGATCTCTTCAAAGCCGGCGAGGAGATCGTCGGCTATCGCGATATGGGAGAGCTCCGGCGCCAGCTCGACGTGCACCTCGAGCACCCGGACGAGGCCCGCGCGATCGGCGCGAACGCCCGTCGCCGCGCCCTCGCCGAGCACACGCTGCGCCACCGCATCGAGGCGATGCTCGCGATGGTCGAGGAGCGCTTCGGCAAGCGATCATGACCGACTCCCTGGCGGAACACCTCGCGTGCATCGATTGCGGCGCGGCGTATCCGCTCACTTATCGCCTCGAATGCGCCGCGTGTCGTGGGCTCCTCGAGCTCCGCTACGACATCGGCCGGCTGCGCGCGGCCGGCCCCGCGCTCCTCTCGGGCGCCGGCCTCTGGCGCTACGCCCCGGTCCTTCCGATCCCCGATCCGGCGCACCGGGTGACGCTCGGCGAGGGCGGCACACCGCTGCTCGACTGTCCGCGGCTCGCCCGCGAGCTCGGCGTGCGCCGGCTGCTGCTGAAGTTCGACGGTACGAACCCGACCGGCACCGTCAAGGATCGCTCGTCGGCGACGGCCGTCGCCGCCGCGCTGCGCTTCGGCTACCGCGCGACGTCGGTCGTCAGCTCGGGGAACGCGGGCTCGTCCATCGCCGCCTACTCGTCGCGCGCCGGGCTTCGCTCGCTGATCTTCGCCTACGAGCGGGCCTCGGCGCCGAAGCTCTTGCACATGGCGGCGACGACGGCGGACCTCATCATCTACAAGGGTGTCTACGACGACCTCATCAAGATCTGGGACCGGCTCGTCGAGGACAACCTGTTCTTCGACTGCGGCGCCTCGCGCAACGCCTACAAGCAAGAGGGCAAGAAGACGCTCGCCTACGAGATCGCCGAGCAGACGGGCTGGACGGTGCCGGACGTCGTGGTCGCACCGGTCGCGGTCGGCGAGACGTTCATCGCCACGGCCCGCGGCTTTCGCGAGATGCGCGAGGCGGGCTGGATCACCCGCGCGCCGCTGATGGTTGCCGCCCAGGCCACGCGCGCGAACGCGGTCGCCCGCGCGTTCCGCGATGGCGCTCCGATCACACCGCTCAAGATCGGTTACACCGTGGCAGAAGGCCTCGCGGCGGGTGATCCCGGCAAGAAGGGCGAGTGGGTCCTGCGTCTCCTCCGCGAGGGCAAGGGACTCGCCGGCGACGCCGAGGACGACGAGATCCTCGAGACGCAGCGGCGGCTCGCTCGGGTCGAGGGCGTCTGGGCCGGGCCGACCGGCGTCGCGACCTTGGCGGTGCTGACCCGGCTGCTCGCGCAGAAGGCGCTCGACCGGGAGCAGACCATCTGCGCGATCATCAGCGAGACGGGGCTCAAGACCGAGGCCGAACCGCCGAGCCGAGCAGCCGTCGCCTTCGACTTCGACTCCCTCAAGCGCCTCGTCACCGAGCGCCTCGGCTAGGTGCCGCTGCCGCGCCTCTTCTACCTGCGGCCGGCGCGCGCGGTCGCGCGCGACCTGCTCGGGTGCATCGTCGTGTCACGGCGCGGCCGTGCCGTGACGGCGGGACGCATCGTCGAGACGGAAGCGTATCTCGGGCCCGAAGACGCCGCTTCGCACGCCGCGTTCAGACCCCGCAGCCACGCCCTCTTCTACGGTGAGGGCGGCTTCGCTTACGTCTACCTGAACTACGGGATCCACTACTGCCTGAACGCGATCGCCGGGGCGGCTGGGCGCCCCGGCTGCGTCCTGGTCCGCGCGCTGGAGCCGGTGGCGGGGCTGTCCGCGATGGCGCGCCGGCGTCGCGTCGAACCCGACTCGAGGCGGCTGGCCAGCGGCCCCGGCAACCTCACGCGGGCGCTCGGCATC
>QHSQ01000512.1 GCA_003221615.1 Candidatus Rokuibacteriota bacterium | reverse complement strand
AGGCGTTCGAGCTGGTCGAGGACGGCCACATCACCGAAAGCGATTTCCAGGACTTCGTCTTCGGCAATGCCGTGCGGCTGTGGGGCACGCAGAACCCGCGCTTCTTCGAGGGCACGGCGGTGGCCAAGGAAGCCGCGGCCTTGTTGAAGCGTAGCGCGCCGACTCTGCGCGCGGCGCCGAAATAGCCTGGAACGCGGGCGTCCCGCCCCGCTTGTCTTCTCACGCTCATGGCCGGCCACGCCCGGCCATGAGCATCTTGGCGTCGCGCGCCGTCGCCGAGACCACCCAGGCTTCACCCAGGAATTGGTCGGCGGCCGGGCGCGAAGGAGCGCAAAACCGTGGCTCGAAGGCGGCGGTCCGGGCTTGACCCCGCCCCGATCGACCGGGTTTTGGACTTCCGGCACGGGGACCGTGAATCGACATCAGTTAGGAATCGCCTCGAGGCGAGCCGGAATGCTCTTGTGCCACGGCGTGCCGACCCATGGATCGCGATCTTCGCTCGCCGTGAACTCGTTCGGCCCGACGCCGGTGCGAATGCGCTGCGCTCCCTCCAGATGATCGAGGCCGAGACCATTCGGTAAGGCGAGGTGGCCTGCCGCCATCGCCTCATCGACGGCGACGGCGACGATTGCGCTCGCCCGCTTCGTCGTCAGTCGCGCCTGCCCTCCATCGACGACGCCGATCCGCGCCGCGTCGCTCGGTGAGACGCGCAACGCGATGTCCGCGTCGATCTTGCGCCAGCTGGGATCCCGGATGATCGTGTTCGCGGTGAACGACCGTCGCTCGCCGGCGGACAGCATGAATGGCCACGCGGGATCATCGCCGGGTGGGACTTCAGTGCGGAGGGCCTCGAGCTCGCCGAGAAGCTCTGGAATGGTCAGTTTCACGCGGCCGTCGTCGGTCTGGATGCGTCGCAACGTTTCGTCGTAGTCGTCGACCGCGAACACCACGCCCGACGGACCGGCGACAATCGCGTCGAAGAGATTTTCGCCAGCATCGAGCCCTTCACCGAAACCGGCACGCCGAACACTGTCGGGACTCATGCTCGCGCAGCGATGCGCGACGGGCCACAAGGCGGCCGCGGCGGCGGCGCCGTTCGGAAGCGTTTCTCCGAGCGTGCGGTAGAGGACGACCGGCGCGACCGAGCCCAGTCGCGGATTCGCTTTGGTTGCCTCGGCGAACGCCGCCGCGAATTCGCGGCGTCCACGGCGTGCCGCGGCCCTCAGAGGCTCGAGCTCGGCGTCCTTGAACACGCCGGCGGCTTCGACGAGTCGCGCGTGGATCTCGGGCTCGGGCAGGGGCCCCTCGGGCGGCGTCAGGAGCGGGCGGCGGAGATGGAACACGTTCCGCGGAAACTCGAAGTTGAAGAAGGTGGCTTCGTACTTCTCGAACTGCGTCGCCGCCGGCAGCACGTAGTCGGCCAACCGGGCGGTCTCGGTCATGAACACGTCGATAGCCACGACAACATCCAGCATCGCAATGGCTTCGCGCATCCGCTGGCTGTCCGCCAGTGAGTGTGCGGGATTGCCGGATTCTACGATCAATGCCCGATACCGCTTCGGGTGATCGGTGAGGATCTCGTCGGGGATGACGTTGCACGGGATCAGGCCAGTCAGGATTCTCGCGCCGACGACCGGGCTCCGCGGCGCCGTGCGCGGATCGAGCTCGTTGCGACTCGCGCGCACGATCGGCACGAAGGTCGCCGGTGCATACTGTCCGCCGGGTTGGCCGAGATTTCCGGTGAGGAGCCACACGAGCTTTTCGAGATAGCTCACGAGCGTGGAGTGCCGGTTCATCTGGACGCCCAGGTCCTCGAAGACGGCGACGCTCAAGGCCGCCGCAATGCGACGGGTCGCCGCACGTACGAGCGATTCTTCGACGCCGCTGATCCGGCAATAGTCGGCGATCGGCACCGCCGACAGTGCCGCAACGACGTCCTCGAGACCTGAGGCATGCACGCCGAGCCACGCGGTGTCGATGAGCTGTTCCTCGACTAGAATCGCGCCCATCGCGGCGAGCAGCCATGCATCGCGTCCTGGCCTCACCTGAAGGTGGAACTCGGCGAGCTCCGCCGTCTCCGTGCGCCGTGGATCGATGACGATCAGAGAGCGGGCTGGGTCCTTCGCGATGTTACGCAGCGTGAGCCGCGCGTGCGGAAAGCTGTGCGATTGCCAGGGGTTCTTGCCCACGAACACGGCGACTTCACAGTGCTCGAAATCGCCGCGTACTGGCGTGCCGAGCATCAGGCCGTTGACCCAGGCTTCGCCGGTCTTCTCTTGCGCGATCGCGCTGGACCGGAACTTCGCCCCGAACGCGCGCAGCGTCGCCGTCCCGTAGAACCCGCCGAGGTGGTTTCCCTGACCCCCGCCGCCGTAGTAGAGGATGGTCTCGCCACCGTAGGTGTCCCGCACGGCTGCGAGCCGCGCGGCGACTTCGGCGATTGCGGTGTCCCAGTCAATCTCCTCGAATGAGCCGTCCGCGCGGCGCCGCAGCGGAGAGAGCACTCGCTCGCCTCGACCGTTTTGATAGTGGTCGAGGCGGAGCGCCTTCTGACAGGTGTAGCCCTTCGAGGCTGGATGAGCCTTGTCGCCCCGGATTTGCTCGAACCGGCGGCCGTCCTCGCCGCCGAGCTTGACTAGGATGCCGCAATTGCACTCGCAGAGGATGCACGCCGTCGGTTTCCAGTCGGCTCCGCGCTCGGTGGCTATCTCGGCCGTCATCGGCTCCTCCACAGCTTGATGGGTATCTTTTAGATACCAAAGCATATACTTCGGATATCATAGCGTCAATGGCCCCCGACGCCCTATTGCGCTTGAAGCGGCGTTACCAGCACTTCTGCCCCGCAGCACGAGCCCTGGAGACGATCGGCGAAAAGTGGTCGCTGTTGATCGTCCGCGACCTGCTCGGCGGTCCGCGTCGCTTCAGTGATCTGCGGCGATCGCTGGCCGCGATCACGCCGAAGTGGCTCAGCGCCCGCCTCCGTGCTCTCGAGTCCGATGGGATCGTCACCCGCGAAGTCGCCGGCGAGCGGGAGGTCTGGTATCGCCTCACGCCGAAGGGGCAGGCGCTCGAGACGGTCTTCGACGCGCTGCTCGTCTGGGGGATTGATCATGCGCTGGGACCCCCGCGCGGGGGGGAAGCGATTCATCCCGGGCGGGCGATGGACGCGATCGTGCGATACCTCGGGCACCGCCGACCGCGCGGCACGCGTCGCACGACCTGGGTATTTCGCTTCGGCGAGGATCGCAGCTACACCATTCGCTTCGACGGCGCCCGGTGGACGCGACAGCGCGGGGAGGCCGCGGCTGACGTCATCGTGCAGACCTCGCCGGACGAGTGGGTGAAGTTTCTGAGCGCGGACGTCGAGGGCCGCCGTCGCTGGCTGCGGAAACGGCGCGCCAAGGGAACGAGGCAGCGACTTGACGAACTGGCGACCGCTTTCGGGGCCGCACACGGCGTATCGGGGCCACTCCCGTGAGAACCGGCGTTCCGGCTCCTGAGCTGTGGCTGTGCGAGCGGGAGTCGCTGCTGCATCGCGACCGAAAGCGTAATCTCAACGGGCGGTGATCATGAGGGCTTCGGATTCCCGCCACCAACATCCCAACACAGCCGAGAGTCGAGCGATTCTCGACGCCCTTCCGGCGATCGCCTGGTGCAAACTGCCCGATGGCTCGAACGAGTTTGTGAACCAGCGTTGGCAGGACTATACGGGTATCCCGGAAGACGAGGCCCGCGGGCAAGGTTGGCAAGCGGCCGTTCACCCCGACGACCTTCCGAAGCTGACCGAAAAGTGGGCCGAGATGGTGGCGTCGGGCACGGGCGGAGAGTTCGAAGGGCGTCTTCGTCGCCGCGATGGAGTGTTTCGCTGGTTTCTCGCTCGCTTCGAGCCCGTCCGCGACGATGCGGGCGAGATCGTCAGATGGTACGGAACCAGCACGGACATCGACGCGCTCAAGCAGGCAGAAGCGAAGTTGGGCGAGGACGAGCGCGCACTCCGCCGGATCACCGACGCAATACCTCAAAACATCGTCATTCTCGATACTGACGGCAGTCCGATCTACGCGAACCGAGCGACGCTCGATTACACCGGTCTAGCGATGGCCGACGTCGTCCGCTCGGACTTTCGGACCCGAATCTTCCACCCGGAAGATCTCGAACGCGTGCGCTATCAGCGGCAGGCGGCGCTGGCGGATGGTCTTCCGTTCGAGCTCGAGCTGCGGACCTTGAGCAAGCACGGGCAGTATCGGTGGTTCCTCACCCGCTACAAGCCCTTCCATGACGAGCAAGGGCGCCTGGTCAGCTGGTACGCGACGGGAACCGACATTGACGACCGTAAACGAGCGGAAGACCGAATGCGGAACGAGAATGTCGCATTGCGGGAAGAGATTGTGCGCTCGTCGATGTTCGAGGAGATCGTCGG
>QHSQ01000270.1 GCA_003221615.1 Candidatus Rokuibacteriota bacterium | reverse complement strand
CCGTTCCTGAACCTGGCCGCGTCCGGCCCGCTGTCGATCGTCTCGCCCAAGGCCGTGCGCGAGAGCGGCGACCAGGTCCACACGCGTCCGGTCGGCACCGGACCGTTCATGGTCACGGAATACGTCGCGAAGGACCACACGACGATGGTCCGCAATCCCGCCTACACACGGAAGGCGCCCTGGAGCGACCGGACCGGGCCCGCGCACCTCGACACGATCGTGTGGAAGTTCGTGCCCGAGGCCGGCACTCGCGTGACGACGCTCGAGAGCGGCGAGACCCAGGCGATCTACGCGATCCCGGCCCAGTCCCTGCCCCGGCTCGAGCAGAACACGGGCCTGCGCATCGAGAAGATTCCCTGGCCCGGCGCGCCGCGCATCTGGCTCCTCAACACGACCAAGCCCCCGCTCGACGACGTGCGCGTGCGCCGCGCGATCAACTACGCGGTCGACAAGGACGCGCTCCTGGCCACGGTCGCCAAGGGGATCGCCCTCAAGGCCTTCGCGCCGCTGACGGCCGTGATGCTCGACGATCCCGCGCTGCGCCAGGCCTATCCGTTCGACCAGGCCAAGGCGGCGGCCCTGCTCGCCGAGTCCGGCTGGCAGCCGGGCGCGGGCGGCATCAGGACCAAGGCCGGCCAGCGGCTCGAGATCCTCCTGAACGCGATCGACTACGGCGGCGGGCCGGAGCCGGCGGTGCAGCTCATCCAGCGAGTTCGATCCGGCCAAGCGCCGGGCGATCTATCTCTCGATCGAGAAGCTCGCGCTCGAGGAGGCGCTCACGGTGCCGCTGCTCGACGACCTCTCGGTGTGGGCCTACCGGGCCAACGTGCAGGGGGCGAAGTATAACTTCAACGCGTACCCCGTCCTGAGCGACGTCACGATCCGCCGGTAGCGTGAGCTCCGCCCGGGCGTGCTGACGTACCTCGGCCGGCGGTTCCTGGCGGTGATTCCCGTGCTGTTCGGGGTCACCCTCGCCGTGTTCAGCATGCTGTTCCTGGTCCCTGGCGATCCGGTGAAGATGATGCTCGCCGAGTTCGTCACCACCCCGGACCAGATCGAGCAGATGCGCGCGCAGCTCCACCTCGACGAGCCGATCTTGAAGCAGTACGGGCGCTTCGTCGGCAACGCGCTCCGCGGTGATCTCGGCACCTCGATCCGGAGCCGGCGAGCCGTGTCGACCGAGATCGGCGAGAACGTGGGCAGCACCGCCCAGCTGGCGCTGGCGAGCATGGCGGTCGCGGTGGCGATCGGCGTGCCGCTGGGCCTGATGGCGGCGCTGCTGCGCAACTCCTGGTTCGACGCGGGGTCGATGATCGTCGCGCTGCTCGGCGTGTCGATGCCGAGCTTCTGGCTCGGCCTGCTGATGATCGTCGCCTTCTCCCTGCATCTGGGCTGGTTCCCCGCCACCGGCGGCGGCGACCTCTGGCACCTCGTGCTGCCGAGCGTGACGCTCGGGATGATCGCCTCCGCGATCATCGCGCGCCTCACCCGCTCGAGCATGCTGGAGGTGCTCGGCCAGGACTACGTGCGGACGGCGCGCGCCAAGGGCCTGGCGTGGTGGGGGGTCGTCGTGCGGCACGCGTTGAAGAACGCGCTGATCCCGGTGATCACGATCTTCGGGCTCCAGTTCGGCAATCTGCTGGCGGGCGCCGTGATCGTCGAGACCGTGTTCAGCCGGCCGGGCCTCGGGCGCCTCATCGTCGGCGGGATCCTCGCGAAGGACTTTCCGCTCGTGCAGGGCACCGTGCTGTTCGTGGCCACTGCCTACGTCATGATCAACGTCCTGGTCGACATCGCCTATGCCTTCGTCGATCCCCGAATCCGATTCGGCTAGCCGGCCGGGCGCGCTACGGCGCCTCACGCGGCAGCGCGGCGCCGTGGTCGGCATGATCATTCTCGCGGTTCTCGCGGCGATGGCGCTGGCGGCGCCGTGGCTCAGTCCGCGAGACCCGATCAAGACGGCGCCGCGCGAGGCGCTCCAGGCGCCGGGATCGCGCTTTCTGCTCGGGAGTGACCAGTTTGGCCGCGACGTCGCCAGCCGCGCGCTCCACGGCGCGCGGCTCTCGCTGACGGTCGGTCTGATCGCGGTCTCGATCGCGGTCGGGCTCGGCACGCCGGTCGGCCTGCTCTCGGGCTACTACGGAGGGCGTGTCGATGGATTCGTGATGCGTGTCGTCGACGTCCTGCTCGCGTTCCCCGGCATCCTGCTCGCGCTGGCGATCGTGAGCGTGCTGAGCCCGGGCTTGAACAACGTCATGATCGCCGTCGGCCTCTCGGCGGTGCCGAACTACGCTCGGCTCGTTCGGGCTAGCACCCTCTCGGCGCGGGAGCAGCTTTACGTGGAGGCCGCGCGAGCGCTCGGCAGTCGCGACCTCTCGATCGTCACCCGCTACATCTTGCCCAACGTGGTCGCCCCGCTCATCGTGACCGCCACGCTGGGTCTGGGCACCGCGATCCTCTCGGCGGCAGCACTCAGCTTTCTCGGCCTCGGCAGCCAGCCGCCGCAGCCGGAGTGGGGCCGAATGCTGAGCGAGGGGCGCGACTACCTGCGCGAGGCCTGGTGGATCTCGACCGTCCCCGGGCTCGGCATCATGCTGACGGTGCTGGCGATGAACCTGCTCGGCGACGGGCTTCGCGACGTGCTCGACCCGCGCCTCAAGATTTAGGCGTCAGCGACGGGTCGTGCCGCTGTACGGCAGGTAGGTCCGGCCAGTCCCGCTGCCTCCGTCCACACTTAGCACCTCGCCGGTGATGAATTCCGCGAAGGGGGAAGCGAGGAAGAGCGCCGCCCGCGCGATGTCTTCCGGCGAGCCTGGCCGTCCCCACGGGATCGTGGCGACGAGCGTCTTCACGTACTCGTCCGAGACCTCGTTGAGGTTACGATCGACCGTGACCAGGCCCGGCGCGATGCAGTTGACGTTGATCCGGTGCTGCCCGAGCTCCATCGCCAGGACCTTCGTGAACATCACCACGCCGGCCTTGGAGGCGCAATAGTGAGCGGCGCCCTTGCGGCCGCTGTTGTAGGCGCCCGACGAGATCGTGATCAGCTTGCCCGGCGTGCCCTGGGCGACCATGCGCCGGCCCACCGCCTGACAGGTGAGGAACACGCCCCGCAGATTGGTCTCCATCACCCGGTCCCATTCGTCCACGGTCATGTCGAGGACCGGCGAGTTCGGGTAGACGCCGGCGTTGGCGACCGCGACCGTCAGCGGTCCGATGGCGCGCTCGGCCGCCTGCACGAAGGCGTCGACCGACTTGCCGTCTCGGACATCGACCGAATGCGTGAACACGCGCTCGGAGCGGCCGAGCTTCTCGGCCGCTCGCGCCAGCCCTGGCTCGCGCAGGTCCCCGAGTGCGACACGCGCGCCGGCCCCATGAAAGGCCTGCGCGATACCGAGACCGATGCCGGCGCCCGCACCCGTGACGAGGACTGCGTGATCCTTGAAGTCGAACATGGGGCCCTCTCAGTCCACGACCAGCACGGCCTTGCCGGGGAACCGGCGGGCCATCAGATCCTGCGCCACCTGCCCGATCTCCTTCCACGGCCGTTCCAGACTGATGTGGGGCGAGAGCTGTCCCGCGGCGACCAGGTCGGCGAGCCGACGCAGGCCGACGGACGCTGGCTCGCTACCGAGTTCCGTGAAGATGTAGAAGCCGTAGAGCGTCGTGCGCCCGGTGGCGAAGAAGTCGCGCGCGTCGAAAGTGACCTCGGACGAGGCCGAGACGCCGAGCGTGACGCAGACGCCGGACCGCTCGAGCGCCGCCAGCGCGGTCCCGAGGGTTTTGCCGCCCACCGACTCGAGGATCAGGTCGTACTTCGGCATGGCGGCGATCGCGTCCCCGACCACGACGTCGTGAGCGCCGAGCTGGCGCACCGTCGGAATCTGATCGGCCCGCCGCACGCTCGCCGTCACGTGGGCGCCGGCCAGCCTCGCCAGCTGGACCGCGAAGTCGCCGACACCGCCGGTCGCGCCCGTCACCAGCACGCGCTTTCCGAGTAGGGGTCCGCCCTTGCCGAGCGCGTGGAGCGCCGTGAGCCCGGCGACCGGAAACGTCGCGGCCTGCGAGAACGTGACCTTGTCGGGCAGCTCGGCGAGCGCGTTCTTCGGGACGACCACCCGCTGAGCCCAGGCCCCTTCGGGGAGGAATCCCACGACGCGGGTCCCGACGGCCGGTCCCGAACCGTCCGAGGCGGCGCGCTCGATGACTCCGGCGAGATCCCAGCCGGGCCGCCATCCGGCCGCGGCCATGCCCGAGCGCCGCACCTCGCCTCGGTTGAGGGAGATCGCGTGGACCCGCACGAGCGCTTCGCCCCGATCAGCCGTGGGCTCGGGTACCGGGCGGATGACAAGGCGACCCGGCGCATCCGGATCGACGACGACGGCGAGATTGGTCGACATGGTCTTTCTGTCTCCTTCGGGCGGCAAGAATACCACTCGCGGCAGGCCGGTTCTTGACATTGGCCCACGCCGCTCGCTTTATGATTCATAGTCGCGCCGACATCGCTATGACCGAGCGCAAGCCCGCCGGGATGAGCTGGGAATCGTGGCGCGAGGAGCTGATCCGCCTCGCGCGCGAAGAAGGCCTCTTCGACAACCTCGCCGGCGCGGGCAAGCCCCTCGCGGACCTCGGCGAGCACTACGATCCGGACTGGTGGGTGAAGAGGCTCGTCCAGCGAGAGAAGGTGTCGATGCTGCCGCAGGCCCTCGAGCTACTTCGCAAGGTCGAGGCCGAAATCGAGCGAATCTGGACGCTTCGCGACGAGTCCCAGGTTCGCGAGCGGGTCCGTGCGATCAACCTCGAGATCGCCCGCGCGAACACCCGAGCTTCCCAAGGCCCGCCGACGCGTCTAGGGCCCCTGGACGCCGACACGATCGTCGCCGAATGGCGCTCCCGTCGCCGTTGAGCCCTCACCCCGATCTTCGTGAGCCCGCGACGAGCGCGCATCCGGGTCAGAGCACGAGCCGCTCCTTGAAGGCGCGGGCGCGGTCGCGCGCGACCTGGAGCTCCGTGTGGTTGGCGTCCTTGAGCAGGACGACGAGACGTCCCCCCAGGTCCGGGCGGACTTCGCCGACCCATGCAAGGTTGACGATCGCGCTCCGGTGGATGCGAACGAACTGCCGCGGATCCAGCCGCTCTTCGAGCTTGCCCAGCGCGCGGTCCACCAGGTGGCTGCCCGACGCCGTCACCGCGATCGTGCCCTTTCCTTGGGCCACGAAGTGGGTGATCTTGGCAGTTTCGACCAGCTGCGTGCGCTGCTGGCCGAGGTCGACGCTGATGCGGTCGGCATAGGCGGGCGCGCGAGCCTCGTGGTAGTGACGCGCGAGCCGCTCCAGTACGGCCTGGACGCCCGCGGCATCGGGGTCGGCCCGGCGGCTTTCGAGGCGCTCGAGGGTGCGCTCGACGCGCTCGCGCTTGACGGGCTTCAGGAGATAGTCGACTGCGGCGGCCTCGAACGCCTGCAGCGCGTGGTGGTCGAAGGCGGTGACGAACACGACGAGCGGGCTGGACGTGAGCCGCTGGAGTAGCTCGAACCCGGTCATCTCGGGCATGTGGATGTCGAGGAAGAGCGCATCGACCTGACGCTCCGGAATCTCGATCAGCGCTGTCTCGGGAGAGGTCGCCGTTCCGACCACGTCGACGCGGCCCGTCGATTTCAGACTCTGCACCACCTGCTTCAACGCCCCCGCCTCGTCGTCGACGACGTAGGCGCGCAGCCGGCCGGTCATGAGCGGCCGGCGAGCGCGACGCGCGCGGGCAGCGACATCGTGACGCGCGCGCCTCCGTCGGCCCATCCGGCGTCGAGCGCCGCCGCGGGGCCGAAGAGGACGCCGAGCCTCGCGCGAAGGGTCTCGAGCCCGTGGCCTGCCGGCGCCGCGGCGAGATCGAACCCGGGCCCGTCGTCCCAGACACTCACCGCGAGTCGATCGCCGGCGCGTCGCGCTTCGATCCTGATCTCGGCGCCGCGGGCGCGCGCAGCCGCCACGTGCTTGACGCTGTTCTGGGCGAGCGTGTGGAGCGCCAGCGGTGGCACCGGCCAGGCCCGGAGCTCCTCGGGCACGTCGACCTTCGCGCGCAGCCGGTCGCCCAGCCGCGCGCGCTTGATCTCCAGATAGGACTCGACCACGCTCACCTCTTCTCCCAGCGGGATCGTGTGTCGGCTCGTCGCGTCGAGCGAGGCTCGGAGCAGGTCGGCGAGCTCCACGAGGAGCCGCTCGGCTCGCTCGGGCGCCTCGCTGACCTGGCCGGCGATGGCCGCGAGCGCGTTGAAGAGGAAGTGCGGATGCAGGCGCGACTCGAGCGAGGCCAGCCGCGCGTCGGTCGCCAGACGCTGGGCCCGCTCGACCTCGAGCTCGCGCGCCCGCAGCCTCTCGCGCGTCTCGTCGAGCCGCGCGCGTGTTCTCTCATAGATCGCGATGCCCATTCCCACGGTCATCGCGAGGATCAGCGCGATCCCGCCTTCTTACCCTCGAACCACGCGAAGATGACTTGCCGGCCGCTCGCTGTCTGGCCGGTTTCCACACCGAGGCATCCCGGGGCCGCCCGGAGCGCCTTGACCACGCTCGGGAAGCCGCCCGGTGAGCTCTGCGCGGCGACGGGCGTGGGCGAGGCGCCGAGCAGCGCGAGGATGAGTGTGCCGGCGATCACGACGTCCTGGCCTTTCCGGATCTTCATGGCGAGTGTCCTCCTCGAGGAGCAGGATCACCGGCCAAGGCGAGACGGTCGTCGCAAATCGGACGAACGGTCGGAATCGGGAATGAACGGCCGGCTCGTGGGAACGACTCGTCCCCCGGGCCCGCGATCGTCAGCGAAACTTCGGGATCACGTCCTCGCCGAAGCGGCGCATCGACTCCATGATCGCCTGCTGCGGCAGATAGCCATAGCTCATCTGACACAGCACGTGATGAACGCCGGCATCGCGAAGCTCGGCGACACCCTCGGTCACACGCGCGGGCGTGCCGTAGAGCGTGGAGGTCTCGAGCGAGTAGCGCACGCCGTCCTCGTCGGACACCCGCGGGTCGTTCCACGGGTTGACCCGCGTCGCCTCGACGTGGAAATCGGCCGGGTTATGGGCCTCGCGGGCGTGGACCATGTGGCGCCGGGTCTGCAGGAGCGCCCGGGTCAGCTCGTCCTCGGCCTGAGCCTGGCTTTCGGCGACGTGGACGAAGCGCCAGAGTGCTGCCTGCTCGCGCAGCTCACGCCGCCGCTCGGTGTCGAGGCCGCTTTCGGCAAGGCCCGCCTCGTAGAGCGCCAGGCGCTCCGGTACGCGCGAGAGCGGGATCCGCGCCATCATGATCGGAGCGCCGAGCCGGCCGCACTCGCGCAGCGAGCCGCCGGAGGAGACGCTGCGCCAGACCGGAGGATGCGGGCGCTGGCGGGGGCGAGGGCGAAGCTCGGGCAGGCGCAGCTGATAGAACTTCCCGTCGTGGACCAGCGGCGACTCGGTCCACGCCCGAACCATCACGTCGAGGGTTTCCTCCATGCGCTCGCGGCTGTCGTCGCTCCTGAGACCGAAGCCGACGAACTCGTACTCGTTGAAGTTGGTCCCGTGCCCGACCCCGATGTCGAGACGACCGCCGGAGAGATTGTCGAGGAGCGCCAGCTCGGTCGCCAGCCGGATCGGATGGCGAAGCGCGAGCTGGAGCACGGCGAAGCCGATGCGGATGCGCGACGTGCGGGCGGCCACGACGCTGGCGAACGGGATCGGGTCGCAGTAGACGCTCTCCCCCGTGAAGTTGTGCTCGGTGAGCCAGATCCCGTCGAAGCCGGCGGTCTCCGCGAAGCACGCCTGGGTGACCAGATCGTGGATCGCGCCGTAGTCCGCCTCCGGCGAGCCGGAGTGGGCGAGCGTCAGCCAGCCGAATCGCATCGAGGTCGCTCGGCCCACCGCCTCAGAGCGCGCGCCGGTGAGAGAACGCGATCTCTTCGCTGGTGATGAACTCGAGCAGCACGGCCTGCCCGTCCTGATTGGCCTTGCGGGCGCGCTGGAGCGCCGGGATGATATCGGCCGGCTTCGTGACCCGCTCGGCCTGTCCGCCCATCGCGCGGCCCATGTCGGCGTAGTTGCCGCCGATGTCCCGCGTCCGGTAGCGATCGTGGGAGACCACGAGCGCGTGACGCTCGATCGCCATCGCCGAGTTGTTGAGGACGATCGTCGTGATGGGAATGCCGCAGCGCACGGCCGTCTCGAAGTCGAGGCCGGTCATGCCGAAGGCCGCATCACCCATGAAATTCACGCAGAACTTGTCCGGCGCGGCGAGCTTGGCGCCCATGATCAGGCCGAGCCCCGTCCCGAGCGCGTGCGACTTGCCCCAGCCCATGTAGCCCCGCGGCGCGGTCGCGCGATAGAACGGCACGAGCTGATTGCGCGGGCTGCCCGAATCGTGGGTGACGATGGCATCCCGAGAGTCGATCGCCTGCATGAAGTCCCAGATCACGCGATACGGCGTGATCGGCACCTCGTTCGAGGTGAGCTTGGGCATCCACTCCTTGAGCCAGGTTTCGCGCGCCTGCCGGACCTCGCCCGCGGCGCCGCCGTCGCGCGAGCGGCCGCCCAGCAGGTCCCTGGCCGCGTCGATGAACTGGCGCAGGACCAGCTTGGCATCGCCGAGGATCGGATGGTCGGCGGCGTAGTTCTTGTTGAGATCGCGCTCGTCGTTGGTGGCGTGGATGATGGTCTTCCCCGCCGGGATGTTCGAGGCCATGCCGTGACGGGTGAAGCTGCAGCCGATGCCGAGCACGACGTCGGCCTGCGACAGGAAATGATGGGACGGGCCGGACATGACGCCGCCGCCACCGGTGCCGAGGGCCAGCGGATGATCTTCGGGAAACGCGCTCTTCCCCTCGAGCGTGGTCATGACGGGAATGTTCAGAAGTTCGGCAAGCTCGAGGAGCTCGGGGCAGGCCTCGGCGTACATCACCCCCTGGCCTGCGTGAATGATGGGCTTCTTCGCCTCGAGCAGCACGCGTGTCGCCGCCGCGACGTCGCGCGCGTCGCCGGACGGGCGCGTGGCCTTCACCGGCTTGTACTGGAGCGCGACCTGGTCGGCGACCTCCGCCACCGCCACGTCGGCGGGGATCTCGACCATGACCGGCCCGGGGCGGCCCATCTTCAAGAGATTGAAGGCGCGCCGCATGACCTCCCCGACCTGCTCGGGCTGATTCAACGTCTCGACCCACTTCGTCACCGAGGCATAGGTGCGCGCCGAGCTGAAGAGGGGGAACACCTGGGCGCGATCACGCTGGTGGCCGAGCGGCAGCACGAGCAGCGGGACCGAGTCGGAATACGCCGTGGCGACGCCGGCGAAGGCGTTCTCGGCGCCGGGCCCGTACTGCATCGCGAACACGCCGAGCCGCCGGCCGTTGGTGGTCCGGCTGAAGCCGTCGGCGATACCGACCCCGACGCGCTCCTGGCGGCAGAGCACCGGCCGGATCCCCGCGGCGGCCGCCGCGTCGATCACC
>QHSQ01000542.1 GCA_003221615.1 Candidatus Rokuibacteriota bacterium | reverse complement strand
CGCGCAGCGCGCCTGGAAAGGACGATCCCGTGGCGAAACCTAAGGGACCGCTGGCCGGTATTCGCGTTCTCGACCTCACCCGCGTCCTCGCGGGGCCCTTCTGCGCCATGATGCTCGGCGACATGGGTGCCGAAGTGATCAAGCTCGAGGAGCCCGGCAAGGGCGACGACACGCGCAGCTGGCCGCCGTTCGTCGGGGGCGAGTCGACGTACTTCATGTCGGTGAACCGGAGCAAGAAGAGCATCACCTTGAACCTCAAGGCGCCGGAGGGGCGCGAGATCTTCCGGAAGCTGGCGAAGAAGAGCGACGTGCTGCTCGAGAACTTCCGACCGGGGACGATGGACAAGCTCGGTTTCGGGTACCGTGCGCTCTCTCGTCTGAACCCGCGCCTGGTGTACTGCTCGGTGTCGGGATTCGGCGAGTCTGGCCCCGAGGCGCACCGCGCGGGCTACGACCTCGTGATCCAGGCCGAGTCGGGCGTCATGGACCTCACCGGCTTCGCCGACGGCCCGCCAGTCAAGGTCGGCAACTCGATCGCCGACCTGGTCGCCGGCATGGCGGCGGCTCACGGCGTCGTGCTGGCGCTGCTCACGCGAAGCCGCACCCGGCGTGGCCAGAAGGTCGAGATCGCGATGCTGGACGTCATGGCGGCGCTGCTCACGTATCAGGCCGGCATCTACTTCGGCACGGGCGCGCGCCCGGCCCGCCGCGGCAACGCGCATCCGTCGATCGTTCCCTACGAGGTGTTCCGCGCGGCCGACGCGTTCGTCGTGCTCGGCGTCGCCAACAACTCCCTGTGGACCAAGTGCTGCGCCGCGCTCGGGCATCCCGAGCTCGCGACCGATCCGCGCTTCGACGCCGAGGCCAAGCGCGTGCAGAATCGCGAGACGCTCGTGCCGCTGCTGAACGAGATCCTGGGAACGCGGGCGGCATCCGACTGGGTCAAGCAGTTCGAAGCGGCCGGAATTCCGGCCGGGCTCATCAAGTCCGTCGCCGAGGTCTGCGAGAGCGAGCACCTCAAGGCGCGCGGCATGATCGTGTCGCTCCCGCACCCGCGGGCCAAGAAGGTGACCGTGATGGGTGTCCCCGTGCGCCTGCACGCGACACCCGGCGCGGCCGTGACGCCGCCGCCCGTCATCGGGCAGCACACGGAAGCCGTGCTCCGCGACCTGGTCGGGCTCAAGAAGCCAGCGGTCGAGCGCCTGCGCGCTCAGGGCGTCGTCTGACGGCCGCGAGCGCGTCGGGGCCGCTCGCGGCGCTCGCTCCGGTCACGCTCGAGGGGCGCTACATCATCCTCGAGCCGCTCGCCGAGCTCCACGCCCGCGACATCTTCGACGTGATGCAGGACGAGGACGTCTGCCGCTACCTCGCGTGGGCGCCGCCGAAGAGCCTCGACGAGACGCTGACCTTGATCCGCCAGGCCGAGGGCCTGATGGGCCGCCGGGAATCGCTCGTGTTCGCCCAGATCTGGAAGGCGAGCGGCCGCGCGATCGGCTCGACGCGTCTGCTCGACGTGCGGCCCGGCGACCGGCAGGTCGAGATCGGCTCGACCTTCCTGGGCCGGGACTACTGGCGCACGGCGGCGAACACCGAGTCGAAGTTCCTGTTTCTGCGCCATTGCTTCGAGACGCTCGGCTGCGTGCGCGTCGCCCTCAAGACCGACGGGCGCAACCTGCGCTCGCAAGAGGCGCTGACGCGCCTGGGGGCGGTCCGCGAGGGCACGCTGCGCAAGCACATGAACGTACGCGGCTACCAGCGCGACACCGTCTACTTCTCGATCCTCGACACGGAATGGCCGGCAATCCGCACTCGCCTCTCCACCCGCCTCTACGCCTGACCCTTGAATCGTACGCAGGGTCCATCGTCCTCGCATGGTTCGGGGTCGAGTGCAGCGCGCAAGGGTAGTCGGAGGCCGGACGGAGGGGTGTGCGGGCGGGGTCGACGAGACCCGTTCCCTCCAAGCCAAGACGGACGAGGCGCGCCCAGATGGAGCCCAGCCGCGCCGGGCAATGCGGACGCGCGCCGCGTGGTCGAGCGACCCCGCCCGCACACCCCTCCGTCCCGCCTCCGCCTCAGAGCGGGAGCGATTGTTGACACCGCCAGAGCCGCGGGAGCATGATCGAGAAACTGCGATGCGGCGATTGATCAAGATCTACGACACGACGCTCCGCGACGGTACGCAGGGCGAAGGGATCTCGTTCTCGATGGAGGACAAAGTTCGCCTTGCGACCCGGCTCGATGCGCTCGGCATCCACTACATCGAGGGGGGCTGGCCGGGCTCGAACCCCAAGGACCTCCGGTTCTTCCGTCGCATGCAGGACGTCACGTTCAAGCACGCGAAGCTCGCCGCCTTCAGCATGACCCGTCGCGCCGGAAGCACCGCCGACTCGGACGCCAACATGCAAGCCTTGCTCGATGCCGGCGCGCCGGTGGCGACGATCGTCGGCAAGTCGTGGGACTTCCACGTCACGGAGGCGCTCGGCACGACCCTCGCCGAGAATCTCGCGATGATCGGCGACACGATCGCGTTCCTGCGGCCTCGGATGGACGAGGTGCTCTTCGACGCCGAGCACTTCTTCGACGG
>QHSQ01000269.1 GCA_003221615.1 Candidatus Rokuibacteriota bacterium | reverse complement strand
TTCGACAGCCGGGCGCGTCAGGACGATCCGCGCGACTTCCCGCTTCATGAGCGCGGCGACCGCCATGGCCACCGCGAGGAACGACTTGCCGGTACCGGCCGGGCCGATCGCAAAGACCATGTCGTGGCTGCGGATCGCGTCGACGTACCGCTTCTGGTTGACCGACTTGGGCGCGACCCACTTCTTGCGCGAGGGCACGGCGATGGCGTCGGCGAACACGCTCTTGAGATCGGCCTGGTCGTCGTCCGAGAGCATCCGGAGCGCCGCCCGGACCTCGCCCGCCCGGAGTGGCGTGCCGGCCCGGACCAGCTCCGCGAGCTGGACCAACGCGCGCTCGGCTTTCTTCACCTGACGCTCGTCGCCTTTCAGCATGATGTCGTGGCCGCGGGCGACGATGCGGATGTCGAGCTCTGACTCCAGGGTCTTCAGGTGATCGTCGTTGCGTCCGAGGAGTGGGAGCAGGTCGACGTCGGAGGCCAGAGAGATCCTGCGGGTAATCGCGGCGGTTTCGCTCAACTCCTGGGATCCTTCCTCGAGTCTACACTCGGCAAATCGAGCTTGAGGTGCAGTTCCTTGAGCCGCTCGGGCGGCACGGGCCCCGGCGCGCCCATCAACAGATCCTGGGCCTGCTGATTCATCGGAAACGCGATGACCTCACGGATATTCGTCTCGCCCGCGAGCAGCATCACGATGCGGTCGATCCCGGGGGCCGAGCCGCCGTGGGGCGGCGCGCCATACCGGAACGCGTTCAGCATGCCGCCGAACCGGGCCTCGACGTCCTCGCGCGCATACCCGGCGATCGCGAACGCCTTGAACATGATATCCGGGCGGTGGTTGCGGATCGCGCCGCTCGAGAGCTCCACCCCGTTGCAGACGATGTCGTACTGATAGGCCTTGATCGTCAGCGGATCGGCTCGCTCCAGCGCCTCGAGCCCACCCTGCGGCATCGAGAACGGATTGTGGCTGAACTCGATCTTCTTGGTGTCCTCGTTCAGCTCGTACATCGGAAAGTCCGTCACCCAGCAGAAACGGAACGCGTTGCCCTCGATGAGTCCGAGCTCCTCGCCGAGCCGGACCCGGACGCGGCCGGCGAGCTTCTCGGCGCTCACCTTCTTGTCGCACACGAAGAACACCGCGTCGCCCTCGCAGGCGCCGGTCGCGGCGACGAGTCGGCCGAGCCGATCACCATCCAGGAACTTCGCGAGCGGTCCCTTGGCACCGCCGTCCCCGAGGACAACGTAGCCGAGCCCCGGCGCGCCCTGCTCGCGCGCCCACTGCCCGAGCTTATCGAAAAAGCTCCGCGGCTGCGTCGACGCGCCGGTGGCCGGCACCGCCCGCACCACCGCGCCCGCCGAGACGGCGGTGGCGAACGCCGCGAAGCCCGAGTCGCGGAAAACGTCGGTGACGTCGGCGATCAGCAGTGGATTGCGGAGATCGGGCTTGTCGCTCCCGTACTTCGTCATCGCCTCGTCGAACGGGATACGCGGGAACGGCGCCGGCGTCACCGTGGCGCCCCCGGCGAACTCGTCGAAGACCCCGCGCAGAACCGGCTCGATCGTGGCGAAGACGTCCTCCTGCGTGACGAAGGCCATCTCGAAATCGAGCTGGTAGAACTCTCCCGGCGAGCGATCCGCCCGGCCGTCCTCGTCGCGGAAGCACGGCGCGATCTGGAAATAGCGATCGAATCCCGCCGTCATCAGGAGCTGCTTGAACTGCTGCGGCGCCTGCGGTAGGGCGTAGAACTTGCCGGGGTGCACACGGCTCGGCACCAGGTAGTCGCGCGCCCCTTCCGGCGAGCTCGAGGTGAGGATGGGCGTCTGGAATTCGGTGAAGCCCGCCTCGATCATGCGCCGGCGAATCGACGCGATCACGCGGCTTCGGAGCACGATGTTACGATGGAGCTTCTCGCGGCGGAGGTCGAGGAATCGGTAGCGCAGTCGCGTCTCTTCGGGAAACTCGGCGTCGCTGTTAACCTGGAGCGGCAGCGGATCCGCCGAGGACTGCACGATGAGCTCGGTAACCGCCAGCTCGATCTCGCCGGTGGGCAGCTTCGGGTTGATCGCGGCCGGCGCGCGTGGGACGACCTGGCCGCCCACCGTGATCACGCTCTCGAGTCGCAGGGGCTCGGCGGTCTTGAACAGCGGGCTCGAGCTGTCGAGCACGCACTGCGTGATCCCGTAGTGGTCGCGCAGATCGATGAACAGGAGATTGCCGTGATCGCGCTTGCGATGAAGCCAGCCCGAGAGCCGGACGGTTTGCTCCGCGTGCTCGCGTCTGAGCTCGCCGCAGGTGTGAGTCCTTAGGCTAGCCATCGGCGCCACCCTCGCTCGAGGCCCGCCGTGCCAGCGGCTTGATCTCGGGCGCCGCGGGGCCCGGGCGAAACACGCCGTACGAGCCGAACCCCTCGCCGGCCAGGTCATCGAGCTGCTTGGCGAGATTCTTTCGCTTGAGCGTCAGCGACACGACACGATCGCCACTCCGCAGCCGACCGGCGGAGGCCACGACATCGGTCATCGGATCGTCACGATCGAAAAGCAATGCGATGCGCTCGCGCGGAGAGCCTGCGCTGCCGCCGCGCTCTTCGAGGATGGACACGACTCGCTCGAAGCCGATCGAGAAACCGCACGCCGGGACGTCGTGACCGAGCAGTCGGCCGACCATGCGATCGTATCGGCCGCCTCCGGCGATCGCCGAGGTCCCGCCGCCGTAGACCGCCTCGAAGATGGGGCCGGTGTAGTAGCCCATGCCGCGTA
Source organism: Candidatus Rokuibacteriota bacterium (assembly GCA_003221615.1). Lineage (GTDB taxonomy): Bacteria > Methylomirabilota > Methylomirabilia > Rokubacteriales > CSP1-6 > AR31. Next base: position 6,150 of record QHSQ01000269.1, on the reverse strand, counting down.
CCAGACTCGGGTCGAACTCCAGGGTCGTGCGATCGCCGGCCTCCCGTGCGACGGCCTGCACGATCGTGCGCAGGCTCTGGACGGCCTCGGCGGCCGCCGGAATGACGCGAGCCAGTCGCTCGAGCCTCCCGTCGGCCGAACCGTCGTCCGCTGACAGGAACAGCTCGAATAGTTTCCCGATGGCCCCCTCGTCGTAGCCGGCCTCGCGCAGCTCACGCTCGACTCCGTCGCGGCCGATCTTGTCGAGCTTGTCCAGCGTGATGAAGAACTCGCCGTGGCGAGCGGCATCCACACCGCAGTGGCTGGCCATCGCCGAGAGGACTCGTCGATCGTTCACGCGGATTCGCGGCTGCTCGAGGCCGAGCGCGACCAGCGCCGACGAGGTCGCCAGGATCAGCTCGATCTCGGCGATCTCCGACGCGACGCCGAGGATGTCGATGTCGCACTGGGTGAACTGCCGGAAACGGCCCTTCTGCGGTCGCTCGGCTCGCCAGACCGGCCCGATCTGGATCGCCTTGAACGGATCCGGCAAGGTCGCCCGATTGTGGGCGTAGTAGCGCGCGAGCGGCACCGTGAGATCGAAGCGGAGACCGAGGTCCGCGAGGTCTTCCTCCCGCTGCATCGTTACCGCGTCGAGCTTCGCGCCGCGCTTGAGGACCTTGTAGATCAGCTTCTCGTTCTCGCCCCCGCCGCTGCCCAGCAAGAGCTTCAGGTTCTCGAGGGCCGGCGTCTCCACGCGACGGAATCCGTAACGCTTGTACGTCGCCAGGATCGTCGCGGCGGCCTGATCGCGAAGCTCTACCTCGGCTGGAAGCAGATCCTTCATTCCGCGGGGCGGCGCGGTGTCGAGCTTCACGGCCACGGGCAAGCCTTCGCGAGCGCGGTCTGGTGACGCGGGATCATGGGGACAGGCGCGACGGGATCAGGCCGACGGACGGACGCGTGCCGGGGTCACTCCGAGGTCGTCATGATGATCTGCGTCTCACCCTCGGTGTTGCGAAAGTTCGTGTAGCGCACCACCGCGGCGACAAGCGCCGGCGTGGCACCGTCGCCGGGAACGGCACCGAGAGCCATCACGGTGCCCTCGAAGCCGGAGTTGACCGTCTGGAACCGGTACCCCGCGGGGCCCTTGTAGACCACCGCCAGCCGGCCCGGGATCTGGTTCTGCGGCACGACGATCTCCTCGACCCCGTCGCCGTCGAGGTCCACCGATAGCGGCATCGGCTCAGGGTAGTAGATGTAGGTCCGTCCCCCTCGTTCGACTTGCGACTCGACCCCAAGCTTGGCCATGCCGGTCCCCACCGGCGACGCCGACCGGAATGTCTCTTCCGTGTCGATCGCGATCCGCAGCCGGTTGAACTCGTCGATGAAGGCCAGCGCGCGCACACCCTTGCCCGCGATGTTGCTGTGGACCGCGCCGGTCGCCCGGAAGCCGCTGGGCACCCTCACCCGCCCCTCGGACACGAGCTTTCCGTTGCGGAGACTCACGCGCGTGGCATCGCCCTGCTTGAAGAAGCCGGTCTGCACGAACGACTGCGACCAGAGCGTCTTCTTGACGCCATCGCCGTTCGTGTCGACGGCCAGGAGGATGTCCGTGATTTCCTCGGCGGCCACGACTGCCTTTTGGTCCTTGGTCGTGAGGATCAGCGAATTGATCAGGATCGCAGGGATCTGGCTGTAGCGGTTGACCACCACGTGGACTGCGCCGTCGTTCGACAGCTCGGCGAGCTGCACGGCGAAAACACGCGCCCGGCTGTCGGTGCGGTACGTCCACTCGGGCTCCAGAATGCGCTCCGGCGTGATCCGGTACAGAAACACGCGCTCGCCGTCCGTGATGACCATGCGCGTGATCTTGTCCTTCGACCCGACAGCGACGTCCATCGAGGCGACGAGGAACGGAAACTTCGCGACCTCCTTCAGCGGGATCGCGGACTCGCCACTCGAGTAGGTGCCAGCGTCGAGCTCGCCGTAGAGCAGCCGCGCGAGGAATGAGCGCTGCTGGTTCGGCGTCTGACTGTCGCGCTTGCCGCCGGCCGAATAGTCGCCCTTGGCGACCGGCTTGATCGTGGCCGGCACGAAGAGCGCCGTGCTCAGACGTGAGCTTGCTCCCGGGAAGCTGAAGAGGCGGATGTCCATGTACGGCTTGTTCTGGACGCGCGAGAAGGCGACCACCAGCACATTGTCGACCTTGAAACGCTCGGCAACCGAATCGAGATTCTTGCCGGCGAGCACGTCCTCACGCTTGACGCCCTGCTGGGTGAGCCAGACCCCGATGGCGTCGCCCAGGCCGACCTGGAAGCGCCCGGTCCGGTTCAGCGCGTCCATCAGCTCATGGATCGCGGCATCGGCCAGTGAGTCCCGGACACCCGTCTCGACGAAGGGCACGACGCTCAGCTTGATCTTCCCGGCCGAGATCCTGGCCCGGTCACCCGGCTGCACCTCGCTGCCCGGGCTCACCGTGCCGGTCGAGTAGGCTTCGAACACCTGCTGGACGGCGAGCCGACCCATCTGCTGCTCGGTCCGGCCCAGAACCTCACCAGTCTTCGGGTGACGGAGCTCGCGCCCTTGCCGGTAGAGGGCCAGCTCGACCCCGGCGACGAGGCCGTCCCGACTGCCGAGCGCAAGGGTGACCGTACCGGTCTGGACCTCGATCACCTCACCGTCGACCTTCGGAAAGAGAGCCTGGACTTGATCGACGAGCACACCCAGGGTGGGCGCGGCCGTCTGGGCTCCCGACGTCCCGGAACCCCAGAGAGCGACGAGGACACCGAGGGCGACGATACGAGCCGCGGACGGGCTCATGCGGGTACTGACGCCAGCATCAGCCCGAGGCTAGCCCAGGGGGTAAGGAGAGTCAAGGAATGGGGAAAATGAAACGGGGCATGGGCGATGCCGCCACCCATGCCCCCGTCTCGACTGCAACGACTAGAAGGACAACCTCACGCGCGCTGACGCATAGTAGCCGTCGTGCTGATCCCGTTTCACGGGAGTGCCGTTCAGAACCTCCGACAGCTTCAACGCGGGACCTGCCGACAGGTAGTAACCGGCGAGGTCGAACGCCGTGTTCGCGGCAAACCGCCAGGTGAACCCACCGTTGATTTCAGTCCCGATGTAGCGGGAATCACCCGTGACAAAGCTCTTGTCGCTCACCACGACTCGGGCCGGGCAGCCCGTGGCGCTCGTCGCGACGTTCAGGGCCGGGCACCCGGTGTCGGTGTCGACCTTCTCCGCCGACCACGTCGGAGCGACAACTCCATAGACGCTCAGGGCCGGCGTGATGCTGTACGTCACCCGAAGCGCGGCCTGCATGCGCCCGTAGCGATCGTAGCCGATGTTGGTGTCCATGCCCTGGTTCGTAGGACCGCCGCCGTTGAAGTAATCGACGCCGAGGCCGAGGATCCCGAGCCAGCCACCGCTCCAGTAACCGGTGTCCAGATCGAGCGGCTCGTAGTACCGCTTGCTCTGGGACAGGTTGTCCCGAGCCTTGTTACCGGTGCTGTACGCCCCGCGAGCCTCAATGAGCAGCGGACCTAGCTGGTAGCTGCCGATGACGTCGAGCAGCCAGGCCGAGGCTTCGCCGCGGACCTTCCCCACCGTTCCGTTCGTCCTGAGCGCCTGCGTGTCGTAGTGGCCCCACTGGTAGGAGACCGTGGGATCCAGCCCGAAGGGCCCGATGCGGAGGCGCGCGTCGAGACCGGCCGTATACCGGTTCTCCGTGTTGGCCGAGTCGCCGGCAGGAGCGCCACCGCCGACCGCGGTCGCGACGTTCATCGCGCCGCCCACGGTGCGGGGGTTGCTGGCGTTGCGCCGAGCCGCGCCGGCCGTCAAGCCGTCCGCGTGGAACCACGAGAACATCGGCTTCAGGTCCAGCCCCTTGAACGGCGTGATCTCCGGGCTGATGATGAACGCGTAGTCCTCGCCGCGACTCGTCCGCGTGATAGCACTCGACCGGTTACCACCGGCCAGCTGGTCCTCGACGATCACGAACGCCAAGTGATTCTTGATGTCCGGCGTGAACGTGGAGTAGAGGTCAAGGCCCGCGAAGTCGCCGTTGGCGTAGTACACCTTGTAGTTGGCGATCGTGGCGAACGGCTGACCGCCCGCGCGGGCCACCGTCAGGATCGGGATGAACGGCAGGAGGCTGTCTTTGCCGGTCAGGTCGAACTCCGTGTAGATCCACTTGACCTCGAAGAGCCCGGCGACGTCGGTGTTGATGTCCAGGCCGCCGCCGGCAGAGCCTGCGGCTTTGCAGCCTCCCGCAAAGCCGCAAGCCTGGCCGGTATTGTTGCCGGGGAACCCGCCGTCGTTCGAGCCGGTCTGGCCGTAGTTGAGGTCGATCTCGATGCCGAGCACGGCCTTGGTGCGCCCGACGGCGAACTCGAAGTCGGGACGGAAGCGAGTCCGGGCGTACCACTCACGGTCGTTGTCACGGGTGAAGTTGCCGTCGTAGAAGTTCCGACCAGCGGTCGTCATCTGGTCGAAGGTCCCCGTGATCGTCACCTTCGGCGCCGGCGGGCCTGCGGGCGCCTGCGCGAATACCGGCGGCGCCAGCATCGCGAGGATGACGAAGGCGAATACTGCGGTGACAAGCCATCTCCTCATCACTGCCTCCTCAAATGTGGTGAGCAGCAATCAGCTCGTTGCCGAAACTCAACGCCGACATCACCAACAACTCCAACCACAGTGACGCCCGGTGATCGTCACCTTGGGCGCCGTCACTCAGAAGGCCAACCGCACGCGCGCGGCCACCTGGTAGGCATCGTGGGGATCGCGGCGCGTGTGCACCCCGTTCAGCACTTCCGCGCTTCCCAATGCCGCGCCTGCGAACAGATACGAGCCTTCGAGGTCGAACGCTGTGTTCGGGGCAAACCTCCACGTGAGTCCCAGGTTCGCCTCGGTACCGATGTAGCGGGAGTCGCCCTTTACCCAGCTTTGATCGTCCACGGTCGTCCGGCTGATGGAGCCCGTGCCAAGACCCGGATTGGCGCCAGTATCGGTATCGACCTTTTCAGCGGTCCACGTCGGGCTCACGATGCTGTACAGAGCGAGCGCGGGCGTGACGCTGTATGTGCCCCTGAGAGAGAACCCGGCGCGGCCATAGCGGTCGTAGCCGATGAACCGGGCCATGTTGGTCAGCAGCGAGCCGTTGAAGTAATCGACCCCGCTAGCGTTGATCGCGCCCCAGCCGGCCCAGTAGCTCCCGTCCGTAGTGAGTGGCTGGAAGTAGCGGATGCTTTGAGCGAGGTTGTCGCGAGCCTTGTTTCCCGTGGTATAGACGCCACGCGCTTCGAGCAGCAGCGGACCCAGCTGGTAGCTACCGATGAGGTCGACGATCCAGGAGCTGATGTCGGCCTCGACGCGCCCGACCGAGCCGTTCGTCCTCACCGCCTGGTGGTCAGCGTTTCCCCACTGGTACATGACCGTCGGATCGAAGCCGAAGGGACCCGAGCGCCAGCGCATGTCGATACCGACCGTGTGGCGGTTCTCCTGGTTGGTCGAGTCGCCCGCGGGGGCGCCGCCGCCGAGCGCCGCCGCCGAGTTGGTGCCGCCCGAACCGACGAACCGAGGATTGATGACGGAGTGTCTCGCGGTGCCGGCCGTCAGGCCATCGATGTGGAAATACGAGTACAGCGGCTTGATGTCGAGTCCCTTGAACGGCGCTATCTCCGGGCTCACGATAATCGCCCAGTCCTCGCCGCGACTCGTGCGCGTGATCGCCGACGAGCGGTTACCGCCCGCCAGTTGGTCCTCGACGACGACGTAGGCGAGGTTGACGCGGACGTTCGGGTCAAACTTCGTAATCGTTGACAATCCCGCAAAGTCGCCGTTGGCGTAGACGATTTTGTAGTTGGCCAGGGTGCTAAAGGGCTGGCCGCCGGCCCGCGCCATCGTCTCGACCGGAATGAACGGCAGCAGGCTGTCCTTCCCGGTCAGCGGAAACTCGGTGTAGATCCACTTGATCTCGAACATGCCGGCGACGTCGGTGTTGAGGTCGAGACAGCCGTTCGAGTTGTTCTTGCAGCCGCTGTTCGAGTTGGCGGTGTTTCCGCCTGCGACGTTCAACACGCCGCCCGCCGTCCCGGTGTTGTTACCCGGGAATCCGCCGTCGTTGGGTCCGGCCTGACCGTACTGCAGGTCGATCTCGATCCC
>QHSQ01000541.1 GCA_003221615.1 Candidatus Rokuibacteriota bacterium | reverse complement strand
GCGGCAGTGCCTCCGCGATCTGCGCTCGGTTCCAGCGGCTGCGATCCTGGTCCTCGAGAAGCACGAGATCTCCCGCTTCGTCGAGCCGCGCGTCGCGCCGCGAGTCGTGCAGCAGCATCAGGGCCAGGAGGCCCGTCACTTCCGCCGGCGGATCCGGCGTCATCAGGGCTCTCACGAGGCGGCCCAGGCGGATGGCCTCGGCGCAGAGATCGGTCCGCACGAGCGCCTCACCGCGCGTCGGGGCATAGCCTTCGGTGAAGATCAGATAGATCACCGTCAGCACCGCGTCGAGGCGGGCCGGCATGTCCTTCGTGTCGGGCACCGAGTAGGGGATGTGCGCGTCGCGGATCTTGCCCTTCGCGCGCACCAGCCGCTGGGCCATGGTCGCGACCGGCACGAGAAATGCCCGCGCGATCTCGTCGGTCTCGAGCCCGCCGAGCGTGCGGAGAGTGAGCGCCACCTGCGCCTCCAGCGCTAGCGCCGGGTGGCAGCAGGTGAAGATCAGCCGGAGGCGGTCGTCGGGGATCTGGTCCGGGTCGTAGTCGGGTTCGTCGACGGCTCGGGTCGACTCGGTCACGGCGTATATGTCCAGCTTCTCCTCGAGCCGGGCTCGGCGCCGGATGCGGTCGATGGCCTTGTGGCGGGCCGTCTGGATGATCCAGGCTCGCGGGAAGTCGGGCACGCCGGAGTCCGCCCACTGCTCGACCGCCGCCGCAAAGGCCTCCTGGGAAGCCTCTTCAGCCACATCGAAGTCGCCGACGAGCCGGATCATCGTGGCGACGATCCGCCCCCAGTCGGCCCGATAGACGGTGTCGACGGCGGCATCGGCCCCGGGGGAATGCTCCACGGTAGATAATCTACGCCGGGTGTCGAATCCGGCGCCCGCCGTTCGACCTACTGATGGAGGCGATTGTGAAATACTTGTTGCTCGTATATCTCGACGAGACTTGGGAAAAGCGGAGCTTGGCCGAGCGCCAGGAAGTCTACCTCGGCCAGACGCGTGTCGCCGAGGACCTCAGGGCGCGCGGGCAATACCTGGACGGAAACCCGCTGCACCCAACGACCACGGCCACCAGCGTCCGGGTTCGAGACGGCAAACGTCTCCTGACCGACGGGCCGTTCGCTGAGACGCGCGAGCACCTGGGCGGGTATATGCTCATCGACGTCGAGAATCTCGACGAGGCGATCGCCTTCGCGGCCCGAGGCCCGTTGGCGCGCGTGGGTACCATAGAGGTACGGCCCGTCAGAGAGGGACCGCCGCAGTAGAGCTGGCCCGCTCAGCGCCCGAATCGAACATTCACGGAGGAAGCCCGAACATGACGTATGCGCTGTGGATTGTGCAGGGGCTGCTCGCGCTCCTGTTTCTGTTCGCCGGCGTCATGAAGTTCATCATGTCGATCGAGGAGATGACCAGGCAGATCCAGATGCCGGCCGCGTTCTTGTGGTTCATCGGCGTAGCCGAGATCTGCGGCGGTCTCGGCCTGATCCTGCCCAGTCTTCTGCGGATCCGCCCGGGATTGACGCCGCTGGCCGCCGCGGGGCTGGTGATCATCATGATCGGCGCGACGATCGTCAGCCTGATGATCGGGCCCGTTTCGCTGGCCGCGATGCCGTTCGTGGTGGGGCTGCTCGCGGCGTTCGTCGCCTACGGTCGCTGGAAGCTGGCGCCCATTCGCGGATCGTCCCAGCCGTCCGCGCTCCAGGGGGCTCGGTAACCGTGCTGGTCAAGATCCTGCTCGGTGTCGCCGCCGTCATCGTGCTCGTCGTCGGCGGGCTCGCGCTGATCGTGGCCATGCAACCGTCCGAGTTCCGCATCGAGCGGAGCACGACCATCGCCGCCCCCGCGCCGGCGGTGTTCACGCAGGTCAACGATTTCCACAACTGGCAAGCCTGGTCTCCGTGGGCGAAGCTCGATCCCGCGGCGAAGAACTCGTTCGAGGGCGCGCCCGCCGGCCAGGGCGCGATGTTCGCGTGGGCCGGCAACAGCAAGGTCGGCGAAGGGCG
>QHSQ01000133.1 GCA_003221615.1 Candidatus Rokuibacteriota bacterium | reverse complement strand
GACCTGGTCCGCCCGCTGGAGCACTGCCTGGGGGATCGTCAGCCCGAGCGCCTTCGCCGCCTTGAGGTTGACTACCAGCTCGAACGTCGTCGGCTGCTCAATCGGGAGGTCGGCCGGCCTGGCGCCCTTGAGGATCTTGTCCACGTAGGTGGCCGCCCGCCGAAAGCTGTCAGAGAGGCTTGGCCCGTAAGCCAGAAGACCGCCGGCCTCCACGAACTCACCCACCGCGAACACTGTCGGGAGGCGACGCGGACCGCGTGGTCGGCGATTCGTGTTCGGTGCTCGAGGAGCACCGTGTCCGCGATGACGATGACGGCGCCGGCCCGCTCCGTGGTAGTCGCCGCGAAGGCGTTGTCGATTTCGCTGGGGTCCCGCGCCTCCATGGGTTGCAGCTGTATGCCCAATGCCCGGGCCGCATCCTGCGCGTGTCGCACCTGCAGTGCGTTGCCGGGATTGGCCGGATTCCAGAGGAGGGCCACCCGAGAGATCTTGGGGACGACCTCCTCGAGCAGCTCCAGCTGCTTCCCGACCAGATCGGGCAGCATTAAGGACAGCCCGGCGATGTTTCCTCCTGGGCGCGCGAGGCTGGCGACGAATCCCATCGCCACAGGATCAGCAACGATCGCCATGACGATGGGGATCGTTGCGGTCGCTCGCTTTGCCGCTTGGACCGCCGGCGCACCACCTGCCACGATGACGTTCACCTTGAGACGGACCAGCTCGGTCGCGAGGCCGGGTAGGCGGTCGTACTTCCCCTCCGCCCATCGGAACTCAATGGCGATGTTCTGATCTTCCACATAGCCCAGCTCGCGCAGGCCTTGCCGGAAGGCCTGAACGTAACGCGGGAATCGTGGCTCAGAAAGGGAGCCCGGGGCTAGAAAGCCTATGCGGGGGAAGCTCGCCGCCTGCTGTGCCCCGCCGGCGAGCGGCCCAACGAGGACTGCGGCGGCCAGAAGCACGATGAGAAGGGCGATGAACGTGGTGGCGCGCATGGATCTTCCGCGTCTCCAGAATCGGCGCCGACGCATGAAACCCCTCAACGGTCAGTCGCTCCCCCTGTGCGGCGAACTTCTAATTCTACAGATCTGCATAGCACCGCCTCTGCAGCATATCTCGCAGCATAGCGCGGCCGGCGCGCGTCGTGATATTGATGAACCGCCTCGTCTTGACGCGCAGTGCGCCGACCATCCCGCACCAGCGCCACGGGATACCCAGACCGGTGTATTCGGTGAGCGGAGGACATCAGGGGCCTGTCGAGGCCCGATGCAACTCTAGTCGATCGCCCGGTACATGCGCTCGTCGTACAAAGCGCCCGTCATCGTCGCGAGCTTGTCGCGGAACTCGCGCGTCGGCGCCGCCATCGAGTGCGTCTCGACCGCCTTCGCGTCCTTCCAGATCTCGACCACGGTGAAGTGGTTCGGCCGGTTGACCTGCTGGACGACCTCGAAGCGCAGGTTGCCCTCGCCGCGGCGGCTGTCCTCGCCGAGGCGCTTGAGCGCGGCGACGCCGTCGTCCTTGCGCGGAGGAATGACATCGACGTGGGTCGCGACGTAGATGCTACCGCGGACGGACGGCGCGTCGATCGGGCCGATGGACAGCGCGGTGTGTACCCGCTCGTCGGTCGGCGCGTTGCGGAGGGCCGCGATCTTCTCGCGGGTGTCGACCGTGTTGGCGCTCTTGCCGTGAGCTTCGAACGCCGTCTGGTCCTTCCAGATCTCGAGGATCGCGAACTGATGCGGTTGGTCGATGCGCTGAACCACCTCGCAGCGGAGATTGCCGCCTTCCTTCTGCGCGGCCTCGCGGTAGCGCCGGAGTAACGTCGCGGCGTCGGCCTTCGACGTCGGCATGACCTCGATGTAGGTCACGGAGTAGATGTTGCCCACGATCGGCGCTGGTGTTGGCGGCTGGGCCGGCGCCGGCGCCTGGGCCCGCGCGTCTCCGATCGCGCCGATCGCCATCACGACCAGCCCGAGGAAGAGAACACGAAGGAGCGTCTCCATGGCTTCACCCCCTCGCATGCTACCCTATGCGCTCGAAGCGCGGAGGAGCTATGTCAGCGGGCCACGTCGTTGGGGGAATCGACCTGGAAGTCGTGCGCCGTGGCGCCGGGCGGCCGGTGCTGCTCCTGCACGGGGCGCAGACCGTCGATCCGCGGGCCCCATTCCTGGAAATGCTCGCGCGTCACGCCGAGCTCATCGCGCCTTCGCACCCGGGCTTCGGGCGATCGGCGCGCCCGGCGGACTTCGAAACCGTCTATGACCTCGTTCATTTCTATCTCGAGTTCCTCGAGTCGTTGCCTCACGAGAAGGTGACGTTGATCGGCTTGTCGTTCGGCGGCTGGCTCGCGGCCGAGCTGGCCGTCACGTGTCGCCACCGGCTCGACGGGCTCGTGCTGGTCGACGCGTTCGGCATCAAGGTGAGCGATCGCGAGACGCCCGACATCCTCGACGTCTTCAACACCTCGCCGCAGGAGGTCCAGCGGCGAAGCTGGCACGATCCCGCGACCTGGGCGCCCGACCTGGATGCTTTGTCCGATGACGAGCTCGTCGTCCGTGCTCGCAACTGGGAAGCCCTCTGCCTCTACGGCTGGAGCCCGTACATGTACAATCCCCAGCTCAAGCGCTGGCTGCGCCGCATCGCGGTCCCGACGCTCGTCGTGTGGGGCGCCAGCGACGGGATCGTGAAACCGGCCTACGGCCGGATTTACAGCTCGCTGATTCCCCAATCGCGCTTCGAGCTGATCGACCGCGCGGGGCACCATCCCGAGATCGAGCAGGCCAAGGCTTTCGTCGACACGGTCGTGAAGTTCCTGAATCGCTGAGGGGGCTCGGGGGAGAGAGCACGATGGACGCTTGGTGGCAGTGCGAAGTCCCGTACCCGTTCGTGCCGCAAGAAGTCCTCAACGCGACGGACTCCGTCCGCGCCAGCCTGCCCAATCGCTATTGCGACCCGAAGATCGCCGCCGACCTCTTCGAGGAAGTCATCGACGAGTTCCTGCTGTGCGACGACCTCGGGCTCAACGTGCTGGCCGTCGAGCATCACGCCGGGATCAACTCGCTGCTCGGCGCCAATCCGCTGCTGGTCGGCATCCTCGCGCGTCAGACGCGCCAGGTGCGGCTCCTGAGCCTCGGCACCTTGATATCGCTGCGAAAAGATCCGGTCCGGGTCGCGGAGGAGTATGCGACGGCGGATGTCATCTCGCGCGGCCGCCTCGAGATCGGCTTCGTAAAATCGGGCGGCACCGAGATGGCGTCGAACAACGCGAACCCCGTGAACAACATCGAGCGCTACTGGGAGGCGATCGACCTCATCAAGAAAGCGCTCAGCCATCACGACGGGCCGTTCAGCTGGGAAGGCAAGCACTACACGCACCGGCACGTGAACATCTGGCCGCGGCCGTGGCAGCAGCCGCATCCGCGGATGTGGTCGGCCACCGGCGATCCCGAGACCGCCGCCGAGGTCGGCCGGCGCGGCATGGTGCACGTGCTCGTGCTGCGGGGACCGGACGGCACGAAACGCGCCTACGCCGCGCATCGCAAGGCGCGCGCCGAGGCCGGCTTGCCCAAGGCGACCACCGACAACTTCGCCTACGCGGCCTTCGTCTACGTCGGCGACACCGACGAGGAGGGACTGCGCGTCGGCAGCAAGCTCCTGTGGTTTCTCCACACGAGCCTCAAGTCGGCCCCCCAATATTCGCGATTCTTGCCGGGCAGCGCGCCGCCGCAGGCCGCGCCGCAGATCTATCGCACGGCGCCCAGGAGCGGAAGCTCCGGCGTGATGTCGGCGGGGCAGAACGCCGCGCGGCTCACGTCGCTCGGCGCCGAGCAGGCGATGGCGCAGGGTATCCTGTTCGCGGGCAATCCCGACAGCGTCTACAAACAGGTCATGAATTTCTACGACCAGGTCGGCGGCTTCGGTCACCTGAGCCTGGTCGGCCGCTCGGGGTTCATGACCCACCCCGAGTCGGAGAAGAGCATCCGTCTGTTCTCGAAGGAAGTCCTCCCGCGTCTTCGCGAGATCAAGCCCGTCACGGTCGACTGACGTCCACTTGTGTCAGCGTCCCGTGAAGCGCGGCGACCGGTGCTCGCGGTGGGCGGCCATGCCCTCGTCGACGTCCTGGCTCCATTCGAGCGCGTGACGGAGGGCGTCGGCCAGCGCGCGTGAGGCGGCGAAGCCGGCCGCGTTGCGGACGTTCACGATGCGCTTGGCTCCCCGCGTGGCGAGCGGCCCGCTGGCGCAGATTCGGGCGGCCAGCGCGCGCGCCTCCGGAAGCAGTCGCGCCGCGGGATAGACCGCGAGCACGAGACCCAGCCGTTCCATCTCGACGGCGTCGATCTCGCGGCCCGTGCAGATGAGCTCCAGCGCCCGCGCCCGCCCGACGATCCCCGGCAGGCGAACGGGCCCGCCGGCACCGGGAAATCCACCCCAGAGCGCTTCGGGGAGCGCGAACGTCGCGTGCGCCGCCGCCAGGCGGATGTCGCACGCGAGCGAGAGCTCGGCCGCGCCCGCGCGAGCGGCGCCGTTGAATGCCGCGATCACGATCTGCGGCAGCGCCTCGATCGCGTCGTAGAGACGGTTCGCCATGCGCACGAGCTCGAGGATCTGATCCTTGGTGTAGCTCCCACGAACGACGGGATTCAGGATGCCCATCGAGAAGAACGCGGCGCCGCTGCCGGTGATGACGACCGCGTGAGTCCCTTCATCGACGCCGAGGCCGTCGACGAGCCCCTGCAAGGTCAGGAGCACGTCCCGCGTCAGCCGATTCTGATCGTCCGGTCGGTCCAGGGTGATCGTCATCGCGCGACCATCGCGCTCGACGCGGACTTCCTGGGATCCTGATGTCATCGAGGCTCTCCTGTGAGCAGACCGCCGAAGATTCGCGCGCCGAGCTTGAAGCCTTCGGCGAGCGTGGTGCCGGCGCCGTCCGCCGCTGGGTTCTCGGCTCGCCACGCTCGCAGATGCTCTTCCGACCGGAAGAAGTTGATCGTGGTTCAGAGGGAGTCCGCGATCTTGCAGCGGTCGTCCGCGCGCTGTCCGATCCAGAGCATGATCCCCGACCCTTCCGGCCTCGCCCCCTCCGGTGTGGCGCCGAGCTCGAGCGGCTCCGCGCAGTGATGGCAGCGTGACCGGATCTCGATGGATTGTCCGGTCATCGGCGCGATGCCGAGCGCGTCCACGGCGCAGCAGGCGAACCGTTCCCGACCGCCGTGCAGCCGCACGACGAATGGCGTGGACGACGCCGTAAAGGGGTAGGCGACGTCGACCTTGCCGCTCTGGATACGGATCAGGTCGTCCGCGTCGAGCGCGACCAGGGCCTGGCGCGTCGCTTCGGGTCCGACGTCCGGCAGGCCCCCGACGATCTCCTCAACCGGGATCGGGCCGCCCCGTTCGACGAAGAGCTGGAGAACGCGCCGGAACGCCGCCGTCTCCCGCGCGGCGCGCCGAACCCTCCAGAGGCCTTCCAGATCGTGCGCGGCGAATGCGTCGGCGGTCTTGATCTGAAGGTCCACCTGTTTCCCCCTTGTCCTGCCCGGGAGCAGGATAAACTCTGCCGCAAGCCCGGAGGACGCGATGTACGAGGGCTTCCGCCGCTTCGACATCCAGACCAGCGACCTGCAGGTGACGATCCGTGGTGTGGTGGGAGGTTCAGGCCCGCCGGTGCTGCTCCTGCACGGCAATCCCCTGACGCATTACCACTGGCGCCTCGTCGCGCCGCGCCTGGCGAAGGATTTCACCGTGGTCGCCACTGATCTCCGCGGATACGGCGACAGCGGCAAGCCCCGAGGCCTGGCGGATCACGGCAACTACTCGTTCCGCCGCATGGCGCAGGACCAGGTCGACGTCATGCGCCATCTCGGCTACGAGCGATTCATGGTCGCGGGCCACGACCGGGGCGCGCGCACCGCCTATCGGATGGCGCTCGATCATCCGGTCGCGGTGCTCAAGCTCTGCGCGATCGACATCCTGCCGACCCACCACGTGTGGACACACGTCACGCGCGAGTGGGCGCTCAACAGCTATCACTGGTCGTTCATGGCGCAGCCGTACGATTTCCCCGAGCGCCTGCTGGCCGGCAAGGAGGAGTACTACATCCGCCTCAAGCTCGGCTCTCAGGGCAAGAAGGACCTCGAGGCAGGGAACAAGATCGCCTGCCCGGTCCTCGTGATCGTCGGCGGGCAGAGCCACACCGCCAAGTTCTACGGCTACGAAACGGGCTGGGCGACCTACGTCACCAACCTCGTCGGCTGCATCGCGCTGCCGTGCGGCCACTACCCCGCCGGGCAGGCTCCCGACGAAACCTACACGAATCTTCGGGATTTCTTCTCGCGCTGAGCCACGGGAGCGTGAGTCGGGCGGGTCGCGACTACCGAAACCGCGGAATGACCTTCTCCGCGAACAGCTCGAGCGTCTTCAGACAGCGGTCCCGCTCGAGAATGCCCTGGCCGAACAACAGGAAGACTTCGCGGAACGGCACGTGGCGCGCCGCATTCTCGATCATGCGCGTGACGGTGTCGGCGTCGCCGATCAGGAGCGGCGGGCGGTCCTGGCCGAAGGGGACGGACCACGAGTCCCACATCCAGAGACAGTCCTCGGCCCAGGCCTCGGCTTCGCTCTTCGTGTCGGCGAGCACGAGATAGCCGCCCCACGCCGCTTCTTCGCCGCGCGGCACGTCGCGACCGTGGGCTTCGGCCACCTCGCGATAGCGACGCCAGAGCATCTCGCAGAAGTCCATCTCGCTCGCCATCACGATGGGCTTGCCGCCCTCCCTCGCCCAGTAGAGCGAGGTTTGCAGGCTATGCGTGAAGCCGGAGTAGACCGGGATCGGGTTCTGCAGCGGCCGGGGCGCGATGCCGACCTCGCGGATCGTGCCGTCGGCCGTGACGCCGCGGCCGTACCTCAGATAGACCGGATGGGGATGCGGCTGGCGTTGGCCCTCGGGCGGATACGACCAGTACTTGCCCTTGAACGAGAACGTGTCGTTGGCCCAGGCCGTCTTGATGACGGCCACGCACTCCTCGAAGAGCTCGCGGTTCCTCGCGTCCTCGTCGCTCTTGCGATTCCACGGCCCGGTGGCCTTGGCCCCGGGGACGGCAGCATAGTTCTCGAACCAGCGCGCCTGATAGCCGCGCACGAACGCGACGTTGAGCCGGCCCCCGAGCAGATGATCGAGCGTGGCCGCGTGCTCGGCCACGCGGAGCGGATTGTGCGTGGGCAGCACGTAGCCGAACTGGTCGATCCGGAGACGCGGCCCGTGCTGGCCGAGGAACATCGCCATGAGCCCCGGATCCTGACCGAGCTCGAACCCTTCGATCTGCAGGTGATGCTCGGGGATGCCGATGCCCGACCAGCCCGTCGCATCGCACGTGCGCGCGTACTCGCCGATCTCGTCCAGCATGCGCTGGTAGAGCACCGGGTCCTTGCCGGCCATCCCGCGCTCCAGCTCGCGCCGCCGGCCGATCGTCACGTACATGAACGCGTGGAAGTCCATCGGTCGCCCGACTGTTATACCACCTGCCGCGTCGGTGGCCGGCGAAGCGCCCAGAACGCGATGCAGCCCACCAGGTAGGAGGCGATCGAGGCCAGGAAAGCGAGACGATAGCTGCCGGAGACGTCGAAGATCCACCCGGCGCCCCACGCGCCGACCGCCGACCCGATGCCGGTGCCGACCGTAATGACTCCGAGGATGGTCCCGAGGTTCGGTCCCGGGAACAGATCGGCGGTCTTCGCGGTGATCGTCGGGCCGCGCGCGCCCCAGGTGAGGCCGAAGAAGCACGCGTGGAGCCAGAGGAGCCACGCATGTTGAGGGCCCGTGATGAAGAGCGCGCAGATGACCCCGACGATCGAGACCGCGTAGGCGAGGATGGCCGAGAGCTCGCGCCCGATGTAGTCCGAGACCGTACCGGTGACGATGGTCCCGCCGACGGCGAGGAAGGCGCCGAAGCCCAGCACGCTCGCCGCGTAGAGCTTGTCGAAGCCGGCGTCGACGGCGAAGGCGAGCTGGTGCAGCGAGACGAAGAAGCTGCCGAGGCCCGTACAGAGGTAGACGGTGAACAGGAGCCAGAAGTGAGGCGTCGCGATCGCCTCGGCGAGCGTCCAGTCGCGGCGCATCGGGCGCGCGGCCCCCACGCCCTCACCCGGAGGCGATGCGCTCTGCGAAACCCTCGGCGCGGGCGGCTCGTCACGTCGAAACAGGGCGGCGAGCGGCCAGACCAGCACGCCCATGAACGCCGCCTGAGCGAGATAGGCGTGCCGCCAGCCGATCGCGGAGATCAGGAGCTGCGCGAGCGGTGCCGACACGGCGCGCGCGAAGCCGTTGGCCGACTGCACGATCGAGATCGCCATGCCCCGGTTGCTCACGAAGCGGCGCGAGAGGATGGGCACGAACACCACGAGCCCGAGGCCGTTGGCTCCGAGGGTCATGAGGACGCCGTAGAGCACGACGATCTGCCAGAGCGCGCCGACGTAGGCGCTGCCCAGGAGCCCGAGCGTGAGGACGCTCCCGCCCAGCAGCACGAGGCGGCGAGGGCCGAGGCGGTCCACCAGCACGCCGACGAGGGGCGCGCTCACGCCGCCCACGAGCGCGGACATCGAGAACGCCAGCGACGTCTCGGCGCGGCTCCACCGGAACTCCTCGAGGAACGCGACGAGGAACACCGAATAGGAGTGCATCAGCGCCGCGCTGACGGCGAAGGTCACGAACGCGCCGCCCAGCAGGAGACCGCGCCGCGAGGTCATGCGCTGTCCTTATACAATGGGGCCCGGGAGCCATGAGCCGGCTGACGGACTACACGACCTACGCGGACGCCCATCGCCACTTCTCGTCCGCGGGCCTGTGGTCGCTCTTCGACGGCGACCGCGAGTCGCTGAACATCGCTCACGAGTGCATCGACCGCTACGCGGGATCCGGGCGCGTCGCGGTCCGCGTGGCCCACGCCGACGGTCGCGACGAGGTCCTGAGCTTTCGCGACCTGTCCCAGTGGTCCTCGCGCTTCGCACACTGGCTCGCCTCGCGCGGCGTCGCGCGCGGCGACCGCGTGGCGATCATGCTGGAGCCCTCGCTCGCCTTCTACGCGGCTCTCTTCGGCGCGATCAAGCGCGGCGCCATCGCGGTGCCGCTCTTCACGTTGTTCGGTCCCGACGGGATCAGGCTGCGGGTCGACGACTGCACGCCGAAGCTCTTCCTGACCAACGCCGAGAAGGCGGACACGGCGCGGGCTCACGACGGCGTCGACGTCGTGGTGGCCGACGACCAGCTCATGACGGCGCTCGCCGCTCAGCCGACCGGCTACGAGACCCGGAGCGCGTCCGACGATCTCGCCGTGTTTCAGTACACGTCGGGCACCACCCGCGAGCTGCCGGCGGCGGTGCGCCATTCCCAGCGGGCGATCGTCGCGCTCATGGTGGCCGCGCTGTACGGCACCGGCATCCGGCCGGGCGATCGCTTTTTCTGCCCGTCCTCGCCCGCGTGGGGCCACGGCCTCTGGCACGGGACGCTCGCGCCGCTGGCGCTCGGCGTGACCACCGGCACGATGGCCGGCAAGTTCGACCCCCTCAGGATGCTGCACGCGCTCCAGGAGTACGAGGTGACCAACCTGTCCGCGGCGGCCACGCACTATCGCATGATGAAAAGCTCCGGCCAGGCGGCGGCGTATCGATACGCGATCCAGAAGCTTTCCTTCACCGGCGAGCCCATGGACAGCGCCACGCGCGCCTTCGTCGAGGCGACGTTCCGCGCGCCGGTGTGCAGCATGTACGGCACCACCGAAGTCGGCGTGATCCTCGCCGACTATCCCGGCGCCGCCGACTACGTCGTCAAGCCGGGCGCGCTCGGCAAGCCGGTTCCGGGAGTGCGGGTCGAGGTGCAGAGCGCGGGCGGGCAGCCCTGCGCGCCAAACCAGCTCGGCGAGATCAAGGTGTGGCGTCGCGGTGCCTGGTTTCCGACGAAGGATCGAGGCCACGTGGACGGCGATGGCTACTTCTACCACGCCGGACGGGCCGACGACGTCATCATCTCGGCCGGTTGGACGATGAGCGCCGTCGAGATCGAGGACGTGCTGCTCCGGCATCCCGACGTGCGCGAGGCGGCGGTGATCGGCGTGGCCGATCCGCTGCGCGGCCAGGTGGTCAAGGCCTTCGTCGTGAGCGGGCGCGTCGGCGACGACACGTTCGCGCGCGAGCTGCAGGACTTCACGCGCGCGCGGCTCAGTCAGCACGAGTACCCGCGCCGGGTCGCGTTCGTGGCCGCGCTGCCCAAGACGCCCGCCGGCAAGGTCAATCGCAAGGCCCTTCGCGAATCGGAGGCCGGAGCCGTGGAGACCACGCATGCCCCGTGAGACACCGCTCTTTCCGAAGATCACCGAGCAGGCGCTCGACGACCTGCGCCGGCGAATCGGCGTCCGGATCACCGACACGCTCGAGCCGTGGTGCCACGAGGCGACGCGCGACAACATCCGCCACTACGCGCACGGCATCGGCGACGACAACCCGCTCTGGTGCGATCCCGAGTACGCGGCCGGCACGCGCTGGGGCGGCGTCATCGCGCCGCCGAGCTTTCTCTTCGCCACGAGCCGCATCATCTCCGGCTACGTCGGCGGTCTCGCCGGCGTACACGCGATGTGGGCGGGCGCGGACTGGACGTGGCACCTCCCGGTCCGGCGCAACGACGCGATCTCGACCGAGGCGTGGCTGAAGGACTTGATCGAGCACCAGACGACCTTCGCCGGCCGCTCGATCCAGCAGGTCTATCACGTCGACTTTTACAACCAGCACGGCGATCTCGTCGCCGCCGCCGACAGCTGGTGCTTCCGGACGGATCGCGATCAGGCGCGCGAAGCGGGCACCAAGTACACGGCGGTGAAGGCCAAGCCGCCGAAGCGCTACACGGACCAGGAGCTCGCCGACGTCTACCGGCTCTATGCGAACGAGCAGATCCGCGGGCCCGTGGCCCGGTACTGGGACGACGTCCGCGAGGGCGAGCGGTTGCCGACGATGGCGAAGGGCCCGATGACGGTGACGGGCTTCATCGCCTACGCGCAGGGCTGGGGCGGCCTCTACATCCGGGCGAACAAGCTCGCCTGGAAGCAGGTGCACCGACACTCGGGCCTCGGCATCAAGAACCGCTTCGGCATTCCCGACTGCCCCGAGCGCGTGCACTGGGAGCCGGAGTTCGCGACGATGGTCGGCGCGCCCGGCGCCTACGACTACGGCCCGGAGCGGTGCTCGTGGCTCACGCATCATCTGACCAACTGGATGGGCGACGACGGCGTCCTGCGCCGTGCCCATTGCAAGATCCGTCGCCACAACCCCGAGGGCGACACGTTGCGGATCGACGGCACCGTGGTCAAGAAGCTCGTCGAGCAGGGCCGCCGCCTCGTCGAGATCGCGCAGGAAGCGCGCAATCAGGACGGCGAGCTCTCCGTGCTCGGCGGCGGCCTCGTCGAGCTGCCCAAGCGCGGCTGAGAGCCCTCGCCGATGAACCCTCCTGCGGCGACACGCCTGGGCGATCTGACCGACGCGGCCGCCGCGCGGTGGGGCGACCGCGAAGCGCTGGTCTTTCGCGAGCGTCGCTACACGTTCCGTGAGATCGCGACCGAGGTCGATCGCGTCGCCCGCGGGCTGATCCGCGCCGGGGTCCGGCCGGGCGAGAAGGTCGCGATCTGGCTGGTCAACTGCCCGGAGTGGATCTTCGCGATGTTCGCGCTCGCGAAGATCGGCGCCGTCCACGTGCCGATCAACACGCGCTTCAGGACCGTGGACCTGGCCCAGGTCCTCGAGCGCTCGAACACGTCGACCCTGATCACCCACGACGTCTCCGGGCCCGTCGACTATCTTGCGATGGTCCGCGAGCTCGCCGAGCTCGACGGCGCCGGCGGCGCCCGGCGCGTCCGAAGCAGGCGGCTGCCCGACCTGGAGCGGGTGATCGTCGCCAGCGATCGCGAGCATTCAGGAGCCTGGAGCTGGCCCGAGCTACTGGAGGCGGCTCGCTCAGTCGATGCGGCCGCGGTGACAGCGCGCGCCGCGGCCGTCCGCCCAACCGATACCGTCTTCATCATGTACACGTCAGGGACGACCGGATTCCCGAAGGGCGTGATGCGTGATCACTTGCTGCTCGCGCACCTGGCCGACCGCTACCGTCGCCTCCAGTCCTCGGAGCGCGACGTCTTCGTGAACTACCTCCCGCTCTTTCACATCTTCGGGTACATCGAAGGGCCACTGGGCTCGATGCTGGCCGGCTACCGGCAGATCCTCATGGACACGTTCGATCCCCACGAGGTGCTCGATCTCATCGAGCGTGAAGGCGCGACGCACATCGACGGCTTCGACACGCACCTGAAGCTCCTGGTCGATGCTCAGGAAGCGCGCCCGCGTAACCTCTCGACGCTTCGCACCGGCGTGTTCGCCGCCGGCGCCGCGAGCGCGACGCCGCTCGTGTATCGCGCGCGCAAGGTCCTGGCGCCGCTGCGTCATCTGACCGCCTACGGCATGACTGAAGTCGGCGCGACGATCTCGCTCTCATTCCTCGACTCGACTGAAGAACAGGCGTGCGAGGCCTCCGGCGCCCCATGCGAAGGATTCGAGGTACGCGTGATCGATCCCGACACCGGCCGCGACGAGCCGTGCGGCACACCGGGCGAGGTCGTGGTCCGCACGCGATATCTCATGCAGGGCTACTATCGTGATCCCGAGTCGACCACGCGCGCCGTCGACTCCGAGGGATGGTTCCACACCGGCGACGCCGGGATCCTGCGTCCGGACGGTCATCTCCGCTTCGTCGGGCGCTACAAGGACATGATCAAGGTCGGCGGCGAGAACGTCGATCCGACCGAGGTCGAGAGCTATCTGAGCACCTACCCCGGCCTGAGCCAGGCCGCCGTCGTCAGCTACCCGGACGCGCGGCTCGGCGAGGTCGGGGTCGCCTTCGTCCAGGTCGCCTCCGGAGCCTGCGTGGATCCGGATGACGTGATCGCGTTCTGTCGCGGCCGGATCGCGAGCTTCAAGATCCCGCGCCACGTGTTCGTCGTGGACGAGCTGCCGATGACGTCGAGCGGCAAGGTGCAGAAGGCCCGGCTGCGGGACGCGGCGCTCGAGCGCCTCGGCTAAGCATCCACCCAGCTCATCTAAGGCGCCTGGATGTCCTCACGGCTCCTGGTGGCGGTGCCGCGCAGGACGTTGTCCACCACCTCGATCGCGGCCTCCACGAGGAGAGTCCGCGGGACGTGATCATCGCGAAACAGAACGCCCATGATCGGCAGATCATGCCTCGTGGACTGGACGATCGCAAAGTGATCGGCGTTGACGAAACCCAGGAGGTGACTACCCGGGACGATCTGGTCGTACCAGAAGAGCATGCCGTCGTTGAGGGGGTCGATCGACGCGAGCCGGTGATACGTGCTCGCCATGAAGGGCGTCAGCCGGTCCGGCCGGGGCATCGTCACGAGGGAGAACACCGGAACGGAGATCGAAGTCCGGTGCTGTCGCCACCACTCGAGCCGAACATCGCGCCGCACGTCGTCGATCTCCTCGCCGGTGCCCGGCTCGCAGAGCAAGGGCAACGAAGACAACAACACGCGGTATTCGGATCGAAGCTCGTCAGCCAGAAGGCTTCCCTGCACGGCCCCCGCAACGCTGACGATGGCCGCGATGTGATGCGCTTTCGCCGGATGGCGGGCGACAAGCTCCAGCAGGTCGGGCAAACCCTTGGAGTGGGCGAACACGATGAGCGGGCGCGGGTCGTCGGGGAGCGCGGCCATCTGTCGCGCGAGGCGTTCGGCGTTCGCCGCGCTGGTGCCGCGCCCGGCGACGGGCAGGTAATACACATCGACGCCGGCTTGCGCGAGATCACGCTCGACGCCCCCGAACGGGCGCACCATCGTACCGACACAATCAGCCAGCATGCCCGGGACGAAGGCCACACGGTAGCGCCGGGCCAGGTCCGCCGCGGGTGACGCGGTGTACAGCGCCTCTTCGCCGGGCAGGCGCAACAGCACGTCGTCGCAGGATACTCCGTCGGGCCGCAGGCGACGACACAGGGCTTCGCGGTAGGCTCCGCGGAGATCGTGAACTCCAGCGGCCTGGAGCGACGCCAGGATCGCCGGAGCGGCCTTATCAGGATGGCTCCGCCCGGGCACTGACAAACAGGCGGTCAGCGCCAGGGTTGCGGCGCCCATGGCGGCGCACGCGACCCTCCGAAGCCCGGCCCGCGCGCCGGGCCGAGCCCATCTTCCGGTCACGAGATTCACCCCGCCTCCCCGCACCGCGAGAGTCTACTTCAATGACCCTCGAAGTTGAGACGCGGTTGGGCGGGCGGCGGTTGCGGGGGATCGGGGGGAGCGACGAACGCTCCCCCCGATCCTCAGCTAGGCGGCAGGAACCGCTACGTACAACGCCTGTCCGTCGCGATTCACGAGCAGCACCATCGGCTCGCCCTTGGCCTGCTTCTCGACGCGAGTCCTCAGATCCTCGATGGTGCGGACGGGCTGGCGGTTGATTTCGACGATCACGTCACCGGCGCGGATGCCGGCGTCGGCGGCGCGACCGCCTTCGACGACGTCGCGCACGAGCACGCCTTCCCTCACCTTGAGCCCGAGCTCGCGGGCCATCGGCGGAGTCAGGGGCTGAACGGAGAGGCCGAGCTGGCCCTTGCCTTCGTTCTCGGCCATCTTGGACGGAGTCTCGTCCTCGAGCCGGGCGATGTGCGCGTTGAGCCGCATCTCCGTGCCTTCACGCGTGACCACGATCGACACGTCGCGCCCGACCGGAATATCCGCGACCAGACCCGGCAGGTCGGTCGCCTTTGCGACCTTCTTGCCGTCGAGCTCCACGATCACGTCGCCGGTCTTCACACCGGCCTTGTCCGCCGGGGAGCCCTCGATCACCGCCGAGACGAGCGCGCCGGTGGTGCTGTCACCGTGCTTGAACGTCCTGGCGAGGTCCCGGGTGAGCGGCTGGATCGACACGCCGAGCCAGCCACGCTCGACCTTGCCGTGGTCGGCGAGCTGCGTGATGACCGTCTTGGCCAGGCTCGACGGCACCGCGAAGCCGATGCCGACCGAGCCGCCGCCGCGGCTGAAGATCGCCGTATTGATGCCGATGACCTCGCCGCGCGCGTTGATCAGCGGACCACCGCTGTTGCCGGGGTTGATCGACGCGTCGGTCTGGATGAAGTTGTCGTAGGGCCCGCTGCCGATCACCCGGCCGGTCGCGCTCACGATCCCGGTGGTGACGGTCTGCTCGAGACCGAACGGGTTGCCGATGGCCATCACCGGCTCACCCACCTGAAGCGCCGTCGAATCGCCGAGGGGGATCACCGGCAACCCGGTGGCATCGACCTTCAGGAGAGCGAGATCGGTCTTCGAGTCGCGACCCACCACCTTGGCGGGCAGCTCGCGCCCGTCGTCCAGCTTCACCTGGATGTCGGTCGCGTTCTCGACGACGTGGCTGTTGGTGACGATGAAGCCGTTCGTGTTCAGCACGAAGCCCGATCCGGCGGCCCGTGTGGGACGCCGAGGGCCCTCGTCGAAGAAGCGCTTGAAGAAATCGTCGAACGAGCGCTCATCGGGGCGGCCTCTGAGCTCCGGCCTCGCCTGCGCCTCGGCGTTGAGCTTGGTGCTGACGTTCACGACCGCGGGCTTCGCTTGCTTGCTCAGACGCACCCAGTCGGGCGCCTGGATCATGACGCTCGGGACGCCCGCGTGCTGCTCGGTCCACAGCGGCGCCCGGGACGCGCCTGTGAAGCCCAGGTGCGGCAGGAGCCCCACCAGGGCCGCGACCGCGACCAGGGCGACGAGGGGCGCCGCCCAGCGTTGATATTTCCTCGAGAGATTCATGAGTCCGCCTCCGTGTTCGTTCATTCCGTTGAGCTCCTCGTGATTCGTTCCCGGTGCCACGTCATTCACGATATCGACCACAGCTAAAGCGGCTGTGAGACGCACATGAGAAGGCTCTTACTCGGGCGGAGACGGACTACGCGACCGGCAGATCGATCGTGAAGCGACTGCCGCCGCCGGGGCGGCTCTGGACCTCGAGGGTGCCGCCGTGGGCGAGGACGATCGAGCGTGCGATGGCCAGACCGAGGCCGCTCCCGCCCGTGTCACGGCTCCGGCCGGCGTCGAGCCGCACGAAGGGCTCGAAGATGCGCCGGGCGTCGGCGGGATCGATTCCGATTCCGGAGTCCTCGACGACCAGCGCCACGCTCCGGCCCGCTCGCTCCAGCGAGATCACCACGCTTCCGCCGGCCGGCGTGTACTTGACCGCGTTGTCGACGAGGTTCAGCAGCGCGCGCCGGAGGGCGCCGGCATCACCCTGCACGACCGCCGGCGCGGTCGCGCCCATGCTGACATTGACGCCCTTGCCCTTGGCGAGGCGCACGCCCAGCTCGAGCGCCTCGAGACAGAACGGCTCGAGATCGACGGCTTGGCGGGGCGCGCTGAGGCCGACCGTGGAGCGCGACAAAAGCAGCAGGTCCTCGGCGAGACGGATCAGCTGGTCGACCTCCTCGATGCTCGAGACCAGGACACGCCGATACTCGTCCGGCGAGCGTTCCGCGCGCAGCGCGATCTCGATGCCGCCGCGGAGCGCCGTGAGCGGCGTCCTCAGCTCGTGCGCGGCGTCGGCGGTGAAGCGCTGCATCTCGGCGAACGCGGCTTGCAGGCGGGCCAGCATCGCGTTGAGCGTGTCGGCGAGCCGATCGATCTCGTCCTGGGTGCCTCGCCGCTCGAGGCGCCGGCTGAGGTCTTCGGCGCTGATCCTGAGCGCGCTCTGCGACATGCGATCGACGGGCCGGAGCGCGCGCCGCGCCAGGAGCCAGCCGCCGGCCGCCGAGAGCACCACGCCCAGCGGGACCAGCACGAGCAGGGTCTCGACGTAGCGGAGGAGCGTCTGGTGTGTCCGTCGAAGCGGCATCGCCACCTGGACCAGGTCGACGATCCGGCCGCCGCGTACGACGGGCATCGTGAGCAGACGGGCTTGCTCCCCCGTGGTGAGCCCGACGGTCTCCAGGGTCGGCGCGCCCCGCAGCGCGTTGATGCGCGCCTCCCGCGAGAGCGGCAGGGCCGGCCGGAGCGCGCGTGAGCGCAGACGCCCCTCGGGGTCGAGAAGCTGCATGAGCGCGTCGGCGAACTCCGAGCCGAGGAACTCGCGCACGAGCGGCTCGAGGTCGGGCGGCAACGGCGCGGCCGGATCCGACGGCGGGGCGTCGCGCAGAACGCCCGCGACGGTGAAGAGCGAGGAGTCCAGATCGTTGTAGAGATGCCAGCGCAGCAGCGAGTACGCGGCCACGCTGACCAGGAGCAGGATCGCGACGACGACACCCGTATACCAGAGCGTCAGCCGGGCGCGGATCGAGAGCGGCGTCATCGTCAGGCCTCGTCCTTCAAGACATAGCCGGCGCCGCGGATGGTGTGGAACAGCTTCCGCTCCTGCGGGCCGTCGATCTTCCGGCGCAGATAGCCGACGTACACGTCGACGATGTTGCTCTCCGGGTCGAAGTCGAGCCCCCACACGTGCTGCACCAGCATCGGCCGTGTGAGGATGCGGCCGGTGTTTCGCATGAAGTATTCGAGCAGCGCCCACTCCCGTGTGGTGAGCTCGATCCGCCGCCCGGCTCGCTCGACCTTGCGCGTGGCGGGGTCCAGCGTGAGATCGGCCAGTCGCAGTACCGGCGCGCGCCGCTCCGAGCGGCGCCGGAACAACGCGCGCACCCGGGCCAGGAGCTCCTCGAAGGCGAACGGCTTGGCCAGGTAGTCGTCGGCCCCGAGGTCGAGCCCGGTGACCTTGTCGGCCACGCTGTCGCGCGCGGTCAGCATGATGACCGGCGCGTGCACGCCGGCCTGGCGCGCGCCCTTGAGCACGGCGAAGCCGTCGCGGCCCGGCAACATGACATCGAGAACGATCAGATCGTAGGGCTCACCCTCGACGAGCAGCTCGAGCGCGCCATCGCCATCGGCCGCGGTCTCGACGGTGTGCCCTTCTTCCACGAGCCCCTGCCGGATGAAGCTCGCGACCTTCCGATCGTCCTCCACGACGAGAATACGCATGGCGTACCAGGCTCATCGTACTCGCACAGCCGTCATCATGCGCGCGATCCACGGCTCGGTCATGTGGTGCATGATAGCTCGGCATGGACAGGACCCCCGGGGACGGCGTGCTCTCGCCCCTGGCCTTCACGCGTGACGACGAGTCGTCGGACGATCGCTTCTACGTCGTTCCGCGCAAGGTCGTCCACATCGACGACGGCGCGATCGCGGCGCTCGGGGAGCTGTACGCCGAGATTCTGCCGGCCGGTGGCCGTCTGCTCGATCTGATGAGCAGTTGGCGCAGCCATCTCCCGCCCGGTTTTCGCGCGGGCACCGTCGTGGGATTGGGTCTGAACGCGGAGGAGATGGCGGACAACCCACAGCTCGGCAGCCACGTCGTTCACGACGTGAATCGTGACCCACGACTCCCGTTCGGCGACGCGGAGTTCGACGGCGCGATGTGCGCGGTCTCGATTAAGTACGTGATCCACCCCGTCCTTCTCCTGCGCGAGGTGCGCCGCGTGCTCCGGCCGGGCGCGCCCGTCGTCGTGTCCTTCTCGAATCGATGCTTCCCCACGAAAGCGGTCGCCGTGTGGCTCGACACCACCGACCAGCAGCACGTGAGGCTCGTGCGCGCCTATTTCGAGACCGCCGGCGATTGGGTCGACGTGAAGGACGAGGATCGGTCGCCCGGGCACGGGGATCCGCTGTACGCCGTGTGGGCGAGCGCATCTTCGGGTACCATCGACGCGAGGCCCCTGACTCCATGACCCAACTCGCTTCGGCCGCGGTCGAGCAATACCGCCGGGACGGCTTCTATTTCCCGATTCGCGTGATGTCCCCCGGCGAGGCGCTGGCAATGCGCCGGCGGCTCGAGGCCGTCGAGTCCGATCACGGTGGGAGGCTCGGCGGCGAGCTGCGCCACAAGCCGCACCTGCTCTTCACGTGGCTGGCCGATCTCGTGCGCCACCCCGCGATCCTGGACGCGGTCGAGGACGTGCTCGGGCCGAACCTGCTCGTCTGGAGCACGAGCTTCTTCATCAAGGAAGCGCGCGATCCCGCGTACGTCTCCTGGCACCAGGACGCGACCTACTGGGGGCTGAGCGCGCCCGACGTCCTCACGGCGTGGGTGGCCTTCACGGACGCGACGGTCGAGAACGGCGCGATGCGCATGGTGCCGGGCTCGCACGACGAGCAGCTCGCCCATCGCGACACCTTCGCGCCGAACAATCTGCTCTCACGCGGTCAGGAGATCGCGGTGGAGGTCGACGAGGCGCGCGGCGTCGATATCCTGCTTCGCGCCGGCGAGATGTCTCTCCACCACGTCCGGATGGTCCACGGCTCGCCGGCGAACCGGTCGGACGACCGGCGCGTCGGCTTCGCGATCCGCTACGTTCCGACCTACGTGAGGCAGATCGCGGGCGACGGCGACAGCGCGATGCTCGTGCGTGGGGTCGACGAGCACCATCACTTCGCGCCCGAGTACCCGCCCGCGTCCGACCTGGCGCCGGAGGCGCGCGCCCACCACGCCGCGGTGGTGGCGCAGTCCGCGAAGATCCTCTACCGCGGCACCGGGGTCGAGCGCTTCAGATAGCCAAGCGCCCGCCCCGGCCGCCGCGCGGTCACTTCGCCTTGAGCTTCACGTCCTCGTACGGCGCCGAATAGGCGTGGCCGGGGATCAGCCCCAGACCCGACTCCTGCACCCGGGGCCCGTGGCCGTTGATGAACGCGAGCTCCCAGATCGGGATGAACATCGTCTTCTCGTACATGATCTGCTGGATCTTGTGCAGCAGCGCCTCGCGCTTCTTGCGATCCAGCTCGGCAGCCTGATCCTTGAAGAGCGTATCGATCTCCGGATAGCTGCCGTAGACATAGGCACCGCCGGCGACGACGAAGGTCTCCAGGCGCGTCGCCGCGTTGCCAAACGCGCCGCTCGCCGTGTACGCGAGGTTCTTGTACTTCTTGTCGCCGTAGCTGGCCCAGTGCGAGGCGCGCTCGACCGGCCGCAGCTTGGACCTGATGCCGAGCTGCTGCAGATAGTTCGCGACCGCCTCCTGCACGTTCGCGTACGCGACGTCCAGGTAGTATTCGCCGGCGTCGAAGCCGTTGGGGTAGCCCGCCTCGGCCAGGAGCTTCTTGGCCTGCGCGGGATCGAACGCATAGGCCGGCGGCTGCCAGTAGAAATCGAAGGTGCTCGGAATGATGCTGTACGTCAGCCGGGAGTGGCCGAGGGTGATGGCCTCGTTGATCGCCTTGCGGTCGATCGCCAGGTTGGCGGCCAGACGCACCCGACGGTCGTGCCAGGGGGATTTCGGATCCCACTGGTCCAGCATGCTCACCCACTGCGGCGCCTGGATGACCGTCGGCTTCAGGACGAGCCCCGGGCTCCGCTGCAACTCTTCGGCGAGCTCGCCGCGGATCGAGTAGACGATGTCGATCTCGCCGCGCTTGAGCGCCGCCAGGCGGGTCGCCTCGTCGCCGATCACCTTGAAGACGAGCCGCTTCACGTTCGGCGTCTTGCGCCAGTAGCCGTCGAACGCCTCCAACACCAGCTCGACGCCCGGCGAGAACGAGACGAACTTGTAGGGACCGGCGCCGATCGGGGCCTTCTTGAAGCCCTCGTCGCCGACCTTGTCGACGTATTTCTTGGGCACGATCCAGCCCGCGCCGCTGGCGGCGGTGTAGAACGTCATGAAGTCCGGCCACGGGTTCCTCAGTCGGAACCTCACGTGGAGCGGATCCGGCGTCTCGACCGCGGCGACCCGCTCCTTGAGCGTCTTGGCCGCGGCGCCCCGGTACCGATCGAACGAGAACTTGACGTCCTCGGACGTGAGCAGGTCGCCGTTGTGGAACTTCACGCCCTTGCGGAGCGTGAAGTCGTAGACGCGCCCGTCAGGCGAGACCTGCCACGACTCGGCCAGGCTCGGCGCCGCGGTGCTGCCGGGCATCGCCTTGGCCATCGCGTCGTGGACGGCGTACAGGACCATGAACGGGGTGATGAGCCCCTGGGTTTCCGCGGGATCGAACCACGTGGGCGCGAGCGAGATATGCACGCCCCACGTCAGCTGGCCCTCGGGGGCCGCCGCCGCCGGCGCGGCGACGGCGAGCACGGCAAGCAGGACACACGCGACAACACGGACGTGTCGCATCGATCGGTCTCCTCAACGAGGACGGAGGTTCGGTTCAGTGCGTCGCTTCAGTCGCGGCGGCTGCCGGTGAAGCGCAGCAGCATCAAGAAGAGGTTGATGAAGTTCAGATAGAGGGAGAGCGCGCCGACGACGGCGTAGGCGCCCACCTGTCCCTCCGGGAGCGCCACGGCCATCTGCTTCAGCCGCTGCGCGTCCCACGCCGTGAGCCCGGTGAAGACGATGACGCCCACCACCGAGATCAGGAACTGTAGCGCATCGTTGTGCCAGAACATCCCCACGATCGAGGCGAGGATGAGCCCTATCAGGCCCATCATGAAGAACTGTCCGGCGCCCGCCAGGCTGCGCTTGGTCGTCGAGCCGAAGAGCGCGAGCGCGCCGAACATGCCGGCGGTGACCACGAACGTCATCGTCACCGACTCACCCGTGTAGGCGAGCAGGATCACCGACAAGGTCACGCCGTTCAGCGCCGAGTAGAGCGCGAAGAGGCCCGACGCCGTACCCGGGCTCAGACGATCCGCCCGGGCCGACATGAAGAAGACCAGGCCGAGCTCGGCGATGACCAGCGCGAAGAACACGAGCCGGTTGCCCACCAGCACCCTGAGCAGATCCGGCGAGCCGGCCACCGCGAATGCCACCACCGCCGTGAGGCCGAGGCCCACGGCCATCCAGCCGTACACTTTCCAGAGAAAAGCGGACACGCGTTCCGCCGTCTGGACTGAGTTCGTGGTCCATGCGTCCATTGCACCCTCCTTATTCGAAGCGCACCTCGGCTGGCGGGGCCCCAGCCCGCGACAGGCTGCGGCGGCGCGCACAGCCGAGTATGGCTGCGCCGCCTATTGTACCGAGGCGCGGCCTCTGGTGGGGGAACGATAGCGCGGGTCAGCCGTTGCCGGCGTACGTGATGCGGTAGATGCGTCCGGCCTTGTCGTCGGAGACCAGAAGCGCTCCGTCGGGCATGACGAGCACGTCGGCCGGGCGCCCGGACGCGGTGCTGCCCGTCAGCCATCCGGAGGCAAAGCTCTCGTAGGACGTGGCGCGCCCGTTCTCGATCTTCACGAAGGACACCCGATACCCGATCGGCGTCGAGCGGTTCCACGAGCCGTGCTCGGCGATGAAGATGCCGCCGCGGTACTTCTCGGGAAACATCCGGCCGGTGTAGAACCTCATGCCGATGGCGGCGACGTGCGGGCCGAGCTCTCGAGCCGGCGCCGTGAACTCGCCGCACGAACGTCCGGCGTTGTGCTCTGGATCGCGGATGCCGTTGCCGTGGCAGAACGGAAACCCGAAGTGCTCGCCGACCTTCGTCAGATGGTTCAGCTCGTCGGGCGGCTGATCGTCGCCGAGCCAGTCGCGGCCGTTGTCGGTGAACCACAAGTCGCCGGTCGCCGGATCGAAGTCGAAGCCGACGCTGTTGCGCACGCCGCGCGCCACGACCTCGGGCCGGCCGCCCGCGAGGTCGAGCCGCGTGATCGTGGCGTGGAGCGGGCCCGGCGGCGCGCAGACGTTGCACGGCGCGCCGACCGGAACGTAGAGCTTTCCGTCCGGGCCAAACGCGATGAACTTCCAGCCGTGATGGGCGTCGGACGGATAGGCATCGCTGGCCACTTCGGCCTTGGGCGGGCGGGCGAGATCACGCGCGACGTCGCGGAAGCGCAGGATGCGGTTCACCGCGCCGACGTAGAGGGCGCCGTCGCGAAACGCGATGCCGCTCGGCGAGTTGAGTCCACTGGCCACGACGAGCACCTGGTCCACTCGATTGTCGCCGTCGCGATCCACGAGCGCGTACACCTTGCCCTCGGAGCGCGAGCCCACGAACACGACGCCGGCCGGACCGACCGCCATCTGGCGGGCGCCCGGCACGTCGCCGGCGTAGACGGCGATGCGGAAGCCCGACGGCAGCGTGATCGCGCTCAGCTCGGCGGCGGCGCTCGGGAGCATTCCCATGAAATATCCGCGATAGAGACAGCCGACGACGACCAGCGCCGCGATCGGCACCAGGAGCACCGTCAGGATCGCCCGGGATCGGACCATCGGTCTTCGTCGATCGTGCTAGTGATAGCTGCGCGCGCCGGTCTCGCTCCGCCGGCCGAGCAGCCGGTGAGCGCGCGCCAGGGTTCGGAAGGCCCGGTACTTGGCTCCATCGACGAATTCCGATTGCCCCGCGGGCGGCAGTCGGATTCCGAGCCGCCGCATCCGCTCGTTGACGCGATAGAGGATCTCGCGCCGATCGGACGACGCCGTCCGGAACGTGATGCTGAAGGAGACCGAGACCTGCGACCCGTTCTTGACCCAGTGGGGCCAGGTCACGGGAAAGTAGAGCCCGTCGCCGGGCGTGAGATCGAACACGTGGGCTTTGTGCCGATTGAATTCGTCGAAGATCAGGTTGCGGTGGCCGCGCGCATAGAACCGCTCCAGCTCCCGCTCGGAGAGCAGCTCACGGTCCTCTCCGTCGAACATGCTGACGTGCTTGCGCCCGCGAACCTGGAGCAGGAAGTTGTGCTCCGGGTCCATGTGGTACGGCGTCACCGAGTCGGGCGACGAGACGAAGATGAAGCCCTCGCGCCGGCCCATACCCGGCCAGAGCGATTCGGAATGCTCGCGGACCTGATCCAGGCACCTGTCCAGGAGCGCGCGATACTCTGGATCCCGCTCGACGTTCTTGAACACCATCCACGATCGACACTCCTCGATCCGTCGGATCGTCTCCTCGATGGACAGTCCGGTGCGGGGCGTCTTCGTCGGATCGAGGCTCACCGGGACGTCGCCCGCGTTGTACTCGACGCGGTCCTCGGGCAGCGCGCGCGCGAGCTCGATGAGCCGCGGCAGCGAGAACAGCGGATGATCCATGAGATGGTGTCGCACCAGGAACGGCTCGCGGTCGAAGCGCTCTTGAAACCGGAGGGAATCGATCTGGAGCAAGGTCGAGGTCTCCACCGTCAGCTCCCTTCGACCATGTCGGGGCGCGAGCGACGCGACGGCCAGGTCAGTTTGCGCCGACCCCACCGGAGCAGCGGCATCAGCGAGACCAGCAGCTCGCCCGGGGCCGGGCCGGTGGCGAAGAGAACCGTGGCCATCGTGCGCCGGCCCGGCCAGAGCCGATTGATCATCGCGTGCTGGGCATCGGCGCACGAATCCATCCACCGGACCGCGGGCCGCTGGTGCAGGCGTCGAACGTTCTCCACCTCCAGCAGGAAGCCTGGCGAGTAGGCTCGATACGCCTCGTCGAAGGCGATCTTGAACGCGAATCCGCCGTCGCCGGAGAGGAAGTTGCATTTGAGCGCCAGCGGCCGGTCGTCGAGGAACAGCCCCAGGAGCATCAGCCGGCCGCGTTCGTGCGCGGCGGCGGCCGCCGAGACGAAGAACTCGCGCTCCGCCTCGCTGCACGCCAGGGCGCTCTTGCCGCGTCCTTTCCAGCCGCTCGCCTCCAGCCGGAGAAAGTCGCTGAGCCACGGTCGGGCGTCCTCGCCGGGCTCGAGCTCTCCCCAGACCAGCCGGCCCTGATCGCGAAGCCGCTTCTCCTTTCGCCGAACCTCCTTCAGCGCCAGCCCGGAGATTGCGCCGCGCAGGTAGCCCTCGGCATCGTCGCTCGGCTGGAACAGCGCGCGGGTCGACCAATTGCCCAGCCAGAACGGCCGCCGTCGCCCGTGCAGCTCCTGGACGAGGAGCTGATGCACCGGCCCGTCCGCCGCCATCGATCGCAGGTCGACCAGCGCCGCGCCGGATTCTCCGATCAGCCAGTCGAAGACGGCGGCGAAGGTCCGGCTCGCCCCCTCGCGCCGGACGAGGGGCGTGCAGAGGAAGCAATGGAGGTGCTTGAAGGACGCCAGCACGGAGACCGGGAGTCCGCGATATCGAGCCAGCCGCTCGAATGGAAAGAACCCGACGAGCTGGGGAGGTCGCCGGGGGGCGCCGGGGTCCGACCGGTAGACGAAGACGAACTCGAGCCGCCGGCCGGCGCCGAAACTCCGCACCGCCGGCTCGGCCAGGATGGACTCGTAGAAGACGTTGCGCTCGAGCGTGTCGGCGGCGAGATCGTCGAGCGCGAGCCGATGCCGGGTCAGCTCCTCGAAGCCGCGCGCGATGACGATCTGCGGCGACGCGTCGATCGGGGCTGGTCGGGCCGATGGGGTAAAGACCTGAGGCATCTCGTCAGGGTGAGCGCTGACGACGGGCCCGAACGCCGTCACCCCGGGAGCCGCGCTTCCGTCAGCTCGCATCGCCCATCGCCCTCACGTCGCGTCGTCCTCCTACTTCCGATTCTAGCCTGAAGTGCTAGAGCCGGTGGTGGGGACGACGCGCGCGCGCATCGCGCGCGACGAACCCGCTCAGCGAACCGCGATCGGCGCGACGGTCGAGCCTGTCGCCCCCTTCAGCTTCAGCGGCTGCATCACGAACGCGAACTCGTACACGCGCTTGGACGCGAGCTCGTCCAGCTTCAGATTCTCGAGCAGATGGATGCCGTTGATCACGAGCATGATCTGGTGAACGGGCAGCGAGATCTGAGGGTCCGGATTCGGTGAAATCTCCACGGGGAAATTGTCCGAGCCGACCAGCATCGGATCCTGGCGCGCGAGCCACTCAGCGGCGGCGACGCCGATCCCGGGGCATCCTTTCATGAAGCGGGCGTTGTCGCGAGCCCACAGCTTGCCCCACCCGGTGTGAATGACCACCGCGTCACCCGGCTGCAAGGTGAGGCTCTGGCGCTGCAGCGCCTGCTGCAGGTCCTGCACCGTGATCTCGTAGGTGTCGGGCCGCATGTCGACACCCTTCAGCGCGGCGACGTCGATCAACACGCCGCGCGTCATGAGCGCGCCGACGTTCTCGATCCCGAGCTTGCTGAAGCCGGTTCGCGTGGTGATCTCGTCCTGCTTGAAGCAGTTGTACAGGCTGTTGTCGATCGTCTGGTGCGCGAAGCCGTCGAACTGCGTGCCCACCTGCCCGATCTCGGAGAGAACGACCTCCTCGTTGCTGCCGCGCCGGTTCGACTGTGGGTTCATGAACGTGCGCTTCGTGTGCATGTCGAAGCGCCGGGTGCTCGAGATCGGCATCTCGGCGGAGAGCACGTGGCCGAGCTCGATGACCTCGCCGGTTCGGATCAATCGGGCGGCGCGCAGCACGGTCTCGGGCTTCATGTGATTGGCGGACCCACGCTGATCGCCGGCGCCCCATTTCGAGGGACAGCGCCGGCTGTCCGTCGGCGGACGCCACGACTGGGCGTCGGCGGGTTCGCCGATCAGAACGAGCGTCGCGGCCAACGCGATACCGACCGTGAGGTGTCGCATGGAGCCCTCCTTCGATCTGTCGTTCGCGCGCGCTGAGAATCGGTCGCACGCGCGTCGATGTCAAGCCGGCCGATTGACACCCGCGATACGCGCGTGATACTCCTTCGCCGTTTCAGCGTCGTGGACTAGCAGTGCGGTCGTCACTGAGGGAGGCTCCCCATGAGTCCGCAGTACCGCCGCTTCGTCGCCGTCGCCGCCACCGTCCTGATCCTGATTCCGGGCCTCGCGTTCGCAGTCGAGACACTGTTCGACCTGTCCTCTCCCACGAGCGCACCGTTCCCGAGCGACCGCTTCACGGTCGACGACCACGAGCAGAAGACCGGGCTGCGCGTAAGCCTGCCCAAGCCCGACTGCGCCGTCCGCGTGTCGGACTGCGCGGACATCGACGTCATCAATACGCTCGACGGCTTCAACCTGCAGCCACGCCTGTCGATTCCGTTTTCCGGACCCATCGACGTGTCCACCGTGAGCAGCCGCACGGTGTTCCTCGTGCGCCTGAGCCACCACCACAGCCACGGCGGGGAC
This sequence comes from Candidatus Rokuibacteriota bacterium, assembly GCA_003221615.1. Classification (GTDB taxonomy): domain Bacteria; phylum Methylomirabilota; class Methylomirabilia; order Rokubacteriales; family CSP1-6; genus AR31. The sequence goes on along the minus strand of QHSQ01000133.1, from coordinate 4,843 downwards.
CCCATCGGAATCAATCAGATCGTGTGGGATCCGGCCACCAACACGCTCCACGCCGAGTCCGACGAGCTCCTCGACCAGCACACACGCTATCTCCTGGTGGTGACCGACGGGATACGCGACACCCAAGGTCGACGAGTCAGCGGCGAGGCGCTCGAGGACTTTCTCGACGACGGCAAGCACGCGCGCCATCACGGCGGAAAGCTCGGCGACTATCGCAGCGACCTCCGGGAGGCCCTGGACCGCGTGAAGATTCCGAGCCACCGCGTGGTGGCGGCGAGCGTGTTCAGCACCTTGAGCGCGACGGCCGTGCTCGAGAAGATCCGCCGCCATATCAAGGATTCACTGCCCCGCCCGGCGACGATGCTCGGGACTTTCCCGCTCAGCAACGTCGCCGCGATCCAGTGGGCACGTCAGGTCGGGACGGCCCCGGCGTTCGCCACTTCGTTTCTACCGACGCCGGCTCTGAACATCTTCCCGGACGCCATCGGCGCGATCGCATTCGGCCGCTTCCCGTCTCCCGACTGGGAGACGGCCGAGAAGTTCATCCCGCCGATCGGCACGCTGACGGGCGTCCCCGCGGTCCAGTCCACCAACACCCTGTATTTCAACCTGATCATCCCGGCCGATCCTGCACCCGCTGGTGGCTGGCCCGTGGCGATCTTCGGGCACGGCTTCACCGATAGCAAGCAGGGAGCGCCACTCGCCGTCGCCTCGACGTTCGCGAGCCATGGCATCGCGACGATCGCCATCAACGTGGTCGGACACGGCGGCGGCTCCCTTGGCACGCTGACGATCATCCCGAAAGCGGGCCTGCCCGTGACGATCCCGGACGGTGGCCGCGGCATCGACCAGGACGGCAACGGAACGATCGACTCGACCGAGGGTGTGAACGCCGCGCCCCCGCGCGGCATCATTGCCAACCGCGACGGACTCCGGCAGACGGTAGCCGATCTGATGCAGCTCGTGCGGGTCATCGAGACCGGCGGCATCCCGGGGCTGAGCCGCACGAGGATCTACTACGCCGGGCAGTCCTTCGGCGGTATCTACGGCGTGAAGTTCCTCGCGCTCGAGGATTCCGTGCGCGCCGGCGTGCCCAACGTCCCGGGCGGACCCATCGTCGAGATCGCGCGGCTGAGCCCTTCTTTCCGAGTGTTGGTCGGCTTCGCGCTCGCCTCCCGGGTTCCGTCGCTCCTCAACGCCCTACCGTTCGCGCCGCCGGCGTGGGGCTTCAATGAGAACATTCCGTTGCGGAACCTGCCGCCGGTGATCAACACCGTGCCGGGCGCGATGGCCATCCAGGAGGTCATCGACAACACCGAGTGGGTTTCGCAGTCGGGCAACCCGGTCGCGTACGCTCCGCATCTGCGCAAGCGCCCGCTCCACGAGACCGATCCGCCGCCCGTCATCATCCAGTTCGCCAAGGGCGATCAGACCGTGCCGAACCCGACCGCGTCAGCGATCTTCCGCGCCGGCGATCTCACCGATCGCTCGACCTTCTTCCGCAACGATCTCGTGCGGGCGGCCAATCTGCTCGCGCCAGAGAATCCTCACACGTTCTTGACCAACATCGGAGGAGCCGCCGCAATCCAGGCCATCCAGGCGCAGCAACAAATCGCGATCTTCTTCGAGACCGACGGCGCGGTCATCGTCGATCCGGACGGCGCCGGGCCATTCTTCGAGGTGCCCATCAAAGGCCCGCTGCCGGAGGGGCTGAACTTCTAACGACGTGGACGCTGCCTGACGCTCAGTGCGCCAGGCTGGGGGCCGGCATCGCGGCCGGCTCCCGGCGTGGCGGACGGAACGTGATCGCGATCGCCACGGCCCCGAGGCCGATCCCGAACGAGCCGATGTAGAGCCAGAAGTAGCCGCCGAGCGTGTCGTAGAGCCACCCGCCCGCCCATGGGCCAAGAGCCATCCCCAAGGTGGACACGAAGCCGACGGCGCCGAAGATCGTCCCCATGATCCGCGCGCCGAAGTACTCGCGCACCAGGATCGCGTAGAGCGGCATCACGCCGCCGTAGGCGAACCCGAACACGAGCGCGGCTCCGTAGAAGTGCCAGAGCTCGCTGGTGCCGAGGTAGAAGGTGATCGCCACCGCCTGGAGGGCGAGCCCGGCCAGCAGCACTCGCTTCGCCCCTGTGGCCGCAGGGCTTGCGGCCTCCGGCGCCGGGCGTACCAGAAACGAGGCCGGTATCAAAAGCGCCAAGGCGACAATGCCGATCACCAGCATCGCCGTGCGCCAGTCGTAGTTGGTGATGATCCAGCGCGCCAGCGGCGCGGTCGTGGTCGAGCCCAGGCCCAGACCCGCCGAAACGAGCGCGACCGCCAGGCTCCGATTCCGCGTGAACCAGCGTGTCGTCGTGGCCGTCAGCGGAGCGTACAGGCTGCCCGCCGCGAAGCCGACGACCACGCCGAAGAAGATCTGGAACTGGCCGAGGGTTGCCGCCCGGCTGGCCATCACCGTGCCCAAACCGATCAGGGTTCCTCCGAGGAGCACGACGACGCGCGTACCGAGCCGGTCGGAGAGCGCGCCCCAGACGAGTGACCCGACGCCCATGCACAGAAAATTGAGCAGGGCGGCCGTGGAGATGCCCGTGCGGGACCAGCCCGTATCGGCGGACATCGGCTGAAGGAAAACGCCGAGCGAGAACATCGCCCCGAACCCGATACAGGTGACGACCATCGCCGCGCCGACGATGACCCAGCCGTAGAAGACCTTGAGCGACGCCATCGACCGTGTCCCCTCTACCCGCCGGCCATGGCCCCGACGACCAGAAGCGGCTCAGCGCCGGTCGCCACCGCTTCGGGCAGCAGGTCGTCGGGGGATTCCTGCGACAGATCCTCCTCGCAGGCGAAGAACCGAACGAACGCGCGGCGCTCGTGCGTGACCTGGTCACGGATCGTCCCGCGCAGCATCGGGTAGCTCGCCTCGAGCGCGTCGAAGACCGAGCGCTGGGTGGCTTTGCCCTCGACGTCGAGCTTCACCTCGCCCTCGACGCGCGCGAGCGTCCGCAGATGAGCCGGCAGTAGCACGCGGATCATGGCAGGGTCTGGGCCTCGACGGACACCACGGGCGGAAGATCCCGGACGATCGGCGCCCAGCTGTCGCCCGCGTCGGCCGAGCCGTATACCTGGCCGCCGCTGGTGCCGAAGTACACGCCGCACGGATCGAGTGCATCGACGGCCATCGAGTCGCGCAGCACGTTGACATAGCAGTGGCGCTGCGGCAGACCCTTCGTCAGCGCCTCCCACTCGTGGCCACCCGTACGGCTCCGGTACACGCGCAGCTTGGCGTCGGGCACATAGTGCTCCGAGTCGCTCTTGATCGGGACGACGTAAATCGTGTTCGGCTCGTGCGAGTGCACGTCGATCGGAAATCCAAAATCGGTCGGCAGATTTCCGCCGACGTCCGTCCACGACTCGCCGGCGTCGTCGCTGCGCATGACGTCCCAGTGCTTCTGCATGAACAGCACGCTCGGCCGCGATGGGTGCATCGCGATGCGGTGAACGCAGTGGCCGACCTCGGCCGTCGGGTCGGGGATCTGCTCCGAGCGGAGGCCGCGGTTGATCGGCCGCCACGACTCGCCGGCGTCGTCGCTCCGGAAGACACCCGCCGCCGAGATCGCGATGAAGATCCGCCCGGGATGGCTCGGGTCCAGCAGGATCGTATGCAGGCACATCCCGCCGGCGCCGGGCTGCCAGGCCGCCGCGGACGGGTGGTTGCGCAGGGCGGGAAGCTCCCGCCACGTCTGCCCGCCGTCGGTCGTCTGGAACAGCGCGGCATCTTGAATGCCCGCGTAGGCGGTATCGGGATCGGTCAGCGACGGCTCGAGGTGCCAGACCCGGGCGAACTCGAAGGGCCGTTGCGTTCCGTCGTACCAGAGGTGATTGCCGACGGCGCCCTCGTACGTGAACTTGTTGCCTACCGTCTCCCACGTCTTGCCGCCGTCGCTGGAGCGCTGGATCACCTGGCCGAACCAGCTGCTGGATTGCGAGGCGTAGATCCGGTTCGGGTCGGCGGGCGATCCCTTCAGATGGTAGATCTCCCAGCCGCCGAAGTGAGGACCGCTCACGTCCCACTTCTGGCGCTTTCCGTCCGCCGTCAGGATGAACGCGCCCTTGCGTGTGCCGACGAGTACTCGTACACGGCTCATGCCGTCACTCCTCCTCAAGTTTCGCGAAGATTTCTCGTGTCAGCCTATCCAGGCCAGCTCCACTGGCATGGCGCCGGGTTACTTCTTCCTCGCGGCGATCTGATCGCGCAGGCGCTGCTCGGCCTCCCGCAGCTCGGGTGCGAACTCCGCGCCGAAGTCGTCCGCTTCGAACACCTGGCGAATCTCGATCTCGGTCTCGCCCTCGACCGGATTGGGGCAGCGCTTGACCCACTCGATCGCCTCTTCCTTCGACTTCACCTGAAACATCCAGAAGCCGCAGACCAGGTCTTTCGAGTCCTTGAAGGGCCCGTCCACGACCGTGCGCTTGGCCCCCGAGAACCGGACACGCGCGCCCTTCGAGCTGGGATGCAGCCCTTCGCCCGCCAGGAGGACGCCGGCCTTCGCCAGCTCCTCGTTGTATGTGCCCATGTCGGCGAGGAGCTTCTGGCTCGGCATGACACCCGCTTCCGTGTTCTTGTCGGCTTTCACCAGAACCATGAATCGCATCGTCAGCTCCTCCTAGTTCTTCGCCGAGGCTTCGGCCGCCGACTTCATGCTGGCCAGACCCTTCTCGAACTCGCTCCCGAGGGCCTTGTCCATGTTCACGAAGAGGAAGACGGTCCGGCTGATGAAGTTGTTGTGACCAAACATGCTCCATGTGACGGCGGTGCGATCGCCGGCGGGTTTGA
>QHSQ01000268.1 GCA_003221615.1 Candidatus Rokuibacteriota bacterium | reverse complement strand
GTCGCGGCGGGCGCCCGGGCGCGCGGCCGAGATGCCGTCGGCGGCCTCGACCAGCACCGCCTCGATCGTCTCGGGCTCGACGTTCTCGTGGCCGCAGAGGGCCGCGTTGATCACCTTCGCCGATTCGTTGTACTTCGTCAGCACCTGCAGCGAGAGCTCGGGGTGGCTTCCCTCCTGCTCGTGCGTGAGCGCCTTGCCGATGTCGTGCAGCAGGCCCATGCGCTTGGCGAGCTTGACGTCGGCCTTCACCTCGGCCGCCATCATGCCCGCTAGCCAGGCGACCTCCTTCGAATGCTGCAGGCAATTCTGACCGTAGGAGGTCCGGAACTTCATCCGCCCGACCAGCTTCACCAGCTCGGGGTGCAGGTTGTGCACGCCCACCTCGAAGCAGGCCTTGTCGCCCTCTTCCTTGAGGTGCTGGTCCATCTCCTTCTTGATCTTCTCGACGACCTCCTCGATCCGCGCCGGATGGATCCGGCCGTCGGCGATCAAGACTTGCAGGCTGCGCCGCGCGACCTCACGCCGATAGGGGTCGTAGGCCGAGATCAGCACCGCCTCGGGCGTGTCGTCCACGATGAGGTCGACGCCCGTGTGCAGCTCGAGCGCCCGGATGTTGCGCCCCTCGCGGCCGATGATGCGTCCCTTCATGTCGTCGGACGGCAGATCCACGACCGAGACGGCGGTCTCGACCGTGTAGTCCGGAGCCAGCCGCTGGATGGTCGTGGCGAGGACCTCGCGCGCCTTCACCTGCGCGGTCTCGCGCGCCTCTTCCTCGAGGCGCATCGCCATCAGCTGCGCCTCGCGCCGCGCCTCGACCTCCATCTGCGTGAGGAGCTGGCGCTTGGCTTCCTCGGCGGTGAGGCTGGCGATCGACTCGAGCTTGCGCCGCTGCTCGTCGAGCGCCGATGCGAGGCGGCTCTCTTTCTCGCCCATCGTCTTCTCGCGGCCCGTGAGCTCGCGCTCCTTCGAGACGGACTCGTTGAGCCGCCGCTCGAGCTGATCGAGCTTGCGGGCGAGCTCCTCCTCCTTCGAGAGCACGCGCTGCTCGATCTGCTGGATCTTGCCCTCGCGCTGCCGTGTCTCGTCTTCGAAGGTCGAACGCGCCTTGAGCGCGGCCTCTTTGACCTCGAGCTCGGCGGTCTTCACGCGGTTGGCGGCCTCGCGCTCGGCCTCGTGGACGATGCGCTCAGCCTGACTCGCCGCGTCTCCGATTTTTCGCTCGCTGATCCACTTGTGGAGAATGAAGCCGAGCACGAGAGCAAGGACCGCGATGATCGAGTCGGCAATGAGCCAAATGCCTTGCATTGCCGCAGTATAGGGGGCACTGAGCGAGGGAGTCAAATCCCCGCCTCTGCCGTGTGCCGTGGTGTTTCGAACCTGGTATCACCAGGTGGGCGCCGTTAATTGGAGGGCTTCAGGCTTCCCCTTCGAGAGGGGCTTGCACACAACCCTCGTCCACAGCTCCCCATTTGTTAACGAGGTTGAAACTTCCCTCCGGCATCACGAGCAGCGCAGGGACAGTTCTTGGTACCTCACCGCGCGACGGCGCGTCAAGCTGATTGTGCGCCGACTCGCCGTGTCCGCGTATAGTCCCCAGCGAAGTATCCTGAATTGCACACTCATTTCGGGGGAACACCGATCATGGAACGACCGAGCGTCAGGTCCGAAACGCAGGGTGCCGTCACCACCATCATCCTCGACCGACCGGATCGGCGCAACGCGATCGACCGGCCGACCGCCAAGGCCCTGGCCGCGGCGTTCCGGGCCTTCGAGCGCGACCAAGGGGCGCGCGTCGCGGTGCTGTGGGGCGCGAACGGCACCTTTTGCGCCGGCGCCGACCTGAAAGCGGTGGCGGCCGGGCCGAAGAAGCGCAGCATCACCTATGGTGACGGGCCGATGGGGCCCACGCGCATGCTCCTGAGGAAGCCCGTGCTCGCCGCGGTCTCGGGCTACGCCGTCGCGGGGGGCTTCGAGCTCGCGCTCTGGTGCGACCTCCGCATCGTCGAGGAAGACGCGGTGATGGGCGTCTTCAACCGGCGCTGGGGCATCCCGTTGATCGACGGCGGCACGGTGCGCCTGCCCGCGGTGGTCGGGCTCGGGCGCGCGCTCGATCTGATCCTGACCGGTCGGCCCGTGGACGCGCGCGAAGCCTCCGCCATCGGCCTGGCCAACCGCGTCGTGGCGCGCGGCCAGGCGCGCCACGAAGCCGAAGCCCTCGCCGCCACGATCGCGGCGTTCCCGCCGCACAGCGTCGGCAGCGACCGCCGCTCGGCCCACGAGTCCCTGGGCGCTCGCCTGCCCGCCGCCCTCCGCAGGGAGTACGTGATCGGCGCCGCCACGTTCAACACCGGCGAGAGCATCGCCGGCGCTCAGCGCTTCGCCTCCGGCGCCGGCCGCCACGGCAAGTTCTAAGAGCGCACGCGTAGGCTCTCGTCGCGCACACTTGCTCTGGTCAGCCCTATGCTCCAAAGCGCGCCGACGACTGGATCGCCGACGGGACCCGCCCGCTTCGAGTCGGAGATGATGTCGTGGAAACGAGCACCGACACGGGAAGACGGGACGGCGTCGGGGGTGGCGGGCGCGAGCAGCGGAGTGGGACCCTCGAGTCCCGCCCGCAGCTCGAAGAGCTGCGGCAACGGGCGAGCGGGTGACGGAGTCGCTCGCGTACCCCCGCCACCCCTGACGCCGTCCCGCCGGCTAGCGCTCGGAGCTAGGCTCCCGGGGCGCGACCTTCTCCAGGAGCGCCACGAGCGCTCCGAGCCGAGCGCCCACGTCCCCCTCGTCGCGCGACTTGTCCTCGCGAGCGCGAAACAGCTCGTCGGTGATGTCGAGCGCCGCGAGCGACAACGCCGTCACCGGATCGCTGACGCCCGAGCGCTTGAGCTGGGCCACGCGCTCCTCGAGATACTTCGCGAGTCGGCGCAGATAGTCGGGCGGCGCCTCGGATCGGATCGCCAGCGTTTGCCCGAGCAGGCTCAGCTCGATCCGTCGTGGCTCGCTCATTCTTGCGGCCTGTCGAGATCGAGCTTGCCGATGTCCTTCAGGATCACGTCGACCTGGGCGAGGATCTGGCGACGCTCGTCGCCGAGTCGCTTCACCTCGCGCCTGAGCTGCGCGTTCTCCTCGCGTAATCGCCCGAGGGATTCGGCCGCACGCTTCACCGCGCTCTCGAGTTCCGTCAATCGCTCGACGATACCGTCGCCCATCAGGTGCTCCGCAGGGTGATGTGGAAAGTCTCGGTGATCCGCCGGACCACACGCTCCTGGATCGCGTTCACCTCGGCGTCGGTCAGCGTCCGGTCCTCGGCCTGGAAGAGCAGGCGCCACGCCAGGCTCGACCGGCCGTCCGGGAAGCGGAAGACGTCGAAGAGCACGAGCCGCCGCAGGAGAGGTCCGGCCTCCTCTCGCAGCGCCGACTCGATCTGAGCCGCGGTCAGGGTTTGATCGCCCCCGATAACGAACGCCAGGTCGCGCTCGACCGCGGGGAACCGCGGCAGCGCCTGATAGCGCAGCGGCGCGGCGCTCGTCGCCCCGACCGCATCGAGCGAGACCACCGCGGCGAACACCGGCGCGGCGATGCCGAAGCTCTCGCGCAAGGTCGCCGCGACCTCGCCGAACTCGGCGAGGATCGCCCCGCTCTCGGTCACCAGCGTGCCATGGCAGTCGGGCTCGAATCCGCTGAGCGCGCCGGCTTCTCCCGTGCCGCAGGGCACGGCGAGCGCCGCGAGCACATGCTCGGCCAGTCCCTTGGCGTCGTACACGTCGACCGGCTCCGGCGCTCCGGACCAGCCGGGCTCGGTCCGCCCGCCCGTGAGTGCGATCGCGACCCAGCGCGGCTCTATTGTAGCGGGAACCGCGAGATCGCCATCGGCCGAGGGTGGCCTGAGCGAGGCGCGACCCGGCTCCGTTGTAGCGGGGGCCGTGAGGCCGGTTCCCGCCGAGGGTGGCCTGAGCGAGGCGCGACCCGGCTCCGTTGTAGCGGGGGCCGTGAGGCCGGTTCCCGCCGAGGGTGGCCTGAACGCGGCGCGACCCGGCTCCGATTCCGCAGCATGCGCGTACGTCTTACAGATCTCGAAGACCCGCACGTCAGGTTGCTGGCGCCTCACGTTGGTCGCGACCGCGCTCAGCACGCCTTCCAGAGGGTGCGTGCGCAGCAGCGACGCGTCCTGCGCCAGCGGATTCATGAGCTCGACGGGCTTGGGATCGGTGGGACGCCGGAGAAGCTCGGTCCTCGCGGGGTCGCTGAACGCGTACGTGACGATCTCTGCGAGCCCCGCGCCCGCGAGCGCTCGCCGCACGGCCTCGCTCTGGCGCAAGGTGGCCGGGTGCGTGACCAGCGAGATCGCGCCGCCCGGCAACGTCGAGGGAATCCGGTCGTAGCCCCAGACGCGGACGATCTCCTCGACGAGATCGTCCTCCATCGAGAGATCGCGCCGGAAGCTCGGCACCGTCACCTCGAGGTCCGCGCCCCGCGACGTCACCGGCAGGCCGAGCCCGGTGAGGACCTTGCGGGCCAGCGCGGGCGAGGGCGCGATGCCGAGCACGCGCTTCACCCGCGACATCCGCAGGCGCACCCGCTGCGGCTTGCGCTTGCGCGGGTACGCGTCGACGACGCCGGGCGCGATCGTCCCCCCCGCGGTCTCGGCGATGAGCGCCGCCGCGCGGGCAGAGGCGCTCACGAGCCCTTCGACGTCGGCGCCGCGCTCGAACCGGTACGCGGCGTCGGTCCGAAGGCCCAGCGCGCGCGACGTGCGCCGGATCGACGCGGGAGCGAACCACGCGCTCTCCAGCAGCACGCGCGTGGTCCGGTCCGTCACCTCGGTGTTGGCGCCGCCCATCACGCCGGCGAGTCCGATCGCGCGCCGCGGATCGGCGATCAGCAGCATCGAGGCGTCGAGCGCGCGCTCCTGTCCGTCCAGGGTCGTGAAGCGCTCGTCGGCCCGGGCGCGGCGCACGACGATCGTCGCGTCGGCCACCGTCGCGTAATCGTAGGCGTGAAGCGGCTGGCCGAGCTCCCAGAGGACATAGTTGGTCGCGTCGACGACGTTGCTGATCGGGCGCAGGCCGATCGCGCGCAGCCGGGCGCGGAGCCACGCGGGCGACGGCCCGATGGTGACGCCGCTGATGACGCGCGCGGTGAACCGGTGGCAGAGATCCGGCGCCTCGATGCGGACGCGCGCGAGGCTCCGCGCGGCGTCGCCCGACTCCCTCAGCACGACCTGGGGCGGCCGCAGGCGAGCGCCGGTCAACGCGGCCAGCTCGCGCGCGATGCCCAGGACCGACAGACAGTCGGGCCGATTCGGAGTGACCTCGACCTCGAGCACGTGATCGTCGAGCCCGAGTGCGGCGACCAGGTCCGCGCCGGGGCGGGCGTCCGTCACCTCGACGATGCCCGCGTCGTGCTCCTCGCCGATGCCGAGCTCGCGCTCGGAGCAGAGCATGCCCTGCGACTCGACGCCGTGGATCTTCGCGGCGGCGATCCGGCGGCCGCCCGGCAGCACGGCGCCCGGCGGCGCGAACGCGGCGCGGACGCCGACCCTGGTGTTCGGCGCGCCGCACACCACCGAGTAATGATCACGGCCCGTGCTGACCCGGCAGAGGAACAGCGGATAGCCGCCGTGGCCCTTCCCGAGCTCGCGCTCGACGGCTTCGATCTCGCCGACGATCACGCCCTTGAGGTCGGGAGCCAGTGGCGTGACCGATGCCACCTCGATGCCCGCGTTGACGAGACGCTCCGCGGCCTGCCCGGCCGTCAGCCGCAGATCGACGAGCTCGCGCACCCACGCGTACGGGATCTTCATCGCGTCACGCGAACTGCTTCAGGAAGCGCAGGTCGTTCTCGAAGAACAGTCTCAGATCGTCGATGCCGTACTTCAGCATCGCGATGCGCTCGATACCCATGCCGAACGCCCAGCCGGTGACCTCCTCGGGATCGTAGCCGACGTTGCGCAACACCTGAGGATGCACCATGCCCGAGCCCAGGATCTCGAGCCAGCCCCCCTGCTTGCAGAGCCGGCAGCCGTCGCCGTGGCAGACGAAGCACAGCACGTCCACCTCGGCCGAGGGCTCCGTGAACGGGAAGAACGAGGGCCGGAAGCGGATCCGCGAGCGCGGCCCGAACATCTCGCGCGCGAACAGCTCGAGCGTGCCCTTGAGGTCCGCCATCGTGATCGCGCGGTCGACGGCCAGCCCTTCGACCTGGTGGAACATCGGCGAATGCGTCATGTCGACGACGTCGCGCCGGTAGACCTTCCCCGGCACGATGATCCGCACGGGCGGCTTCTGCGCCAGCATCGCGCGGATCTGGACCGGCGAGGTGTGGGTCCTTAATAATGTGCTGTCCGAGAGGTAGAACGTGTCCTGCATGTCGCGCGCGGGATGATCGCGCGGGATGTTGAGCGCCTCGAAGTTGTGGTAGTCGCTCTCGATCTCGGGACCCTCGGCGACCGAGAAGCCGAGCCCGGCGAAGATCGAGACGATCTCGTCGTGAACGCGCGTCAGGGGATGCAGCGATCCCCGGGGCGGGCGGCGGCCCGGCAGCGTGAGATCGAGCCGCCGTCTCCGGCGCTCGGCCCGCCGCTCGGCCGCCGAGGTCGCGGCCAGCCGCGCCTCCAGGAGATCCTCGAGCTCGCGCTTGGCCTCGTTGGCGGCGGCGCCGACCAGCGGACGCTCCTCGGGCGCCAGCGTGCCGAGCGATCGGAGGAGCTGCGTCAGCGAGCCCTGCCGGCCCAGCACGCCGACACGGATGGCTTCGAGGTCGCTGGACGACTGCGCGGCGGCGACGGCCGCCCGTGCTTGCTCCACGATGGCGTCGACGCGCGGGTGCGCCACGAACTACCGGCTCTGGGCTTTAGCGGTCTCGGTGAGCTTCGCGAACGCCGACGGATCGGTGACCGCCAGCTCCGCCAGCACCTTGCGATCGAGGTTGACGCCGGCCTTCTTGAGCGCCGCCATGAACTTCGAGTACGAGAGCCCGACCTGGCGGCACGCGGCGTTGATCCGCACGATCCAGAGGGACCGCGCCTGGCGCTTCTTCTGCTTGCGGCCGCTGTAGGCGAAGGCGCCCGCTCTCAGGACCGTCTCAGCGGCGGTCTTGTAGAGCTTGCGACGGCCGCCGAAGTAGCCCTTCGCCTTCTTGAGGATCTTCTTGCGCCGTCGGCGCGTCTTCGCTCCACCTTTTGCCCGTGGCATTCTCCGACTCCTCTCAGATCACAAATAAGGGACGAGCACCCGCAGGCGGGCCTCGTCCGCTTTGTCGATCAGCTTGCCCTTGCGTAGCTTGCGGCGCCGCTGGGGATCCTTGCCCTCGAGCTTGTGCTGCTTCCAGCCGCCCGCGCGCTTGAGCTTGCCCGAGCCCGTCCGCTTGAGCCGCTTTCTCGCGCCACGCTTCGTCTTCATCTTCGGCATTTCGAGATCTCCTTCATAGACTCGCCTCGGGCGCGGCGCCCTGCGGCTCGCACTCCACGCTCCTAGTTGTGGGCCTTGGGGCTCAGGATGATGTGCAGCATCCGGCCCTCGAGCCGCGGATTGTTCTCGGGGTTCGCGATGTCCTGCGTCGCCTCGAGCATCTTGTTCAGCATCTTCCAGCCGAGCTCCGTGTGCGCCATCTCACGCCCTTTGAAGCGCACCGTGACCTTGGCCTTGTGACCCTCTTCCAGGAAGCGCCGCACGTGCTTCAGCTTGAAGTCGAAGTCGTGCTTCTCGGTCTTGGGCCCCATCTTGACTTCCTTGACCTGGATGGTCGTCTGCTTCTTGCGCGCTTCCTTGAGCCGCCGAGCCTGCGTGTACTTGTACTTGCCGAAGTCCATGATACGGCACACCGGCGGTGAGGCGTCGGGCGCGACCTCGACCAGATCGAACTCCTGCTGGCGGGCCGTCTCGAGAGCCTGGGCGATCGGCATGACCCCCAGCTGCTCGCCGGCCGCGCTGACCACGCGCACCTCGCGGACACGGATACCTTCGTTGATACGGATGTCCTTGGCTTGGCTGATAGGCGTGTCTCCTTGTTAGCCGCGAAACGTAGCGTCGCGCGGCGAGTATAAATGCCCGGTAGGCTCGGTGGGTCGGCCGATCACGAGCGGCCCACGACGAGGCTGGTGTCGCGCGCGCCGATCTCGCGGGCGAGGTCGGCGAGCACGCGGTCGAGCGGCACGGCGCCGAGGTCGTCGCCGCTGCGGTGGCGGAGGCTCACGGTGCCGTTGTCCGCTTCACGAGCGCCGACGACGAGCATGTACGGGACCTTCCGGACCTGCGCGTCGCGGATGCGGTAGCCGAGCTTCTCGTTGCGGTCGTCGAGCTCGGCGCGGATGCGCGCGGCGCGCAGGCGCGCGTGCACCGCGCGCGCGTACTCGATGTGCTTCTCGCTGATCGGCAGCACCCGCGCCTGAACCGGCGCGAGCCACGTCGGGAACGCCCCGGCGTAATGCTCGACCAGCACGCCGACGAAGCGCTCGAACGAGCCGAAGATGGCGCGGTGGATCATGACCGGCCGCTTGGCCTGCCCGTCGCTGTCGATGTACTCGAGCCCGAAGCGATCCGGCTGCTGGAAGTCGACCTGGATGGTCGCCACCTGCCAGCGCCGTCCGAGCGCGTCCTGCACGTCGACGTCGATCTTCGGCCCATAGAACGTCCCGTCGCCCGGGTTGAGCTCGAACGCGAGCCCGTTGGCGCGGAGCGCGTCCTGCAAGGCCCCCTCGGCGGCCTGCCACTGCTCGTCGGTCCCCAGCGACTTCTCGGGCCGCGTCGACAGCTTGAAGAACGGCTCGAGCATGAAGGTCTTGTACCACTCGCGGACCAGCTCGAGCAGCGCGGTGATCTCGTCCTGGATCTGATCCAGCCGGCAGTAGATGTGGGCGTCGTCCTGCGTGAACTGCCGCACGCGCATGAGGCCGGTCAACGTC
>QHSQ01000267.1 GCA_003221615.1 Candidatus Rokuibacteriota bacterium | reverse complement strand
AAGTGGAGCGGCAAGTTTACGTCGTTCACGGCCTTCCAGAGCGGCTCCCAGACCGGATGCCACATCGGCTCCATGTCCCACGAGCAGGAGAGCTCCATCCCGCGCAGACCGAGCTTGGCCACGCGGTAGATCTCCTTCACGGCGGAATCGATATCGCCGTAGGGCAGGCACGCCAGGCCGATGTAGCGATCGGGATAGTGATTGCAGAAATTCTTCAGCCAGTCGTTGTAGATCCGGAACATCTCGTTCGCGGCCTCGGCATCGTTGAGCCGCGTGGCGGCGCCGAGGATGCCGTAGATGACCTCGGCCTGCACGCCATCGCGATCCATGTCCTTCACGCGCAGCGCCGGATCGGTCGGCCGCCGGATGCCCTTCTTGCCGTCCTCGTAGAGCCCGGTCGCAGCCATGACGTCGACGCGGTAGTGCGAGCCTGGGACGAACTTCTGCCCGGCCGGGCCGACGCCGTTCATGAGGCCGAACGACTGGCCGTTCCGGCAGGTCCAGTACGGCCCATCCGGTCCGTCCGTGACGTAGGGCATTCGCTCTTTCATCGCCGCCGACGCGTTCGCGGTGAAGAGATCGGGCGGAATCCAGGGCAGGTCGATGTGGCAGTAGGCCGAGATTCGTGTGTATTTCATGGTGTCCCTCACTCTTTGTAGGCGCGCCTCGGCCGGCGGGGGCCCCGGCCCCGCGACGGCCTGCAGCGCGCACCACGTTATTGCTTCTTGAGCCGGACGTCTTCGTACGGCGCCGAATACGGGAAGGCGGGGATCAGGGTGAGGGCCGGTTCCTCCACCCGTGGGCCAACGCCTCGAATGAATCCATTCTCCCAGATCGGGGCGAACACCACGCGGTCGTGCAGGATCCGCTGGATCTGGTGGAGCATCTCCTCGCGTTTCTTCCGGTCGATCTCTTTCGCCTGGCGCTGGAAGAGGTCCTCGACCTCCGGCAGGACGCCATACGCGTACCGGCCTTCCTTCGTGGCGAGGCCTTCGATGCGCGTAGCCGCGTTGCCGCCCGCGCCCTGCACGCCCAGCACGATGCCGCGGAGCTTCTTCTCGGCCCAGGTCGCCAGGAAGGCCGCGCGCTCCATCGTCCTGACGCGTGTCCTGATCCCGACGGCGCCCAGGTTGCCGGCGACCGCCTCCGCCATCGAGAAGTAGGGCGGGTTGGGTGTGAGATCGCCGGCGTCGAAGCCGTTCGGGTAGCCGGCCTCGACCATGAGCTGCTTGGCGCGCTTGGGATCGTAGGGATGCGGGTCGATCGGCAGCGCGAACTCCATGTGTCGCGGGACGATGTTGCCGGTGATGCCCGCGAATCCGAGCTGCTCGGCCTCGTTCAAGGTCTTGCGGTCTATTGCAAGGCTGGCCGCGAGCCGAACCCGCCGGTCCTGCCATGGAGACTTCGGGTCCCACTGCTCGGTGAAGTCGAGAAAGAAAACGGCGTTGGACCGAACAGCGCTGAGCTTGAGCCCGGGTGTCCGCTGGATGTCTTCCGCCACGGGGCCGCCAAGGAAGTACACGATGTCGGCCTCACCGCGCTTGAGGGCTGCCGCGCGCGTCGTCTCGTCCGGCACGCTCTTGAAGATCAACCGCTTGACGCTCGGCGTCTTCCGCCAGTAGCCCTCGAAGGCCTCGACGACTATCTCGACACCCGGCGTGGAGCTGACGAACTTGTAGGGCCCCGCGCCGATCGGCGCTTTCTTGAAGCCCTCGTCGCCGACTTTCTCGACGTACTTCTTCGGCACGATCCAGCCCGCGCCGGTTGCCGTCGTGCCGTAGAACGTCATGAAGTCGGGCCAGGGTTCCCGCAGCACGAACTTGACCCGCCGCGGGTCGACGACCTGGACGTCCTTGACCTTGTCGTGGAGCAGCTTGGCCGCGCCGCCCTTGTAGCGCTCGAAGGAGAACTTGACGTCCTCGGAGGTGACGGGCTCGCCGTTGTGGAACTTGGCGTTCTGACGCAGCACGAAGGTGTAGCTGGTGCCGTCCGGCGACGCCGACCACGATTCGGCGAGGCTCGGCGTGGTCTGTCCGGTGGGCATCGGCTTCACCAGCGCGTCGTGGATCGCGTAGAGCACCTTGAACGGCGTGATGGCCGATTCGGTCTCGCCGGGATCGAGCCAGCGCGGCGCCAGGGTGACGTGGAAGGCGTAGGTGACCTGGCCTTCCGGTGCCGCCTCGAGCGTCGCGAGCGGCGCGACGAGTGTCGTGACGGACGTGACGAGCGCACAGGACACGACAAGCGGCCCCGTGGCCGCGAACGATCGAAGCCACCGACTCACCACGAGCCTCCCCGTTGGAACACACGGACGTCCAGAGCCCGCCCGCGATGGTTGTGCGCGCTGCAGGCCGTCGCGGGGCTGGGGCCCCGCCGGCCGAGGCGCGCCTGCAATCGATGTTCGTCGCGCCAAGCGACGGCGCGAAAACTTACGCGCGAGCTAGACCCCCGCGCGCTTCAGGACGAGGCCGATGTTCTGAGCCTCCGGCTTGCGCGTGCCGGCGTCGACCTCACGGACGATGTCGACCGTCGCATTGGAGACCGGCGTGGGCACGCCGCGCTCGCGGCCCTGCGCCACCACGTAGCCGTTCATGTAGTCGATCTCGGTCGGGCGCCCCTTGGTCACGTCTTGCCCCATCGAAGAGCGCCAGTTGCGTCCTCCGGCCGAGGTCGGAGTGAGCATCCGGTCCAGGGCGTCGTAGACCTCGCGGCGGTCGGCAGCGGCCCACTGCTCGGCCGTGGTGCCGCCGAATTTCGGCACGCGATGCCCGAGCGCCAATCCAACCCGCGCGGACTCGGCGCCAAGGTGGATCGTGATCGCTCGGCCCACCTCGCTGGAGGCGATCTCGGCCGACCCGAGCCCCGACATGGCCTGCACGGGGTTGCCGGTGGCGTTCGCGCAGAGCTTGGCCCAGCGCTCGCCCCAGAGGTTCTCGGTCACCTGGGAGCCGTCGATCACCTTGAGCATCTCGGCCACCTCGGTGGCGCGAGGGGTGACTTTGCCGTCGTGCTCGCCGACCCGGAACACGTCATGTCCCGTGCCCTGGCCCTTCTCGGCGCCGCGCTCGACCTGGCCCGGCTTCCACACGGCGACACCAATCTTCGACATCACCAGCCCGAGCGATCGCGACGCGCCGGCCACCGAGGCCACGACTGGATCGGGCCAGCAGTTCTCGGAAGCGACGATGTAGCCCTCGGGCTTCAGGTGACGCAGGGCCAGCTGCGCGGCCCACGCCGTGTCGTAGACCTTCATCGCGACGAACGCCAGGTCGAAGTCACGGGGCATGCGCTGCGATTCGTTGAGGTGAAACGCCTTGGGATGGGCCTCGAACGGATCGTGCGGCCCCGTGACCGAAATGCCCTTCTTGCGGATGGTCTCGACTTGCTCCGCCCAGGGATCGACGAGCGTCACGTCGTGGCCGGCCCGCGACAGGAATGCCCCGATGTAGCTCCCAATGGCTCCGGCTCCGACGAACAGGATCTTCTTGGCCATGCGGTCCTCCCGTGTGGTTCGCGCTGCAAGGCGGTCGGGGCTTCCCCGCCCGCCGAGGCGCGGCGACCGATTCTGGTTCGAGTGCCGGGCATTATCGCGCTTCAGGGGCCCGATCGCCAATCCCAGCCGGCCGCCTCCAGCTCCAGCAAGGCGGCGAAGCGGCCCTCGCGACCGGCGAGCTCACCGGGAGAGCCTTCCTCTACGATCGCGCCCTTTTCCAGGACGACGACCCTGTCGGCTTCCATGGCGGTCGATAGCCGATGCGCGACCGTCAGAACGGCGCATCCTGCCGGCAAGGCCCACTGTCGCAGTGCCGCCCGAAACGCGGCGTCGCTGACACCGTCGATCGCGGCGGTCGCCTCGTCCAGCAAGAGCACCACCGGCCTGTGCACGAGCGCGCGCGCCAGGGCGAGCAGCTGCTGCTGGCCGGCGGAGAGCTGCGTCCCCCGGCCGCCGCTACTACTACTGAGCAGGGTCTGATAACCCATCGGGAGCGCGCGGACAAACGTGTCGGCCCCCGCGATCCTGGCGGCTTCGAGCACGGCCGCCTCGGGCACCGTGGCATCCCCGAGGGTGAGGTTCTCGAAGACTGTCCCGGAGAAAAGCTGGACCACCTGAGGCACGACGCCCAGGACCTTTCTGCGTTCCGATTCCTCCAGCGAGGCAGGATCGCGACCCGCGATCCGGACCATGCCGGCCCACGGAGTGTAGAGTCCCGCCAGGAGCTGGAGCGCGCTGGTCTTCCCGGCGCCGGTGCGCCCAACCAGCGCCACGTGTTCGCTCGCGTTCACCACGAGCGAGGTGCGATGCAACACCGGCTGGCCTTCGGCGTAGCCGAAGACGACGTCGACCAGATGAATCGGAGGTGGCTCATCGCTGTTCGGATGAATCGTGCTCGGTCCTGCGCCCTCGGGGGCCACGGCCAGGGTCGCGAAGATGCGCTCGGCGCCGGCCAGGGCTCCTTGGACCGTTTGCCACTCTTCGCCGAGAGCCGTGATCGGCTGGAAGACGCGTTGAAGGAGAATCAGGAACGCCGCCAGGGTGCCGAGCGAGATGCCGAAGGCTTCGAACATCGGTCGCGTTCCGGCCCACAGGAGAGCGGCCACCGCCAACGATGCCAGGATGGCGGTCACAGGTGTGTAGAGGGCGGAGAAGCGCGTGGCGCGGTTCGATGCCGCCAGTGCACCGCT
This sequence comes from Candidatus Rokuibacteriota bacterium, assembly GCA_003221615.1. Classification (GTDB taxonomy): domain Bacteria; phylum Methylomirabilota; class Methylomirabilia; order Rokubacteriales; family CSP1-6; genus AR31. The sequence goes on along the minus strand of QHSQ01000267.1, from coordinate 4,267 downwards.
GAGCACCTGCCGGAAGCCTCCGACCGCTTCGCTCTCCCGGCTGAATGCGCGAATGACCTCGATGCCCCCCAGGCTCTCCTGGAGGCGGGCCGTGAGCGCCCCGATCGCGATGCGGGTCGCGCGTTCGGACTGGCGGACGCGTACCTGCAGGAAGCGAAGCGTGATCACGAGTGGCGGCGCGACCAGCGCGGCGACGAGCGTGAGCGCGGGGCTGAGGATGAGCATCCCGACCGTGAGGGTCAGGAGTCGCACCAGGTTGGCCACCAGGACGGCGACACCCGACGAGAACACGGTGTCCAGAGCTTCGACGTCCGACGTGCAGCGACTGATGAGGTCGCCCACCGGCGTCCGGTCAAGGCGGCTGATGGAGAGCCGCTGAATGTGCGCGAAGAGGCGAACCCGCAGACGGCTGAGCACCCCTTGCGCGATGGTCGCGGCGAGATAGGTGTAGAGGAACGTCATCGCCTGGACGGCGGCGCTGGCGCCCAGATAGAGGAGCGCGAGCAGGAGCAGGCCAGCCGACCGGCCGACGAGCAGATGCTCGTCGACGATCGTCCGCACGATGAACGGTGGAGCGAGCTCGAAGGACGCGGCGGCGAGCACGAACAGCACGACGGCGATGGCTCTCGCCCGCCAGGGCTGCAGCAGGCTCGTCAAGTTTCCGATGAGCGAGCCAGCCCCTGCGGCAGGGCCGTCAGCAGTGACGACGGATCCACTCATCGACGCGTCCCGTCGACCGACATCGACTCGGCATTGAGCTGAGCCCGGAAGATTCGCGCATACAGGCCCGCTGCGGCCAGCAGCTCGGCGTGCGTTCCCACGGCGTCGATCCGACCGTCTTGCAGCACCACGACCAGATCGGCATACGGAAACACCGCCAGGCGGTGGGAGCACGCGATGATGGTCGCGCGGTCCTGGGGCGGCGCGTCCATGCCGAATGCCTGTTTGAGCGACATGACGATGCGGGCCTCCGTCGTGACGTCGACGGCCGAGAACGGATCATCCAGGACCAGGAGCCCCGGCAAGCCGGGCGCGGCGGCGGCGATCGCGCGGGCCAGGCCGACTCGCTGGCGCTGGCCACCCGAGATGCGGACGCCGAGCTCGCCGATCTCGGTGTCGAGGCCCCGAGGAAAGCCGAGCACGTCTTCTTCCAGCGTTGCCAACCGCACGGCGTGCAGCAGGAACGGATCGTCGTGCGACCCGCCCCCGCGCTCCAGCGTGAGATTTTCCCGCAGCGAGCCGGAGAACAGGAGCGCGTCCTGTGGCAGGTATCCGATGAGTCCGCTCCGCTCCTCCGGTGTGAGCTTCGCGAGGGGGCGACCATCGATGAGCACGGCTCCTGACTCGACCGGATGGACTCCAAGGATCGACCGCGCGAGCGCGCTCTTGCCGGAGCCGACGGGCCCCGTGACCCCGACCAGAAACCCGGCGGGGATATCGAGGTTCAGCTCGCGCAGGGCTGGAGCCTCGGCGCCCGGGTACCGAAAGGTCGCGCCGCGTAGCGAGACGGCGACGGGGCCCGGAGTCCTCGCCGTGGGTCTGACCGGAGTCCGGGAGATCCCTGCAATGTGCCCGGCTCGGAAGGACGCAACGCGAGGCTCGCCCGCGACTCCCAGGGCTGGGGCGAGCAGCGGTCGAAGACGGGCATACGCGGCAGCACCGCTTTGCACCGAGTTCACGAGCTGTGGAATACGATGACCGCGGTTGACAAAGCGAAGAAACAGCTCGAGGTACGCGACAAAGGCGCCGACGGTCATGATCCCCGCGACGACTCGTTCGCTTCCCTTCCAGACGATCAAGACGACGCCCGCGATCATCAGGGTCGTGTAGATCGGCTGCAAGCCGCCTTTGAGCCGGGCGAGGCTCAAGTTTCTTTCCGCGAACCGTTGCGACAGCTCGCCGATCCGTTCGACCGACGCACTGGCCCGGCCGAAGAGGCGCAGCACCCTGATACCCGTGAGATGCTCCTGGATCGCCGACGTGAGATCGGCGCTCGCCTCGCGCGCCCTCGTGGTTCGCCCAGCGACCCAGCGGCCGGTGGCGTGCGCGAGCACCATGGCCAACGGTGCCGGAAGCAGCGCCAGGAGCGTGAGACTCGGCTCGAAGACGAGCATCGCCGCGACGAAGGAAAGGGAGAAGAGCACGGTGTCCCAGATCTCGATGCTGAACTCGCGGACGCCCACCCCGAGCACCTCGACGTCGCCGACGATGCGGGCCATCAGATCTCCCAGTGGCGTCCGTTGCACGTCCGCCATGGGCCAGGCCAGCACCCCACGGAACGCGTCCGCGCGCACATTCGCGCGGATCCGGGCATTGGCGGTCATCAGCCACCAGCGTTTCCCGATGCGCGGCACCTCGGTGAGCAGCGTGCCGCCGACGAATGCCAGCGCGGCCCAGCCGACGTCGCCGGCCGTGGCGGCGCCCCGCTCCCAGGAGAGCGCCCGGTCGATCGCGCGACCCAGGAGGATCGCCGGCAGGACGACGGCGGTATTCATGATGATGCCGGCGACGGATCCCAGCACGAGCTGGCCGGCGACCTGCCGGAAGTACGGCCGCATCTCCCAGAGAAACCCGAGCATGCGGGAGCCCTATGGGAGGGCCGCGGACGTCATGTTCCCAACGCGGGATCCTCGAGGAGCCGCGTCACGCGCGCGACGATCACGTCCCGGGCCCGCTTGAAGTCTTCGCTGACCGCCGGCACGTCGTCCCACCGCTCGATCCGGGTTGCCCGCGACGCCAGCTCGCCGAGGTCGCAGGCGAAGGTCACGACGGCCGCCGCGCCCGCGACGTCGGCCGGCGTCGGACGTTGCGGTCGACGTCCCTCGACGTCGATGCCGTCTGCCCGTAGTCCCTGGATGACACGCGGCGGGATCGCGTCATCGGGCTCGGTCCCGGCGGACGTCGCCCTCGCGCCGAGACCACGCGCGGCCGCCAGGCGGTTGAAGTACTCGGCGGCGATGAGGCTCTTGGCCGAGCCGTGCAAACAGACGAACAGGACGTTCCCTCGCGAGCTCATGCCGGGCTCCTATTTCACGAAGACCCACGGCGGTTGGAGCAACGGGAACGCGATCAGCCCGATCATCGCCGCGGCGGCGATGAGCAGGGGGTTGCTGACCTTCCAGCGGAAGAGCACGACGAGGCTCACGAGCGTGACGAGCGCCGTGAGCCAATCGCCGATCGCGATCCGGCCGAGCAGCACGCAGGCGCCGAGGATGGTCCCGATCGCCGCCCCGTACGCGCCCTTGATGAAGCCCTGCACGTTGAGGTTCGTGCGGTAGCGCAGCAGCACCGGGGCCACGACGAGAACGAGCAGAAAGGACGGCAGGAAGATGCCGATCGTCGCGACCAGGGCGCCCAAGAAGCCCGCGACGAGGTACCCCACGAACGTGGCCGTGATGACGACCGGCCCCGGGCTCATCATCCCCATGGCGACGGCGACGAGGAACTCGCGCTCGTTGAGCCACCCGGTCTGCTGGACCAGGCCCTTCTCCAGGAAGGGAACGATCACGAGCCCGCTTCCGAAGGTGAGTGAGCCGGCCTTCAGGAAGAACGTGAACAGCTTGCCCAGCATCGTGCCCAGGGCGACCTCGCCGCCGACTCCGGCGACGAGCGGGACGCCGAGGAGCAGCGACGACGTCGTGGAGGCCGGCGACCGCGTGCGGAACAGCGAACCGTAGTACAGGATCCCGACGGCGCCCGCGGCGAGGAAGATCCACGCCACCTCGGCGCGTACGGCGAGCGTGACGGCGAACGCGACGGCGGCGAGCGCCCACTGGAGCCAGTCGTCCATGCCGAGCTTGGCCAAGCGATAGCACGAGTGCAGGATCAGCGCGATGACGGCGGGGCTGACGCCGTAGAAGATCGAGGTGACCCACGGCAGGCCGCCGAAGTGGACGTAGAGCGCCGCCAGCGCGGCCACGATGACGAAGTTCGGGAGGATGAACGCCCAGCCGCCCGCCCACGCCCCCCAGAAGCCGCCGCGGATGTACGAGATCCAGATGCCGACCTGGATCGCGAGCGGGCCGGGCAGGGATTGGCAGACGGCGATCCCTTCCCGCATCTCCTCCTTCGTGAGCCATTTCTTTTCGCCGACCATTTCGCGCTCCATCTGACCGACGAGCGCGACGGGACCGCCAAACCCGAGGAGGCCGAGGCGAAGGTAATACCGGACGAGCTCGCGGATCGGCACGCGCTGCTTGGTCGATTCTGATGGCATGCCGGGAGTGTAACGCTTGACTCGTTATGTAGCAAGCGTTACTGTGAGCTC
>QHSQ01000540.1 GCA_003221615.1 Candidatus Rokuibacteriota bacterium | reverse complement strand
CACCGGATCGCTCACGCCGCCCGGCTCTCGATGACCATGCCGCGCGGCCCCGTCCATCTCGACATCGCGGCCGACGTCGCCGGGCGAGCGGCGGTGCCGCTGGCGACGTCGTGCCGTCCCGACGCGTTGCCGTACCCCGACGCCGAGGCGCTCGATCGCGCTGCCCAGGCGCTCGCCGACGCCTCGCGCCCGCTGTTGCTCGCTGGAATCCACTGCCGATCGGACGATGCGGCGCAGTGGCTGAGGGCGTTCGCCGAAGCGCTGCCGGCGCCGCTCATGGCGACGACGCGGGCGAAGGGCGCGCTCCCGGATCCTCATCCGCTGATGCTCGGCGTGCTCGGCCTCGCCGGCGTGGAGGAGCGCCTGGTGAGCCGCGCCGATCTGGTCGTCGCGATTGGCCTCGACGCGCTCGAGCCGGTGCCGGCACTCTGCTGGTCGACTCGGCCCGTGCTGGCCTTCGGTCCGGCGCCGCTGCCCCATGGCCTGGTGCCCGCGGCGCACGTGCTCGGCGACGTGGCGGCGGCCATCGAGGAGCTCGCGGTGCGGCTTCGCGACAAGCCGCGCGCCGACTGGGACGTCGCCGAGCTCGATCGGCTGCGGCGCGAGGCCACCGCGCGGAGCACCGGTGACGATCTCGCCGCGCGTATCGTGCGCCTCGCCCGCGAGGCGACACCCGCCGGCACGATCGGGACGGTCGACGCGGGCGAGTACCAGACGTGCGTCACCGGCGCCTGGCATGCGATCGCCCCGCGCGAATTCCTGACATCGGGCGCGACTTCAGGCTTTGCGCTGCCGGCCGCGATCGCGGCCCACCTCGTTCATTCCGAACGGTGCGTCGTCTGCTTCACGGACGCGGCGGGCGTCACCGCGGCCGCGCGAGAGCTCGAAACCGCCGCGCGGCTCGCCGCGGCCGTCGTCGTGGTCGTCTTCGACGACTGCGGCGCGGGCGCACCGGATTCGATGAAGCTGGCTCGGGACTCCGGGGTAAGGGCGTTCGCCGCGGACTCCGAAGGCAAGTTCGCCGAAGCGCTCGGGAGAACTCTGCGAACGGGCGGTCCCGCCGTGATTGCCGTACGCCCGTGAAGTCGGCGCGGGCGAAACGCCGGTAGCCCGTTCTCCTACGTGGCCACGATCGCGGGGTCGATGCGCGCGACGACGTAGCCGGCCACCGCGCCCGCACCGAAGCCCGGCGAGAAGACGCGCATGGGCCGGTCGATGACGCCCTCGCGCACCGCGTCCTGGATCGCGATCGGGATCGACGCCGAGGACGTGTTGCCGACCCTCTCGATGTCGAAGTAGAGCCGCTCGGGTCCGACGCCCGCGGCCGTGGCGAGATCGAGCACCATCGTCTTGTTGGCCTGGTGAGGCACGATCAGGTCGACGGCGTCCAGTAGCGAGCCCGTGGCGCCGTCGGGCCGGGGGAGTCCGCGCAGCTCGTCGATCATCTGGGTGAGATAGCGTCGCACCAGCGCTATGACTTGAGGTCCGTAGACGGTGATGTTGTTGTCGAACTCGGGATTGGGCCAAATGATCGAGTCGACCTCGCTCATCGGTCCGCTCGCGTACGTTTGCACCCACTCGATGTCGGGCGCGACGCCCGGCGGTGCGGGCGCGACGACGAGCGCCGCGGCGCCATCACCGAAGATCATCCGCGAGGTCCGCACGGTGCCGATCTTGTCCGAGAACTTCTCGCCGCAGACCAGGAGCACCGGGCGTTCGACCTCCTGGAGCAGGCGGACCGCTTCCGCGATGCCGTACGGCAGACCGGCGCACGCGGCGACGAGGTCGCAGGAGGCGTGAGTCTGGAAGAGGCCGAGCTGGCCCGAGAGCCACGTGGCGAGCGACGGCATCATCTTC
>QHSQ01000533.1 GCA_003221615.1 Candidatus Rokuibacteriota bacterium | reverse complement strand
CAGCGCCCGGTCCGGCCGAACCCGGTGATGACCTCGTCGGCGATCATCAGCACCTCGAGCTCGTCGCAAATGGCGCGCACGGCCCGGAGCCAGCCGATCGGCGGCATGATGAAGCCACCCGAGGAGATGACCGGCTCCATGATCACCGCGGAAACCGTCTCCGGCCCTTCCTTGACGATCGCTTCGCGCAGCTCGCGCGCGCGGCGCTGCACGAGCGCCTCGTCGGTGCCGGTGCCGCGATCGCGGAACGGGTACGGCGGCGCGACCTTCGTGAAACCCGGAACGTGCAGGTCGGTGTACGCCGCCGTCAGGTGTGGCAGCCCACAGACGGCGAACGTGCCCGTCGTTCCACCGTGGTAGCCCCCCTGGAGCGAGATGACCTTGTGCTTGCCGGGCTTGCCGGACGCGAGCCAGTAGTGGCGGGCCATCTGCATCGCGCGCTCGTTGGCCTCGGCCCCGCTGACGGCGAAGAACGAATAGTCGAGATCGCCCGGCGTGAGTGAGGCGATCTTGGCCGCCAGCTCCGCGGCCGGCCGGTTGGAGAACTGGCGAGTCGTCGGATAGTAGGCCAGACGCACGGTCTGCTCGGCGATCGCCTCGGCGATCTCGCGACGGCCGTGACCGACGTTGACGACGGCGAGGCCGGCGAAGCCGTCGATGAGTTTCTTGCCGCGCTCAGTCCAGACGTGCACTCCCTCGGCCCGCTCGATCACGAGCTCTTCATCGGCAAGCCAGGGATGATCCTGAGTCTTGTGGGTCCAGAGGTGCCGGATCGCGTCGCCGCTCGTCGCCATGGATGGCCTCCCCTTTGTGGCCCGATGCTATCATCTCGCGCATGTTCATCGTCGGCATCGATGTCGGGGGCACCTTCACCGATCTGACCGCAGCCGACGAGACCACCGGTAAGGTCGTCGTCACCAAGGCCCCGTCCACGCCGCGCAACGAGAGCGCGGCCGTTCTCTCAGGGCTCCAGGCGCTGGGTATCGCGGGCCGCGACGTGCGGCGGCTCGTCCACGGTACGACCGTCGGCACCAATGCCGTGCTCGAGCGGCGCGGTGCGCGCGTGGCGATCCTGACGACCGCCGGTTTCCGTGACCTGATCGAGATCGGGCGCACCAAGCGCAATATTCCGGCGCTCTTCGTGCCGACGTTCGTGCGCCCCAAGCCGGTCGTCGAGCGCAAGCATCGCTTCGAGGTCCTCGAGCGTCTGGCGGCCGACGGCACGGTTCTGGCTCCGCTCGAGCCGGCGAGCGTCGAGCGCGCGCTCGACGCCGCGGTGGCTGCCGGGGCCGAGGCGCTCGCCGTGTGTCTGCTTCACGCGTACCTCAACCCTGCGCACGAGCGGGCTGTCGCCGATGCCGCGAAAGGTCGCTACCCGAAGCTGCCCGTGTCCTGCTCGGCGGACGTGGTCGCCGAATATCGCGAGTTCGAGCGTTTCTCGACGACGGTGCTCAACGCATATTTGCAGCCGATCATGGACAGCTATCTCGCCGGGCTCGAGGAGCGCCTGCGGGCAACCGGGTACGCGCACGGTGTGCTCACCCTCGCCTCGAGCGGCGGAATGATGACGACGGAGACCGCGCGACGCCTGCCGATCAAGACGATCTTCTCGGGGCCCGCCGGAGGCGTGAGCCAGGCGTGCTTCGTCGGCGAGGTCGCCGGCGTGCGCGACTTCATCACGTACGACATGGGCGGTACGTCGACCGACGTCTGCCTGGTGCGCGATCTGGCGCCACTGACGACGTCCGACGGCATGCTCGGCGCGTTTCCCGTGAAGGTTCCGCAGCTCGACATGCACAGCGTCGGGGCTGGCGGCGGCTCTATCGCGTGGCTCGATGTCGACGGAAGCCTTCAGGTCGGCCCACGCAGCGCGGGCGCCGCGCCGGGCCCTGTCGCGTACGGCCTCGGCGGCACGGAGCCGACGGTGACCGACGCCAACGTCGTGCTCGGCCGCATCGGACCGACGAAGCGCCTCGGCGGCAGCATCGCCATCGACACGGCCGGCGCCCGGCGCGCTCTCACCGAGCTCGGCACACGCCTCGGTCGTTCGATGAGCGTCGAGGCACTCGCCGAGGGCGTCATCACGATCGCGGTCGCGCGGATGACCTCGGCGATCCGCGAGATCTCGATCCAGCGCGGACACGACCCTCGCGACTTCACCTTGATCGCCTTCGGCGGCGCCGGGCCCATGCACGCGCTCGCTCTCGCCCAGGAAATCGGGATCCCGCGCGTGCTCGTGCCCCGCCATCCCGGGAACTTCTCGGCGCTCGGCCTTCTCGCCTCGCAGATCAAGCACGACGACGTCAGGACACGCGTCGGCC